>JAITCL010000067.1 GCA_031283105.1 Treponema sp. | reverse complement strand
TTGTTAATATGATTTACACGGATATCCGTCTTTAAAAGTTCCCTTATGATTTCAACATGACCACGGTCGGCGGCGCGAATTAGGCCCGTGCCGTTGTAACTGTCCGTACAGTGAACGTCCGCCCCGGCTTTGAGTGTTTTTTTCAACAGTTCTGTATAGCCTTCGGATGTCGAGATTAAATAGGCGCTTTGCAGGGTATTGTCTTTCATGTTTACGTCCGCCCCCGCGTCAATCAATAAATCGACAATTTCCAGATGGTTGTTATAAGCGGCGGCAACAAGGGCGCATCTTCCTTCTTTGTCCTGGGCGTGAATATAAACGTCTTTCTTCAATAAAGATTTGACGGTTTCAATATCCCCTTTTCCCGAGCTGGTTATAAGCTGTAAACCATGACAAACGGTTTCCGCCATCCTGTTAAACTCCTTATTGTTATATTATACCCGACCAAATAATATTTTGCACGTTATATAACGCCCGTGAAAACCATCCTTCTTTGGCAAAGGGCACTATCCACGCCGCAACAAGTTCTTCTTTTGGATCGATGTCCAGTGAACACGCCCCCGAACCTTCATGCATGACAGTGCCTTGCGAGTATGTAAATGCGGGACCGTGCCGCATGTCAAAACCAACGCCGTAGTAGCGTTTTTTCTCATTTGCGTTCCATGTGAAATTAGGAAGCTCCGACACGACCGTCGTCATTTTTTCAACGGCTTTTCTACCAAGAATACGCGCTCCGTTTAACGTCCCGCCTGAAATTATCATATTCCCGAAACGGTTAAGATCGTAAACCGTTGAATCCAAACCGCCTCCTGTCGAGGGAATTTTAAGTTTTTCCCCAATCCAGTAGGGTTCATAGGTATTGTTAATTATGCTGTTTATGAACTTTTCTCCTTCTTCATCTGAAACAATAGAACGCTTTGCTTTCTCAGGAGTAAGCTCAAAGGCGGTATCTTTCATGTCCAACGGTTTGCAGATATTGTCCTCGATATACTTATGGGCGTGGATACCCGTAAGTTTTTCGATAACCGCTCCCAGAATGACAAACCCAAAACTGCAATACGCCCATTCGGTGTCTGGTTTGATGCGGAAACCGTTGCCTATTGTGCTTAACGCCGCTGTTAACCAGTCAAATTCCCCGTCTTTTTTTTGATCATGCAGTTTATGCATGCCCTCTATCAAGTTCCAATAATTGGTTTGATATTTATTTTCAAAACATCCGCCGTCCGCATGCATTCCCGAAGAATGGGTTAAAAGCTGAAACAGCGTGACGCCGTTATACGGCGGCGTGTTGAACTGCGGCAGGATTTCGCCAACCGGTACGTCCAGTCGTGTAACGCCGTCCTCTACCAGTTTCATTATTGCCACGGCGGTAAATAGTTTGGTAATTGACGCAATGTACCGAACAGAATCCGGCTGTACCGGAGTATCGTCATCCTTGCGAAACGATTTTTTCCCAATCGCGCCATGAGCGAAAATTTTGCCTTTACGCGACACGCAATAGGTTGCGCATTGAATTTCGCCGTCATCAATAACGCGCTGAAGGTGGCGGTTCAGCACATCAAGCCGTTGTTCATCATAGCCAACTTCACCTGGCTTGCAATCCGTTTTTCCCTGTGTGTATAACATAAAATCTCCTTATATAGTTATAGAAAAATTTACCATATTTGAAAAAATAAAAATGAACATTTTTAATCATTTTTGGAAATTCCGCGGTTAACGATGCGCCGTTTCAGGCCAGCAGCTTGACCGCGGAACTGGTACCGATGCGGTCAGCGCCGGCGCCGATAAAGGCTTCCAGGTCTTCGCGGGTTTTAATTCCGCCGGCGGCTTTTATTTTGACATGTGGGCCAATATGCTGCCGAAAGAGTGTGATGTCAGAAATGGCCGCGCCGGCAGTCCCAAAACCGGTTGAAGTTTTGATAAAATCCGCCCCGGCTGCGGTGACAATGCCGCAAAGACGGATTTTTTCTTCTTCGCTGAGGTAACAGGTTTCTATAATGACTTTGAGGATTTTTTCCCCGCAGAGCGTTTTTATGGTTTTTATTTCATCATGCACCGAATCAAAATGGCTGTTTTTGACATCGCCGATATTGATTACCATGTCAATTTCGGCGGCTCCGTCTTTCAGCGCATGTTCCGTTTCCGTAACTTTCGCGGCGGTAGCACTGTAGCCCAGCGGGAAGCCAATCACCGTGCAGATAACCATGTCTTTCCCATATTCAGCATATACCGGCTGTACATACGATGGGGGAATGCAGACCGCCGCGGTTTTATAAAAAACCGCCTCATCGCAGAGGATTTTTATCTCCTGCCATGAGGCGGTCGCCTTTAACAGCGTATGATCGATTCGGCTAAGAATTTCCTGATCGGTCACACATTCCCTATTTCAACACAAAACGCAACAGGAAAACGACAAACAAAATCCAGGTAACGATTGAAATATCCTTGAATTTATTCGCCGCAACTTTAAGGACCACATAGGCAAGGACTCCGTATACAATACCGTCGGCGATACTGTAGGCAAAAGGCATCATGATAATGGCAAGGAAGGCGGGGATGCCTTCGGTCGGATCGGTAAAGTCAATGGTTGTTACCGGTTTGAGCATAAGGTAACCGACCATTATCAAAGCCGGAGCGGTAGCCGCGGAAGGAATAAGCAGGAAGAACGGCGAGAAGAACAGGGCCAGCAGGAACAGTATGGCGGTCATAAACGATGTCAGCCCGGTGCGCCCTCCGGCGGCAACCCCTGCGGCGCTTTCCACATAACTGGTAACAGTTGAAGTACCGAGCGCGGCTCCGGCGACCGTCCCTACCGCATCGGCAAGCAGGGCTTGTTTTACTCGGGGGATTTTTCCGTTTTTGTCTATCAAACCCGCCTGGGTAGTTACACCTACCAGAGTTCCCACCGTGTCAAAAATATCAACAAACAGAAACGTAAAAAAGACGATAAAAAATTTAAAGGTAAGTATCGATTCGGGAGTAAAGTCAAAAGCAAAGAACAGGGGCGCGGCAGGCATACTTACCGGCGACCAGCCTTTGGGAATGTTGGTTATACCAAAGGGGATTCCAATAATGGTGGTGATTATAATGCCCAGAAGAATCGATCCGGGAATTTTAAGCGTAAACAGAACAATCATAATGATAAGACCCAGCAATGCCAGCAAAGGCGCGCCCATCGTTACATTTCCCAGCCCAATTACTGTGCCGGTGTCACCAACAACGATACCCGCATTGGCAAAACCGATAAGGGCGATAAAGAGGCCGATACCTACTGCCACCGCTTTTCTCAGGTTTACCGGAATTGCGTTGATGATCGCCTCGCGTACTTTTAACAAAGACAGGATGATGAATAAAATACCCTCAAGAAAAACCGCGGTCAGGGCGATCTGCCAGGAGTAACCCATGCCAAGAACAACAGCATAGGTAAAGAATGCGTTAAGCCCCATACCCGGGGCAAGGGCTATGGGCAAATTGGCGGTAAACGCCATGACCAGCGTGGCAAGGGCCGAAGCAATGACCGTGGCGGTAAAAACTCCACCCCACGGCATACCTGCTTTGCTTAACATTTCCGGATTAACCGCCAGAATGTAGGCCATAGTTAAGAAGGTGGTGAGACCGGCGACAACTTCCCGCTGGAACGTGGTTCCATGCGCCTTGAGTTTGAATACCTTTTCCATAAGATTCCTCCTGAAAATTATTTGACGTACAGCTCCCGCTCTACGTATTTGGTATGCAAGAGTTCATGGGCCTTATGTTCGCCGGGCGCTCCCAAAAATTCCTTATACACCTGATTGATGAAGGGATTCTGATGCGAACAGCGGTATTGAGATTTTGAGTCATCTTCGTAAAGGCCGCCGGTACGCTGTGTGCGGACTTCATCGGTAGCGCCGTAGGGTTGGCCGCCGCCGGCAATACATCCGCCCCGGCAGGCCATAACCTCAATAAAATGATAGGGGGGTTCCTGACCGGCGTTCCGCGCGGCGCGTAACTTATCCAGCACTGCGGCAATGTTTCCCATCTGGTGGGCAATGGCGATGCGGATTTTGGTTCCGTTACCGAAATCAACTTCCGCTTCCTTAACGCCTTCAAGGCCGCGGGCCGGTTTAAAGTTTACATCGGACAGTTCTTTTTTGGTCACGAGGTAGTAGGCGCTGCGAACCGCTGCTTCCATAACGCCGCCGGTAACGCCAAAAATGGTGCCCGCGCCGGTGTACGGCCCCAGCGGGCTGTCCGCTTCCTCATCGGCAAGATTCAGTACGTCAATGCCCGCCTGCTTGATCATGCGGGCAAGTTCGCGGGTGGTAATCACAATGTCCACATCATAGCCGGTTTCCTTGCCCAGGAATTTCCCGGCGCTTTTCATGTCGTTGTTGCGGCGGGTTTCCCATTTCTTGGCGGTACAGGGCATCACCGAAACCGAATACACTTTTTCCGGGGCGACTCCCGCCTTGTCCGCCCAATACGCCTTTATCATCGCGCCCATCATCTGCTGGGGCGATTTCGCCGTTGAGAAATTGGGAATCATATCGGCGTAATATTTTTCCATATAATCAACCCAGGCCGGACAGCAGGAAGTAATCAGGGGGATTACGCTGCCTTTTTCGCCCAAACGTTTAACCAGTTCCGAACCTTCCTCCATGATGGTTAAATCGGCGGAGAAGTTAGTATCGAACACGGTCTTAAAACCGAGCCGCCTGAGCGCGGCGTAGATTTTTTTGGTAAACACCGTTCCCGGCTCAAGGCCGAATTCTTCGGCTAACGCGACCCGAACCGCCGGGGCGATCTGCACGACGGTATGAAGGGCGGGGTTGTGCAAAGCGTCCCAGACCTTTATCGTATCGTCCCGTTCATAAATTGCCCCGACCGGGCAATGGGCGGCGCATTGGCCGCACTTGATACAAGGACTTTCACCTAACGGCGCGTCGGCGGCGCTGGCGATTTTTCCCTTGATGCCCCGGCCTAAAAATGCCAGCGCCCAGACATTCTGCACTTCCTGGCAGACCTTAACGCACCTGCCGCAGCGTATGCACTTTTCGGGATTAAGAACAATCGCCGGATTGGAATCATCAACGGGAATCCCGTTCATTACTTTTTTGTACGGCGACTCGCGTATGCCGAATTCCGCCGCAAGGGTTTGAAGTTCGCAGTTGCCGTTGCGGGGGCACTGGAGGCAGTCATTGGGATGATTGGAAAGAATCAATTCCAGCACGACACGCCGCGTGGCGATAATTTCCGCGTCATGGGTAATGATTTCCTTGCCTTCCAGACTCCCGTCTACCGGCGTGGTACAGGCCCGCACCATTTTTGCCCCGCCGGCTATGCGGACAATACAGAGGCCGCAGGAAGCCCACGCGGAAAGGTCGGGATTGTAGCACAGGGTGGGAATTTTTATATTCGCTTTTTTGGCAGCATTGAGGACGGTCGTCCCTTCCTCAACCTGAACCGAAATGCCGTTTATCTTTAGGTTTATCATCTATATACTCCTTTTTTAACCCCGTGAAATAGCGCCAAATTTACAGGCTTTCATACACTCACCGCATTTGAGACAGTCTCCCTGATTGATAATATACGGAGGCCGTTTCTTGTCGGGATATTTGGAAGCATCCTCAACCGCGATACAGTTGGCGGGACACTTTTTGGCGCAGACGCCGCAGCCGATACATTTTGCCGGATCAATGTGGAAGCGCACCAGATTTTTGCACTTGCCGGAGCGGCATTTTTTGTCGCGGATATGCTCAAGGTACTCTTCACGGAAATTCTTGACCGTAGACAAGGTGGGATTTGCCGCCGAACCGCCGAGCATACAGAGGCTTGCCTTGGTCATGGCTACGCCGATTTCATCAAGTTTTTGAAGATCGGATTCTTCGCCGTTGCCGTTGGCGATTTTTTCCAGCAGGTGGAGTATCTGGGTGGTACCGATGCGGCAGGGGGAACATTTGCCGCAGCTTTCGTCAACGCAGAAGTCCATATAGAAGCGCGCCACGTCAACCACACAATCGTCCTCGTCCATGACGATCATGCCGCCGGAACCCATCATGGAGCCGTTTGCCGTTAATGTTTCAAAATCAATGGGCAGGTCAAGCGATTTCTCGGTAAGGATACCGCCGGAAGGCCCGCCGGTCTGTACGCCTTTGAATTTTTTCTTATCCTTAATCCCGCCGCCAATTTCAAAAATAATTTCCCGCAGGGTGGTTCCCATCGGCACTTCCACCAGGCCGGAATTCTTGACCTTGCCGGTAAGGGCAAAAACCTTCGTTCCTTTGGATTTTTCAGTTCCAAGCCTGGCAAGCCATGCCCCGCCCTTGGCGGTAATCACCGGAACATTGGCAAAGGTTTCCACGTTGTTGATGATTGTCGGCCTTTGCCACAGACCCTTGTTTGCGGGGAACGGCGGCTTTGGTACGGGCATTCCGCGGTTGCCTTCTACAGATTTAATCAGCGCGGTTTCTTCGCCGCAGACAAAGGCCCCCGCGCCCAGACGAATCTCAATATCAAAATCGAAGCCCGAACCGAGAATATTTTTCCCCAGTAGGCCGTAGTCCTGCGCCTGTTTGAGGGCGATTTTCAGCCGTTCAATGGCGAGGGGATACTCGGCGCGGATATACACAAAACCCTGATGGGCGCCGATTGCCTTACCGGCGGTTATCATTCCTTCAATTACTGAATGGGGATCGCCTTCAATGGTGGAGCGATCCATGTACGCGCCCGGGTCGCCTTCGTCGGCATTGCAAATGACGTATTTAACATCGCCCTGGGCCTTGCGGGCAAGGTCCCACTTGAGCCAAGTGGGGAAGCCCGCCCCGCCGCGCCCGCGCAGACCGGAAACTTTCATCTCTTCAATAATCTGTTCCGGCTTCCATTCAAACAGAACTTTTTCCATGCCCGCATAACCTTCGCGGGCGATATACTCGTCAATATTTTCAGGATTGATAACGCCGCAGTTGCGCAGCACCACCCGCACCTGCTTTTGATAGAACTGAATATCTTCCACCGCGTCGGGGATTTTTTTCTGTTCATCTTCTTTATAGAGAAGCCGCTTGACCTCGCGCCCCTTGAGGATATGCTCAGCGATAATTTCCTGGGCATCATCCGGTGTCACGTCAACATAGAACGATTCTTCGGGCAGCACCTTGACGATAGGACCTTTTTCGCAGAACCCGAAACAACCTGTTTTAACAATCTGCACCTCGGCCTTGACACCCTGTTTCTCCGCTTCAGCAATGAGCTTCTCGTAAATTTCAGCTCCCTTGTTGGATTCACAGGCGGTACCACCGCAGGTGAGAATGTAGTGGTTATACGCCATCTTTTCCCCCTTATAGCTTCATAATGTCTACGGCAGGCCGATCCAGAATACGGTCATTCAGGAGTTCCCTGCCGATTATATGCTTTTGAATAATGTCCTTTGCAGCGGGAGCATCCACCCTGCCGTAAATAACCGTCGGCATACCGGGAACGATAAGCTCAACCGTCGGTTCGGAGTGGCACAGCCCCATGCAGCCGGTCTGCCGCACGATTACATTGTCCACCAGTTTGTGTTCATCCAGCCCGGTGATAAAAGCGTCCAGAGTCTGCTTCGCCCCCGCCGCAATGCCGCAGGTTCCCATTCCCACGATAACATGAATCTCCTTGCCTTCGGAATCCCGCTTGCGCAAATCGTTCTTTTTGGAGTCCCGCAGATTTCTCAGTTCTTCCAAACTCATCTTCGCCATGTTTTTTCTCCTTATCTAATTATGGGGATTATTCCCCTTCCTCTTCTTCCTGCGAGCGCAGATACTGGCCCAACATCGCCAGTGATCCCGCATCTTCAAGACCGCCCAACACTTCAACCAGTTCCGACTTGCGAACCTCATAATCCAATGAAGTCCCGCCGTCCCGCCGCCTCCGTATCACTACTTCATCCGGCCCGTCAAACATCAGGATAGTCCTGAACATACCCGGCAAATCTCCCAGCGGCGGCGTGTCCACATTGCCGGTATCGAACCATGCCGTCGCCGTAGTTCCCTTCCCTTTTTCGGACTGTACATCCCAGCCCCCGCCGGACTGTTCGGCGGTCTGTATCAAAAACGGAAGCCCCAGCCCCACTTTCCGGTGCGGGTGCTTCACCCCGTCCGTTACAAAAGGGTCAAGGGCCCTGCTCAATTCCTCGGCGGTCATGCCCTTGCCGTTATCCCTTACCAAAAACCGGAACTCCCGGTCGCTTTCTTTTATCTCAAGCTCAACCAGCCGCGCCCCCGACTCGCAGCCATTCTGCGTAATATCGGCGACCAAATCGGTAAGGGTAAAATGCGTAAAAACCTCCCCGCTTTAACTAGACATTTTGATATTTGGCGATAATGCCGGGGAGCATATCTTTGGTCAGCTTGCCGTAGGTGTCAGTGCCCACGGTCAACACCGGCGCAAGACCGCAGCAGCCAACGCAGCGAACCGGATCAACGGAAAACTGGCCGTCCTCGGTCACCGCGTCCGGCGCAAGCCCCAAAAGGCTGCGGGTCTCGGTAATCAAATCCTGCCCGCCTTTCAGGTAGCAGGCCGTCCCCAAACATACGGAAACTTTGTGTTTGCCCGGCTTGGTAGTTTTGAAAAAGTGATAAAAAGTGACAACCCCGTAAATCCGGGCGAGGGGAATCCCCGTCAGCCGGGAAAGCTGTTCCGCCGCCGGTTTTGAAATAAAGCCAAAGGTTTCCTGGGTTTTGTGGAGAATCATAATCAGACTCCCCGGTTTTACCTTCCATTCATCAATAAAAGTCAGCAATTCCTGGGGAAATGCAATGTCCCCCGCCGCCTGTGCGCCTGCCATGTAAACCCCCGTTTAATAATTTATCGTTAACGCGGATATATGATACCCTTTTTGGGGGGAAATGGCAAGAGCGTAAAAAAGCGCCCCGTCAAGGGGCTTCGTCAAGGGGCGGCTAAAGCGCCGCGGAAAAAAGGGAAAAGAATCAACCACAGAGTTTCACCCTGCGTATGTGTTTACATAAAAAAGAAAACCAAATATAATTAGCCATGTTGTGCGGGGGATAAATCATGAAATGCGGAATTTGCAAGGCGGAAATGGATGAAACAACCGTCACTTATACCGAAGACATTGATCAGGGGGTTATTGTTATCCGCTATGTTCCGGCTCATGTTTGTACGGAATGTGGCAACACATGGTACAATGGAACAATCGCCGCACGGCTTGAAAAAATGATCGATCGGTATGCGTCCTCTACAGAAACTGAAGTCTCGGTCATAAACTTTGAAAAATCGGTGGCATAAACACTCTCATCGAACCCTACAGGATTCTTCACTTCTGGTTAAAAGTATAACTCTACAATTGCCGCACTGACCATGTTTCCTGACCCGTGCGCCGCGGCGCATGAAGAATTTTTACCACGGAGGGCGTGGAGCAAAACTCCGTGAAACTCCGTGGTTGATTATTCTTACGGTTTATCTAATACTACCCACTTGTATGAAGCGTCAGGTTTACCTGATATAGCAGTCCCATTGCTGCCACTCATAGATACTATTGCCGTATTCCATCCTTTTTTAAGCGAAATATTAACAGTATCACCATAACTATCAGTACCTTTAATTGACCCATCTTTGTTGGCGTAAGTAAGCAACACACTATTGTTGGCGTCCTTTCGCCACATTATATATTTAGTCCAGATTGAGCTACCGCCATCGTATAACGTACTAATATTTAAAATTTGTAAACCTTCAGTTATTGTAAGTCCACTACCAAAAAAATCCGTCACGTCTAATAGCGTCTTTGGTTCTGTCAGCTTGAGGGTAAATTTCCCGTCGGCGGTGAGCTTTGCTTCCGCACCAGGATTAAATAAGTCGCTTAATGTAGAATTACCAATGTAGGTAAAATCAATTGCTTCGCTCGTTGTTATACCACTAAAGGTTTTATTAACGGTAAGGCCAAGAAAGCTTTCCGGGTCGCCGTCATCACCTCCGCCGCTGTCGGTGGGACACGCGGTAAGTATGCCGGCGGCAATAACGACTGTGCCGAGCATAAAAACTAAACGTGAAAAGTTTCTTCTATTATGTATTATGAACGGAGAACGGAGAACGGAGAACGGAGAACGGAGAACGGAGAACGGAGAACGGCTCTTCTTAATTGTATCATGGCTGCCTTCCTGTGTCAAGTGTTGTTTGCCTGAAACTCAAGCGTTATGAAAATGTTATCATGGCGGGGCGGAATTGTCAAGGGGGTAAATGCGCCGCTTTTTGGTGCCGGGTGCCGCTGCGCTGTGTTTATTCGCAGTGGGGTTTAATACCCCGCCCTTCAGGGCGGTTGATTTCTGGTAACGCTTAGAATACATGGTAGTAAACCCCACAGTTAAATAATTTCCTTGCAGAACGAACCTCGTCG
>JAITCL010000040.1 GCA_031283105.1 Treponema sp. | reverse complement strand
GGCTGTAACTGACGTTTGGGGCAGGTAATAGGGCGTTGCGTAGCAACGACCCCTGCCCCAAATGTGGCGGAACAAAACCGTGCAGAGGGCGTAGCCCGAACACGGTTTTGTGTAGCCTAGCCGCCTACTGGCGGCGTACAGTTACAGTCCTGTTATATGCCGTTTGTCCGTACACTAATATACTTATAATAAATATTTTCAATACAATTACACAAATACTTTATTTGGTACTTCACTCCAATAACAGCTTATTACTGCATTTTGGTATAAGTATCTACGCCATCTATCGTCATTATTTTTCCGCTTGTGGATACACTGATTGTACAGTTACGCCAATCTAATCCTGTGTAACGGATAATTTCACCACTTGAATCCTTGTCTGAAAGTATGTATAAAAGCTCACCAGTAAAGCTATAATAACCTACTCTCTTAATGTTCCTAATGTTTTGATCGCCAATATTGACCATTCCAATATTAACTACTTCTATATGCCTATAATTCTGATTAAACTGCGTGAAGACAGCGGTATCACCAGAAATAGTGATAACAATATCCCCTCTGTCCCAAACACCATCGATTGATGTGTTTGTTGGAACGGTTAAACAGCTAACTACCAAAAGCCCTACTGCCGCTACGATGGCGACAATCCCAAAAAGTTTGATTGTGTTTTTCATAAAAACTCCTTTAATATATTTTTATGGAACATACATTCCATAATTTACACAAAAACCATGTCTACTGCGCCGTTGACTCATTTCTTTATTCATCCATACCTTAATCCATTATTCTAAAACAAATTTTAGGACAAATGGCATATAACTACCTGTATATGACATAAAGCGTCATATAATTTCCTAAACTGTGTTATATATGACACTCTACCCCTCTTGGGGAATAGTGTCAAGCGGAGGAAAAATGGTGGAAGAATGACAAAAATGAGGAAATTGTCAGGGTTGAGGCTTATCCACGTAAATTCTCCCGTACAGCTCAAGAGGAGATGCTTCCGTTCCAAATTTTTCCAATATATTCTAAAATGTTCACTAAATATAACAAGTCATTTTTTTCATTGGGTAACATATACCATATCCTTTTGGGCGCGGTATAAAATAATTGGATTTGCATATTTTTTTAACATTATATCAACTTCTTTTGCGGTTATTTTTTCAAGATCATTTTTTAAGTTTATTAGATTTTTGACGCTATAATTTTCCAGATCAATAAAGAAATCAATATCATTTGCCATTTCACCACGAGCGAATGATCCAAATATGCCTATTCTCTCCAGATTATATTTTTTGAGTAAATTCTCGCCTTTTATAGCCTTTTCCAGGGCATTTAATGTTTCCATTTTATAATTTACCCTACTCCTCATCATCTATGGTGTCAAGGGGGCTGGTGATTGCCAGAAATTTACGGCGGGCGACGTGGGTATAGCGTTCGGTGGTGCGGATTGAGGAGTGTCCCAGGAGTTCCTGAATGTAGCGGATGTCGGTGCCGCTTTCCAGTAAATGGGTGGCAAAAGAGTGGCGCAGGCTGTGAATTGAGGCGTCTTTTACGATTTTGGATTCTTTGAGCGCGTCCTCAAATATATGCTGCGCGGAACGTGCAGCCAAATGTTTATTCGGGGCGGCGCCGCTGAAAAGCCAGTCGGTGATGTTATACCGAGAATAATAATCCGCAAGGACTTTGATAACCGTTTCCGACATGATGACATAGCGGTCTTTGCGCCCTTTGCCGGATTTTACCATAATTAATTTTCTGGCGATGTCTATGTCCTGGCGTTTAAGGCGTACCACCTCGCTGACCCGCAGACCGGAGGCGTATACCATCATCAAAAGAAGGCGGTGTTTAAAATTTTTCCTGGTCATGAGCATTTTCCTGATTTCGTCCTTTGACAGGACTATGGGAAGGCGTCTATCATGGTGCGGGCGGCGCTGTTCCCTTATAATATCTTTTTGTAAAACTCTTTTGTAAAAAAATTTCATGGCGCTGATAGCCAGATTTAGCGAGGCTGCGGAATAATCCCTGTCTTTTTCGATAGCAGCAAGAAATTGTTTAATATCATCCGATTGAATTCTTTCCGGAGGCTTTTGAAGGCTGCGGCACAAAAGACGGTTATAGTAAATATAGGCAAGTATGGTGCTGCGGCTGTATTTTCTGGATCTAAGCTCGTTTTCAAGTTTGATTTCCCAGTGCTTGGGGAATTGGTCAGGCAAGACGGACGGTTGGACAGGCACAGGATATTTTGTCCGCTGCTGATTATCAAGGGCGGTTTGTTCCCAGGGACGCCCTAAAAAGCCAAAGACCCTGACGGAAACAGGGGACTGCCCTTTAATCAACACAAAAGGAACTCCCGGGGAATCCCCGCACAATTGTTCGGCGCTTCTATTTTCATCTAATATGAACTCATTGTGCGCCTTATCCCATTTTCCGCCGCGGGCAAGAAAAAACCGGTAGAGGCGTTTGTCGTAGCCGAAAAGAGGAACTCTGATTATTCCGGGTTCACAAAAGATATAGGCAATTTCCATAGTAGGAAAAATATAGTATAACACACCGGAAAAATACAAGGTACTGATTGGCTACGTCCTATGTTTGATGGTGACACTTTCTTCATTCGTAACCGTTTTCCAAACTTTTTGCCTTTATTCGCAGTGGGGTTTAATGCCTTGACCTGCAGGCTTTTTTATGGTATAAAGTCCTGTCAGCGTTAATGAATGATCAGGGGGAGACCTTTTGAAATATTCTAATCCGGCGACACTTGCCATTATAGCCTGCCCCGGCGGCGAGGTGTTTGCCGATGAGGTGATTGTTCACCTTAAAAAACTGTACCGCCGTTATAATGAACGGCACGCGGCGGAACTTGCCCGGCGCTATGCTATAGACGTCGAAAAGGTTATTGAACAGATTAACTTTATCAACGAGGTTGTTTTTTACGGAAAAAACAAGCACCACGTTCCCAAGCTGAAAATTCCGGTAAAATTTACCTGTTTTCCCAACGGGGAATTCAAAACGGAAATCCAGGAATCAATCCGGGGCAAGGATGTGTATATTTTTCAGGATGTCGAAAACCATTACCCCCTGCGTTTTTCGGGTTGTGAAAACGGGAAAATACTTTCAATCAATGATCATCTGATGATGCTCTTTGTTACCATTGACGCCGCGCGGCAGGCGGGGGCACAGCAGGTAACGCTGGTTATTCCCAATTACCCTTATGCCCGGCAGCACAAGGCAAAGGGCAGGGAGGCCCTTACCGCGTCCCGCATCGGAAAAATGTTTGAGGGGCTGGGGGTTTACAACATTATCACCCTGGACATCCATTCGCGGGATATAATGAATTCTTTTACGCGGATGCGGCTGGAAAATCTGCATGCCAGTTATCAGATAATCAGAACCCTTTCCAATATGGATGGAATCCTTAACGATGATTTTGTGGTTGTTTCGCCGGATACCGGGGCGGTAGACCGGAATAAATTTTTTGCTTCGGCGCTTAAAAAACCTCTTGCCCTGCTGTACAAGGAACGGGATTATTCAAAGATCAGCAAGGATGCGTCGCATACCAATATTTCACAGATACGGCTGTTGGGTAATGTGAAAGACAAGACGGTTTTTATGGCCGATGATATGCTCGGTACGGGGGGAACCCTGATAAAGGGGATGAAGATACTCAAGGAGAACGGCGCCCGCCGCATCATCTGTTCAATCAGTCTGCCCCTGTTTTCGGGCGAGGCGGTTACCCATCTTGAAAATGCCTACCGTGAGGGCCTGTTTTACCGCATCATCGGAACCAATGCCATTCATCAGGAAGAAGTGATTAAACGCGAATGGTATATCAACGTGAATATTTCAAGCCTTTTTGCCCAGGTTATCGCCCGTTTGCACCGGGACCTTTCAATTTCAGACCTGCTGGACAACCGCGAGATCATCAACCGCCTGTTGGCCGGCGCAAAGGAATTGGACTCGCAGCATGAGTTGCCCTTTCATCAGAGCGAAGACGAATGAATTGAAAAATTATGAGCATGGAATATTTTGCCAAATCGTTAGCTGAAATATGTGCCCATTCGCTGGTTGCTCCGGGCAGGCCGCTGCGCTGGGTGGTTATCGCCAACCCCGGCGCGGGCGGCTTTGTCATGCCGTCGCGGTGGAGAAAAAGCCATCGGGCGCTGGAAGAGTGCCGCGCGGCGGCGCAATTGAATCCTCTGCGGGAACAGTGCGGCCCTTTGGAGGCTGTCGTAAAATCCGGCTCCGCGCTTGCCGTCTGCGGCCTTGTCCCCACCGAAGGGCCGGGTTCCGCTGTGGAAATTGCCAAAGTTCTGGTTAATGAAGCCGCTGCCGCTTTGGGCAAAGCCCCGGCTCCTCAATCCGCGCCCTTTTACCTGCTCATTACCGCCGGCGGCGACGGTACCAGCCTTGAAGCGCTTTCCGCCCTGTACCAGGCACCCGCCTCAGTACGCGCAAATACAGCGGTTCTCCGCCTTCCTATGGGTACCGGCAATGACGGCGCGGATTCTCCGCAGCTTGCCCGCGCCCTTGAACTGTTAATTAAACCGTCGCAAATTGAATTAACCCCCGCAGTACGGCTTATTCCCGCTCCCGGCGGCATGGCCGAATCAAAAGGCCCCTTCCTTGCCTTCAACATTCTTTCCGTGGGCCTCGACGCTTTTGTTACCCACATGACCAACAAAATGAAAGGAAAACTCCCCGGCGATTTTTACAAACTTTGGGTAGACATTGCCGCGCTGCTTTACGACCGCCTGTACACCGTCGGCTATCTCAATGTACGGGCATTGGACGGGCAGGGCGGGGAAGTTTGTTCGTTACGTGAAAAACTCCTGCTGCTTGCCGTCGGCATATCGGGGCATAGAACCTACGGTTCCCAAAAAAAAATTCTTCCCGATGACCGTAACGTATGCGCCATCAGGCAGATGCCCCTGCTGCGCAAACTGGCCCTGAAGGGACTTTTTGCCGCCGGTACCCATGTCGACAAACCCGAAGCGATGCTGTTCAACGCCCGCCGCATAGAATTCTCCGGCGAACATCCCATCCTTGCCCAAATGGACGGCGAAACTGTTTTATTGCAGAAAGAAGATTTTCCCGCCGTGATGGAACTTACCGAACCGGTGATACCGGTGTTGAGATTTGCGAATTAAGATTTGGCGCCCGCTGAAACCGCCACGCGGTGCTTTCCTTTAACAAAACAATAAGGGGATAACATGGCCGAACCGTGGAACATAAGCCGGGAAAAAGCGCAGGATAATGCCCAGACAATGACACGCCTCATGGAAAAACTGAAGCTATTTGCCGTACCTATGCAAAAAATTGAGTTTTCAAGGGAAACATACAAGAAGCTTTTTCCGGGCGGTAAAGTGAAAACGCCTATTGAAAATGTCAAATTGGGAGAACATCAGTACGAAAAACTGAAAGCCCGGGGACGCGAGGAATATTTGGGGGCTGTCTATCAAACTTTGAGCGATCCGGTTGTGGTAATTGAAACAGAAAAAGGGAATGACAGAGTAAAACTCTATACAAAGTCTTTCCAGGATTTTTCGGGCGAAAAGATAGATGCCGTTATTTCCGTTGTTGTTGACATCGGAGGGTTGTCCGTGTCCATATCAACCCATCGCCGTAACGTAAACAATACCCTAAACAAAATAAAGGGTATTATACCGCAGGGCAAGCCCTGCACCCACCGCCTACGGCGGCTTTCCGCGGCAAGCCGCGGGGTATTAAACCCTTCGTTTCCTCACTCGCTCGGTCATGTCCGTGCAAGCACGGTCGCGACCTCGCTCCGTTCGTCAATAAAAAAAGGCGGCATCCTTTACGAAAAGGAAACCGCCCTGCCAGTGGGTACGGGGGCGTTCAATTCGCCTGGCTCCGAAGAGCGACAACCCACATTATAATAATCGCTTAAAATCAGTAAATTGTCAAGATGAATTATTCCATGAGGCATAGGGGAATCATATCCCCCCTCTTTCACAGTAATCGCCGGACTGATGGTCAATATTTATATGCGCTGTTTGTTGGCGCCCGCTACTCAGGCTAAAGCCTTCGCGCCGTTCTTGGCATACAGTGGCACTTATTTGGGCTACAACGTGCTGACTTAGTTCAATTAACGCCCTTACGGGCGCTGGTATTTGTTGGGCCTTCAGGGACTTGAACCCCGGACCTACAGATTATGAGTCTGCAGCTCTAACCAACTGAGCTAAAGGCCCGCAAAAATTAATCAAAGCGTGATGAACCTTGATGAAATCTAATGAAAATATAGCGTTTTTGGTAAAAATATGTCAACAGGGTATAGGCCAAATAAGCCCAAAAATAGCGTTTTTACTAAAGGTATCACCAAAGTGTCATCACTTTTACTTTTTTGTCTCCATCATTTCCCCTTTTAAGTACCGTAAAACCTCGCTTTTAGGAACCATTAACCGGCGCGGGCTAAATCTCTTAAGTTTTATATAGCCCGCCCTCCCCCAGCCGTATACGCATTCGGGGGTAATGCCCGCAATTTTGGCGAATTCCTTTGGCGTTAAAAAAAACTCGCCTTTCAGTTCCGGCAGCTGGGTAATTTTCTCTAAATCAAAATTTGTCATGTTTCCTCCGGCGGGTCTGGCGGGTCTAACGGCTTACCGCAATTGGGGCAGTAGTTAGTCAGTCCATTTTCTCCTGCTAACTGCCCACAATAAGGGCAATCATACCATCTATAGTTTTTTTGTGATGCTGGATTGAATAATGTATGTTTCTGCCACCGTTTCCGCTCCCCGAAATCCCGCTCCCATTTTTCGTTCAGGGCGACGACCACAAATTCTTCTAATTGTCCAAACCCGCTAATAAACAGCCTTCGCAATTCATACTTTCCTCTACCACTAATGCCTTGCCTAACGGTATGTCAATCATCGTTTGCCTCCTCATAGAATTGGCTTTTGGGGCAATCTTTGCATTTATCATGCGGCTCATCGTCTATACTGTTAATTTGATAGCCAATACATTTTCCATCGCCTGTTGTGTCCGCTTCTGAACAGTTAAAGTCTGGATTCGCCCGCTTATTCCATGCGGCGATGGCTTTATCTTCTGTTTCTGCTTTACGCTCAGCATCACACTTATTACAATGCACAAACGAAAGCCAATCAGTATATTTTCTCACATGCGCCTTTCCGCCGCAAAACGGGCAGGGAACAAGAAACTTTCGGCAGTCGCCTTGCAGCCAGTACTCATGGGTGAGGCTTGTTTCATGCACGGTCGGGCTTCCGAAAAGCGCTATTTTCCGTTTCGTGCCCCAGGCAGCGGTATGGCCGAAAAGTATTTCTGTAAATTTCCCCTCGCCGGTGGTAGTCACCGCCGTGACCCCATCCACTTCGTCTAGGAAAATTGCCCTAACATCTAATTGCCTGCGGGCGCGTTTGCTCTGCGATGACATTATGTATAACGTACCTCCAATAAATTCTTTTTTGTCCGATGTGTTTCCGGTGCGGCGGCTTTTGGCGCTGGTAGTATTTGCCGTAATTTTATCAAGGCCGCCAAGCGATTCGATGACATTCATGATTTTATTGTCGCCCCAATCCTGGGCGAGGTCTTCGCTGGCGGTCGCGTACAGAATGACGCTAGGGCAAGCCAACATATAATACGCTATGGCGTTTTCCATAGCAGTCGTCAAGCCCACTTTCCTCGGCTTCATAACAACCACGCGCTGTACGCCGCTGTTAGGCGATAAATCGTTCATTATGTCTATGTTATAGGGGGCAACCGCGTTGTGCCAGGGGCCGGGTATGGGGCTTGAGGTCGGCAGTATCCGCCTTCCTTCAACCCATGCGGCAATATCTTCCGTTGGTTTTTGCGTTGGGGCTGATTCCAGTATTTTAAGAAGAAAATCTTGGTCTGCGACAGAAAAAAATCCCATACCTCTCCCTACGTCTCCCGACGTTGGTTTTGTTTGTTATGCGCTATCTCCGATTTGTACCCATGCCCAAGAGTTGCCACGTTTGATAGCCCTTACAACTTCAACGTTCGTGTTATGCTTTTTGGCTAAATCACAAATTCTCATTCCCGTCTGTAAATCAAGTTTAATGTTCCGTGCGATAGCTTCGGTGATTTTGGCGGTATGTACTTTCTCCCCTCTAAGATATTCGCGTTGTTTGCCATAATTGTGGTTTTTTTCGCCCTTATGCGCCTCGCTAATCTTCTTACGGGTTTCTTCGCTGTGGTGTTTGCCGTACATATGATGTTTCTCACCTTTGCGTACATCGCTCAATTTTTGACGGGTTTCAGGGGAAGGGTACTTACCCCTATGCGCCTCGCTCATTTTGCGGCGGGCTTCGGCGTTTGGAGTACCACCGATACCGCCGTCTTGTAAGTTATAACCGTGTTCGGGTTTGTCGGCCTTATAGTGGGCTATCCATAACTTCTCTTTTTTATCCAATTCTTCTTTGCTGTCGGCGGTGTCGATTTGCTCCCATTGGAAATTGGAGAAACCCTCGTCAAGCAGGGCTATCTGAAAAGCGGAGCGGCGGTCTCCTTTCAATGCCCTGAATTTATGCTGGCCTTTACGCATTGCCAATGTGCGCGTCGTTTGCCCCACGTACACCTTGCCGGTCGGGCCGGTGGCTTTGTAGATTATGCCGTGCATACTCATACCCTCCTATGCGTATCCGCTATAGTCAATACTCACACAATCCCCCTTGCTATGGCGTCTCTGAGGGCGGCAAGGGAACGTCGATGTCCTTTACCGACTCCGCCTCTATCAGCTCGTCCAGCAGGTCAAGGGCATCGCCCCGGTGGCCTATGCGTATGTCCGCGCCCGCGTAGCCCACGCAGCCTAAATACAGCGTTCCGAATTTTGGTTCCATAGTAGTTTTTTCGGTCATTGGTTTACCTCCGCCTCTTTTCTCCATGCGGCGTTAAATTCCCTGACGTTTGAAAACTGGCAGCTCTCAAAATTGAACGGCTCGAAACTTCCGCACAGGTCATCTTGGAACGCGCCCCACAGCCATAACAGCAGCCTCGCGCACCGTTTCAGCGCCGCAAGGTCGCCTGTTTTTTCGGCCTGGGCCATTTCCGCCATCACTCTGTCAGTTTCCTCAACAGGAAAATGATAAAAGTCCGCTGATTTGTCTTTGTTTAATTTCATTGGTTTTATCTCCTTTGGCTTTCGCCTTTTAGGCGTAGCTCACTTCTTTTCCGGCTTCGCGTATGCCCGTAAAAACCGGAAACCTGAGCGACAGCCTGCCTTTGTCGTCTTTTGTTTCTTTAAAATATTGAACCGTGACCGTCCTGCCGAGCAGCGCTTCCCTGTTTTCCCAGATGTAACGGCGGGTGTCATCGTCAATCCCGGTCCCTACGCCCAGGCGGTTTCCTTTGTAATCGACAACGACGCTTCCGAGCGTGTCTTTAAATTTCCCTTCGCCTTCTTTGAAGCCGATTACTTTTAAGTCGCAATCCTGCATGACTTTGACTTTCAACAATCCGTTAGTCCTGCGGAACGAATACGGCTCGTCGTTCAGGTTGAGCATGAGTCCTTCCTGCCCGTCGTCGCGGGCTTTGCTGAAAATATCTTCAATGCGGCTTTCATCGGCCCCGGAATACAATGCCGGGACTACCTTTACGTGGTTCATTCCGGCATATGCCGATTCAAGCAGTTTGCGGCGCTCGCCGTACGGCGCGGTACTCCGGCCCGCCTCGAAATCGGCATATTCAAGGCAGTCAAAAATATGGTAGGTGACGCCGGACTTGCCACCCTTGCGTTGCACGATTTTTGACGTGGCCTTAAACTGTTCCTTACTGGGCAATCCGGCGGTGTCGGAAACCAGCAGCTCGCCGTCAATGACAAACGAATCCAGCGGGTGATTGCACAGTTCTGCCTCAATCTCCCCAAGCCCGTCAATGGCGCGTCCGGTTCTGGTCAGAAACCGCACGGTTCCGGCTTTCTTTACGGCTATGCACCGTATCCCGTCAAGTTTCAGCGTGGCGGTGAACGCGCGTCCGGCCAACATACCGGGCGCGTACTTATTGGCTAACATGCAATTTACTTTCATCTCGTACCTCCAAATAAAAAGAGCGCTCTACCGGCCTCGCCCCGGCACGGGCTTAGCCGATACAACGCTCTGTTTCCCCGGTGCCGCAGGGTTTATATTATAAATGTATCCTGTATTCGACATAATGTCAATAAAAGTTTCCTGAATTCGACATTTTTTTTTTGAAGATTTTTCACATTTTACTATACAAGTATGTAGTAAATGTTGGTTGTATTCTACATTTTCTGCTATAATTGCCGATACTAAAACATATGGAAGGTATCACTATTGAAGAAATGGCTAAACATCTTGGCAAGCCATACAAAACTATTGCTCAAAGAATATTACGTGGAGGTTATGAACCTGTTTTTAGTGGTAACCTTTATTCCAAAGATGTTTTTGAAGCAATCTGCGATGTCCCCGGCAAAGGCCGCCCCAAAAAGGGAGCCGGAAAACGGAACCCTGAGAAGGTTGTAAAAAAATACGGAAATGTATAGAATTAATTATCATTATCAATTAGGAGTATTTTATGAACATTCCGGCAAAATTCACAAAACGCCTTAATGAAAATCTTAAAAAGTATCAGGACATTATCGCCAACTTAAAGAAGCGGGATGCCAATGAATCCGACACGGTGACAGTAGTGGCCGATATACTGCAGGAAATCTTTGGTTACGATAAATATAAAGAGTTAACATCCGAATACGCAATCAGGGGAACTTACTGCGATTTGGCGATTATTGACGCCCACAAGAAAATCAAGTTTTTAATAGAGGTAAAAGCGGTTTCGGTTGCCTTGAATGACAGCCATGTGAAGCAGGCTATTGATTACGGTGCAAACGCCGGGGTTAATTGGGTAATACTAACCAACGCCGAAAGGTGGATAATATACAAAATAAAATTCGGAAAACCAATAGAAAAGGAATTGGTTTCTGAATTTAATATGCTTTCCGTGAACCCGAAGTCAGAGAAAGGATTGGAAGCTCTGTTTGTTATAAGCAAGGACGGACAGGAAAAATCAAGCATTGATGATTTTTACTCAAGCATTCAGGTAAAAAGCAAATTCATCATTGGGGCATTGTTGAACAGCGAAGAAGTGTATTCGCTGATCCGCAGGAACATCAAAAAACTCTATGAAGATGTAAAAATTACCCATGAAGAAATCGCCGATATTATGGCGAATGATATTATTAAAAGAGAAATAATTGACTCCGAGGAATCAAAAAAAGCCAAAAAAGAGATTGAGAAAATACTGAAAAGATTGGATCGGGCAAAGGAAAAAAATACAAAATCTGATGATGCCGAATCCACCGATAAATCTGAAGAAATATCAGAATAGTTTTTACACAAATATAAAACGATCCGCAATGTTTCCGGCAAAGGCCCAAAAAAACCCAAGAAATAACCCAAAACTTTTTTTGAAAAACATGCGATTTCCCCTTGACAATATGGGGATTATAGTCTACACTTGAATTATGAAAAAGATGCGGCCTTCCAGCGTGTTTGACAAATGGCTTGCCAAACTCCGGGACCCGGTAGCGGTAGCGCGTATTCTCGCAAGGATTAAGCGTCTTGAGGAAGGAAACCCCGGCGATGTCTGGCCTGTAGGCGAGGGCATCTCCGAACTGCGTATCCATTACGGCCCCGGCTACCGGGTGTATTACAAGGACACCGGCAGAGAAATAATTATCCTGCTGTGCGGCGGCGACAAGTCCACGCAGCAGGCGGATATTATCAGGGCGAAAAAAATCGCCCGGCTTTATGAGGAGGAATGAAACTATGAGAACCGCGATAAAAACGAGGGAAAAAATTACATTTTCAGAGTGGAACCCCGCAAAGTACATCAATGACAAAGAAACGGTAATAGCGTACATCGAAGCCGCCCTTGAAGAAAACGACCCTGATTTCCTTCTTTCCGTCATCGGCGACATCGCGCGGTCAAAAGGCATGGCGCAGATTGCCAGAGAATTAAACCTTGACCGCAAAGGCCTGTACAAATCGCTCGCTCTGGATGGGAACCCATCTTTTAAGACAGTGTTCAAGTTGATGGACATTCTTGGCCTGCGGCTCAAAATGGAACTGAAAAGCGCGTAGTCCCTATCCTTCAACAAAATCAACCAGCAGCCTCTTGATGCTTTCCAGCGCGGCGTAAATTTCATCGTTTATGAGATTATTTATGGTCGCCTCTTTTCCATTTCCTTCCGGCACGGCGGCAATCATGGACGACAATTTCAGCGGCAGGGGGGTGAGTGTGCTGGTATGCACGGCATATACTTTGCCAAACAACAGCTTTACCGTTGACCTGTCCATAAACTGCTCACGCCTGATGTCATTTTCAATTTTAAGCCGCGCGGCTTTTTCCTGGGCGATACTCTCATTTGCGCGTTCGGTATTCATCCGCTGCCGCTGGTATTCCTCGTCGCGGTTTTCCTTGTCGGCAAGCTGTCCGAGCCGGAATAGCATTTGGGCATCTTGGTTTGCTTCGGCGATTTTCATCGCTTTGGCGTAAAAAACGCTTGACGGCTTTTGCCCTTCGGGGACTTTCCCACGGAGCAGGTCATTCAGCGGTTTTGATATGCGGCGGACGGCTTCGGCATTATCCGGGGCGGGCGGATTATTTGGCAAGTTTTCCGGCTGTTCCGGTGACGGCGTTTGCGGCTTTTGTTTCGCAGGCGGGAATTTGGCGGCCAGGTATCCGGCCAGGGGTTCTTTGCCGCAGTCATACAGCGGAAGTTTGCCTTTTTTGCCGGAAGGCGCGATTTTGTTTTTTTTAAGAAATTCATCTACGCTTTGGCGGGTACAGTGTTTTAATTTCGATATTTCTGCGCAGGTTTTTAACATATATGTTTTAGGGTGATTTATATCTACGCTATAGTCAAATAGCGGAAAAACGCCTCCAAACCAAAAAAGATAAAATGACACGGCAAAGCCTCGCCGGACGCAATAGCAGCCTTCCTGGGGGCCATACCTGACACTTTTTTCGCCGGAAACGGAAAATTCCGCACCGGAGCGAGCGAGCGGTCATGTCGCTTAGGTCTTGGAATAAATTTTTCGTTTCACAGTACCTTTTTGTCTCCGGCTGCCTTGCCAAAACCGATAACCTGTTTCCGGCTGCACGGCACAACTGCACAGCAGCACGCAGCACACACCTAAAGGTGTGTGTGCTGTTTGTGCTGTGTTGTGCCGCGTCACAAACATCAAATGTGCTGTGTTGTGCTGTTTGTGCTGTGTGGTATCATGCCAAATATATAAGGCCGCTGTCACGGCAAATTACCCCTCGTCAGAGTGTAAATGTGCACGTGTATTTACCCTATAGGTAAATACACGTTTGCACACACTCACACCGCGCTGTGTAAACACTGTTTGCACACGTTTACACGTTTGCACGGCAATCACAAAAACCGTGCATAACGCATACGCATATTCCCCCTATAGGGGAATATGCGTTTATGCATGCACTTGCCGTCCTTGCATAAATACATATTATGCGGTTTATGCGTTTATGCAATATTTTTCTCCGGTTGTTTGCCAAGACCGATAAAGCCATTTTCACAATACAACAATCCGGCGTATTCGAGGCTGTCAACCGTTTGGTCAAATTGGCTTTTTCTTTTACCTGTTTCCTGTTTGAAAGCCTCAAGCAAGTCGTCATAATCCAGTTTTTTGTCGTCCGTTTTCCGTAAAATTTGCAGAATTCTTTCCTGATTTACCCCCAGCCCTTCAACCGGCGGCGTGTATTCAACCGTTTCCAAGACCGCCGAAGTCTCAATTTCCCCGTCCTCATTCAGAATATATCCGCCGGCATCGGCCAGCAGTTTCACCCCGCGGGCCTTAAACGCCATTGGCGGCAAAAGTTCCGATTCCTTGCTTTTGGTGTTGGTCATTACAATTTTGCGGTCTTTGTCAACTTCCAGCCGGTACTCGCTGTCAACCGCGGCATGGAGCAGGGACGCTCCGCGGGCGCGGTCTTTATTCGCATGTCCGGTGTGGTGGATGATTAACACGGCCATATCGGGAAAATGAGCCCTTATTTGGTCTACTTTTGCCAGGCCTTCCGCGGCTGCCGACGTATCGGAATCATCATCGCCGAGAGACCTCGCCCAGGTGTCTATAACCGCAAGCACGGGCGGTTCGGCTTCGGCCTTTACCGCTTCGTCAAGGGCTTTTAATAGCACGTCGGCGGCGGCGGACAGGTTCACGGCTCCCTCGTACCGGTACAGGGGCGCGTCAATTACCGGCTTGTTTTCCTGGCTCCACGCGCGGAACCGCCGGATTATGCCGTTCTGCCCTTCCGCTGCGATATAATACACCGCGCCTTTGCGCCTGACCGGCATACCGTAAAAATCTTGTCCTGTAGCGATACAGGAGGACAAGGCGACCGTTAAAAAGGACTTGTACGTTCCCGAATCCCCGAAAATCATTCCCAGCGCTCCGGTTTCCAGAAAGTTTTTTACCGCCCAGCGGACGGGGGTAACCGCCGCGCCGCCTATTCTCACGAAGCGGGGGCCTTTATTTACTTTCTGATTTTTCTTGTCAAGAATTACGCTTATTGCCTCAAAGGTGGCCTTTTCCTCGTCCGTGCCGGAGTCCATGAGCTTTCCGGCGTATTCCGTTACGGCTTCCCAGTCCGCCAGCTCTATTTCGGGGAATTCAGTATTTTTTGGTTCCGTCATACGTCCAGCCCCGCCTTCAGTTCAATGAGTTTGGCCGCGAAAGCGCAAACTGCGGACGGTACGCCTACCATATCGCGGATTTTTTCCAGATACGCTTCCCCGCCGGACTTTTCAAGGTTTCCGGTCGCTTTAAGAAATGAAACGAGCAAAAAATAGACGCCTGACCTGTGTTTCATCGCACGTAAGGCTCCGAAGATAACACGGTTAAAAGGCATCTTAAAATGTTCCAGAGTTATCACGGCGGGGATTTCTGCGCCCGCCATAACGCAGGAGAGAAAACCTCGCTCCCAATACCAGTGGCCCTGAAATTGCCGCCGGTCAAAATAGACGCCTTGCAGGGGTTCGACAGCTTTTTTTGGGGCAAATTTAAAGCGTATATTTTTTTACTGGTTAAATTTTATGATAGCTCCCTCCCATAGACAAAAAAATACCGGCCCAGAAAGAGCCGGATTTGCTATAAGGAGAAACGGATAAACGCCATAATTAAAATACCATAGGCAATAGAAATTGTCAATCAGATATTTTCGGGAAGCAATGATTTTTCAAAAATAATTATTGTATATTTTCACATTCTTCGTTATCTGCCGTTGCCCATGACATAAAACCCTCTTCACAGGTTGGCTCACAAGCGCAAAATGCTACCGCCGGACAGACAACGTGTTTTCCGCCAAGTGCGCAGTTCTTACCCTTAAAAACCTCGTGCACCCGTTCAGCGGTCAATTCATTCTTCCATTTCTCAAAATTTGTCATTGTATTATACTCCATTATCCGCCGTTTATGTTATTCCGCAATAGGGGTTTTATCACACAGCGACATTTCCAGTTTTTCACCAATCCGCCTTATGTCCAGGGCTTCCTTGCCGTGAGAATAGCGTTGTAACATTTTCACGTCCTTATGCCTCGACAGCGTCATCGTCTCAAAATCTGAAAGCCCCGCGATTCTGCAAGCCGTGACAAACGAATGGCGCAGGCTGTGGTAGACAATATTCCGCTTTTTGCGCTGTTCCTCGCCAATGCCGATTAAAGACAATTCTGAGCGCAGGGCTTCGCTTAACGCTTCCCGGCATATCGGGTGGTACGGCCTTATAGACATGACAAAATCCCCCGGGGCGGTAAGTGGCGCGATAGCGTGTACCTGGTTCACGAGGCCGGCGACCACGCGGGGCATCGGCACATACCCCTCCGAACCGCATTTGCATTTTTTCAAGCCTTCGCCTTCCTGCCAGTTATGCCGTATGTGGATTATGCCGTCGGATATGTCGCCCCATTGCAGGCCCCGGACTTCGCCCATGCGCATTGAGCAGTAGAGCGGCAAAAACACCGCCAGCCGCGAGCGGGGGTCGGGCGCGGGCGTTTCCACCAGCTTTTTGATTTCCGCGGGCGTGAGTATGCCCCTTGCCCTTTCCTTGTGCGCCGCCCTGGGAACCCCGGCGAAGGGGTCTGCGGTGATTAAGTCGTCAAAATACGCCCGCTTGACCGGAACCCTCAAAGCCAGCATAGCGCCGTTGATTGTGCGCCCAGAATGCCCTTTCTCCGCCATCCAGAGCTTCCACTGCCGGATTACCGGCTTGGCCAGGCCGTTAAGCGTCATGCCCGCAAATCCGGGGAATGGTTTCATTTTGGTTTCCACCATGCGGCGGTTCGACAAAAGGTAATGGGCGGATAACGGTTCTTTTTCAAGTAACGCTTTTTCCCGGACGTACTCGCTGTCCGGCCGCCAGAAGGCAAGGGCGTACTCAATGAGCGGCGCGGAGGCCGGCGCGTTCACGGCCTGTAATGGCGCCGCGCCCGCCGCCATATCCGCCGCCATCTTCCGGGCGGCTTCTTCGGCTTCCCGCCGGCGCTCTTTTTTGCCCTCTACCGGAACGCCGAGGGCTTTTGAATGATATTTCTTTTCCGTTTCATTCCAGAACCGGGCGTACCACGTCCCGCGCTGTTTGTAGAGCGTCGGCCTACGCATAATGACACCTCCAAAGAGTTGTCATCAAGGGTGTCATCACGCTTATTTTTTGAGGGTTTGTTAATTTTTCACTTTCCATAACTCCTTGTGCTATAAGGATTTACGGATAAACGCCACTTTACGCCAACTGAGCTAAAGGCCCGCTATTTACATTGAGCCTACTATGCCAAAAACGGCGGAAACTGTCAATGGAGCGCGGCGTTTTACAGGTGGCAGCATTTACTTTTGTAATATACGCACATAGTACGTAAATCGGCACAGGGAACAGCGCCGGGGCGGCCAAAACAGATGGGGGAACTCAACGGGTATAAACTCAGCCAGCAGGGCCGCTACGGGGCAGCGGAAACGCTTGTAGAACCCGCCTACGGAGCCTCCCAGCACCTCCATTAACCATGCGAATCGTGATAGTACGAAAAATTATGGTATGCAGGTGCTGGGCTTTTATTGTCCCTACCCTCGTTACCGTTACCCGCTGGTCTCCTCCGGCGGGGAATTCCAAATGTTTCCGCTACTCCGCGGCAGCCCTGCTGACCGGCTTGTACCATCATAGGGGGCAACCCCGCGCCGCTCCCCTGTGCCGCCCTATTTCACCCTATAACCGATATAACACGGTAAATGCTGCTACCTATGCCGATGCCAGCCGGATGGGGCGACCCCCCTGTGGTGAGACTGTAGGTACTGGTAAGATGTATGCCCAATAAAGTAATTTGGGGGCTTGTGGGAAAACCTTATAGGCAGCCGCACAAGCCGTTTCCGCAGGAAATGGCTTGTGCGGTGCTTGTTAGAATTGCCCCCCAAGTAAATTTTTTAGGCATACATCTCGGTCACTTCGACAAGCTCAGTGACCGGGTGTTCCGTAGCACCCCATCCGGCTGGTTTGTACGATCAAAAGTAAATATGCGGAATCAGTGTCTTATTATTCCCTACAGCGTATCCGATGAATCAAGGCGGGCGGGGAGCTGCATGGGGGTTTCCAAATAGCCCATGCTGCGTTTTTTAATATCTATTTCCATGAGGGCATAGCCTTCTTTTTCAAAAATACGGAAACCCCGTATGTAAACAAGGTCATGGTCGGAAATGCTTGCCTCGTCGGCGATAGAACCGCGGACGATTTTTTTTACCTGATAAGTGGAATACCAGGATTTTCCCTGACCGGGGGAAAGTATCATGCCAAAGAGGGGGGCGGCAAGCCGTTCGCGGCTGTCGAGTTTTGCCGCGTCGCCGAGGGGAAGTTCGGGACGGGGAACGGTCATCACCAGACGGCGCTTGAGTCCGCCGTCCGGGTCCTGGGTTTCCAGAGCCACCAACTCGCCGGGGCGTGATTGAAAAATCGTGTCCTGCAGGGCGGGAATAAGCAGGCTTTGGGGGGCCTGTATCTGGCGGCCGTTAACGGTTTTGATAAAGCCGCCTTCAGGCACACGATGGTAAGACGCGGGGGTGTTAGGAGCAACATAGATGATTTCAGCGCCACGGGAAGTTTCACTGAGGGCCATGCCCAGCCAGGGACGCTCCGCTTTGCCGCCCTGCATCATGGCGGGAAGGGCCGCGGCAAGCCGTTCCGCGGGGACGGCGAAATTCAGTCCCTGATACTGCTCAATGCCGGCAAACACAATGCCCACCAAACGTCCCGACGTATCCACTACCGGGCCGCCGGAATTGCCGGGGTTCACCGCAGCGTCTATCTGAATAACATCCCCAATTTGCAGGAAGCGGCGGCTCAGCGCCGAAACAATGCCTGAAGTAACGGTTTTTTCCAGCCCGCCCGGCGAACCGATTGCAAGAACCGTATCGCCCACCTGGGGTATCACCCGGTCTACTATGGAAAATACAAATTCACTGGTATACTCCGTTTTAATTAACGCAAGGTCCAGCGCTTTGTCCCAGCCAACGACCCGCGCGGGAATACGGGCGCTGGTATTGTCGCCCATCCGTATGTACATCCGGGAATACCCTCTATACTTGGGGTCTACTTCACTTTCAATCACATGGTAATTGGTAATCATCAGGCCGGATGAATCGATAAAAAAGGCGGAACCGAGAATCTTGTCCGCATAACCCCTGCCCCGCTCAATTTTTATGCCGCGGTCTATCAACACCGTGGCAACGCCTTTGATCATCAAGGGAACACTGTCAGAACCCTGGATATATTCACGAATGTTAGCGGACACTTTTCCCGCGCCGCCCGCCCGCTCTACAATGGCAAAAAAACAGGCAGCCGCCCGCCGCTGTTTTACCGACACCGCCCGGTCAAGAAAAAGCATGGCGTTTTCCGCCGAAAGGGGACGCAATTCATTGGCCTGCACCGCAGCCAGAAAAGCGCCCAGGTTGTCGCCATCCTGTAATTTCTTCTTTGCCCCGGCAAGAATAAAATCCGGTTCCCGTGCGGCGGCCTGGGGCAGTGAGTCCAGATTTGCCAGAGAGCGGCTGTAGGAAGCGGCGTCGTCCCAGCGTTCCTCGGCTATTGCCTGCTCAAGAAAATTCCGCAGATTCTCTATTGCCTCTTTTTCCAGCGCGACAAGGTCTTCGGTCTTGCCCTCCTCACCGGTAATCCGGTAGGCTTCACGGTAAGTACCGATAAGGTCTATTGCCTTTACCGGATTGCGCGTAACCTGTTCTTTGATGTCGTCAAACCGTATCTCTGCGGTTGAACGGCGGGGGGCAAGCCGCTCCTCCTGCTGCTTTGTTGTTGTCACGCAGGATATTGCACATAACACAAGCAGGGGGAAAAAAAACGGTAAACCGGTTTTACTTTTCATATTCACGCTTCCCGTCGCCATCCAAATCCCATGAATAAACAACCGAACCATCATCCTGATACAGTTCCGCGGTTGAAAAAACACCGCCCTCATTCCAGTTGCTTTCCGATGATTGCAAAGCGCTCTGACCGCCGGAAGCAGATCTCCCCCCCGCAGGAGGAGGGCGGAAGCGGCGGACAGTTTCCATACGCCCATCCATGTCCAAATCCAGCCGCTGAATAACAGGATAACCGTTTTCAAATTCGGTCACCGAAATCAACGTGCCATGCAGCGTAACTTCAGCGCGGAGGGGTATACCCCGATCCAGAAATACCTGTTCCACGCCGTCTTGAAATTCGGCGCTGGGACGCTGGATGGAAGCGGCAAATGAGGCAAGCATATGCCGGCTTATGTCCGGGCTGCGGGGATTGCGGAAGGGGAACACAAGGCCGGCATAATTGTCTGAAGCGCCCAGTTCCATAAAATTAATGGGAGCAAATTGAAATCCTCCCGGCGCGGGCAGATAATTTTCACTTCCCAGAACCGCCCTTTGTACCGCGGGATAGCGTTCCCAGAGAATGAACGCCTCCGCTCTGCCGTTTCCTTGCATGGGCAGAACGGTAAGTTCCGCCCGCTGGGGCGTACCCGCGTTAAACGAAATAAACAAATCGGTAATGCCGTTCTGATCGGTATCGCAGTAATACTCCTGCAAATTCCCCTGCCGGTACACTGCGCGGCTTTCCGCATAACCGTCGCCGTCTTCATCTGCGGTTATGGCGCCGGTAAACGAATGGAGTTTGCGGACGAAGTAATCCCTCCCCTCCCCGCTGCGTAACAGATTACCGACATTAACGATAATATCTTTTTCCAGAATGTTTTCCGTAAACAATTCATCCGCCGCGTTAAAGTCATCAATAAGCCCCAGATTAAGCGCGGGTATTAATGAAGCGGGGTTGGGCCTGAAAGCGCTGTCCGCGCGGGGTTTCAAAGAACCGGCGCGATAAGCCGCCACCAGCCGCCGCGCCTGCGCATCATCCCTGATAAAGGGGGCCGCCATCCATGCCAATTCCGGGTCTGCTTCAACGAGGAAAGGCAGCCGCCGCAGGGCAATTTCTACAAGGGTGGCGTCGTCTTTATCGAGATCACGTTCCCGTGCATAGTTAAGCAGTATACGCAGGGGGCGGGGATCGCGGGGATAGTAATCCAGAGTTTCAAGCATACGGCGGCGGAATTCTACCGGAACAGGCAGGCTTACCAAACCGGGGCCCAATCTCGCCCCGCTATTGACAAAACCTTTCAGAGCGGCAAGGCGCAGCAGGGCCAGGTCGGCGTTTTCTCCGGCAATGGTTTTATACACGGCCAGCGTATCCAGCGCCGCAGAATAACGGCGCAGGGTGATAAATTGATCCGCCTGTAAAAGCCGCGCCTGGGCTTCGGTATAGTATTTCCAGTGTTTTGTTCCTATGGCCCGTTCCAGGGATTGCAGCACCAATCTTCGGTCTTCGTTTTCCTGAGAGCGGGCCACCGCCAAAAGGTAGGAAATATCCGACGAGACATCGGCAAAATCAGCAGCCCGTTCAAGCGCCGCGCGGGCCTGTGTCCAGCGCCCCGCGGCAATGGCGTCTTGCGCCCACTGGAGATATTTTTCCGCAATGGCGGGATCTCCCCGCTCATCGGGCCAGTTTTCAAATTCGACGGACTGCGCCGTTAAACCAACCGTAATAAACAAACCAAGAAAGATGAAAAGAATTGAAAAACGATTTTTTCTCATTCCTAATTCCTCATTCCTCATTCCTTACTCCCCACTCAGAACGATTCCCCGGCAGTTGCCGAGGGCAGGTGTAAAATTTCCCGCACCTCATCGTCAATGAGGGTTTCCCGGCTGAGCAGGGCGTCGGCAAGCGCCTCAAGCCCTTTCCGGTATTTGCGAATGATGCGTTCCGCTTCGCTCCGCGCCCGGTCAAGAATTTTTTTAACGGCATTGTCAATGCGCCGGGCGGTTTCCTCGGAATAATCCTGATGACGGGCAATTTCCTTGCCCAGAAAAATAGGCTCTTCCTCCTGCCCATAAGCCACCGGCCCCATTTCATCGGCCATGCCCCATTCGCAAACCATGTGGCGGGCCATTTCTGTTGCCTGCTGAATATCCTGTTTGGTGCCGGTGGTAGTCTCATTATAAAAAAGTTTTTCCGCAAGCCAGCCGCCGTAACAAATGGCAATGCGGTCTTCGATCCAGCCTCTGGTGCGGCTGTAGGTGTCTTCCTCAGGGAGGGACAGGGCCATGCCGAGCGCCCGCCCGTGGGGGACTATGGTAACTTTATGGAGGGGGTCGGCGTTTTTCAGGAAATAGTGCAGCAGGGCATGACCGGCCTCGTGAATTGCCGTCATGCGGCGTTCCTTGTCCGACACTACCAGCGTTTTGCGGGCGACGCCCATAAGTATTTTGTCCCGCGCTTCCTCAAAATCGTGCATCTGGACTTCCGGCTTGTCTTTGCGGGCGGCAAACAACGCCGCTTCATTAACCAGATTGGCAATATCGGCGCCGCTCATTCCCGGCGTTGCCCGCGCGATGCGGGAAAGTTCAATGTCTTTGCTCATCGGTATCTTTGCCGAATGAATCTGTAATATCGCCTCACGCTCTTTAATGTCCGGCATGGCAACCACCACCTGCCGGTCAAAACGGCCGGGACGCAGCAGGGCCGGGTCAAGCACGTCGGGACGGTTGGTAGCGGCGAGAATTATCACCCCGTCTTTGGAATCAAATCCGTCCATTTCGACTAACAGTTGATTTAAGGTCTGCTCGCGTTCATCATGACCGCCGCCGTAGCCCGCGCCGCGGGTGCGGCCTACCGCGTCCAGTTCATCAATAAAAATAATGCAGGGAGCGCTGCGCCTGCCCTGTTCAAAAAGATCGCGGACGCGGCTTGCCCCCACCCCGACAAACATCTCCACAAAATCGGAACCGGACATGTGGAAAAAAGCGACGCCCGCCTCTCCGGCGACCGAACGCGCCATCAAGGTTTTGCCCGTACCGGGCAGCCCCACCAGCAGCACCCCTTTGGGAATCCGCGCCCCCATTTTGGTAAATTTCTGGGGGTTTTTTAAAAAAGCAACCACTTCTTCAAGCTCGTACTTGGCGTCCTTCTGACCCGCCACATCGGTAAAACTCACCTTCTTGCCCTCTTCGTGGTAACGCTTTGCCCGGCTTTTGCCAAACTGGAAGGCCCTGTTTCCCCCTCCCGGCATACTTCTGAACATATACATGATGAAGGCAAAACCTATAATCCAGGGCAAAAGATCGATTATCATCCGCCAAAAATTCATTCTGGCCGCCGCGCCGGAAATATTAACATTTTTTTCCCGTAACACAGAAAGGAGATCGGGATCCTGATAGGGAATGCGGGTGCGCAGACGGACAGGCTCCTGCGCGGACTGCCCTTTAAGAACGATGTCCAGGGTGTTATTATCATTAATCGTCACTGAATCAATCTGGTTTTGTTCAAGGTAATTGGAAAAATCGGAGTAACGTATCTCCCGTATCGGGGTGGAATTCCCCCGGAAAAAATACGCGATAAACAGCGCCGCCATGACCAGAAAAAAAATCAGGGCCAGACCGCTGGGCCGGCCTCCCTGCATGGGGGGGCGGGGCGGCGGCCCCGGTTGTTTGTTATTTTGGTCATTGAACATCTATACCCCCATTTTGTGCTTCTATCACTCTACCTTTAAGATTATATGAGCCGGGCGCAATAATCAACAGCATTTACCGTGATACGTCGGTTATAGTCGGAATAGGGCGGCACAGGGGACAGCGCCGGGGTTGCCAAAACATTATGGGATTCTCCGACGGAGTAGACCAGGGAACAAATGCAAAAACTAAGTGTACAGTAACAGCCGCACGGCGCAGAAAACAAGAGAACAAGCTCATAATGGAATTACCCCTAGTTATCAATAATGCACAGAAGCCGTGCGGGGGCTGCGCAGTTGGATTCCCCCATCTGTTTTGGCAGCTCCAGCGCTGTCTCCTGTGCCGGTTTACGGACTATTGGTGCAGGTAAAAGAGTAAATACTATTGCCCGGCGCCTCTGCGGGCTTTGTTTTTTTTCACCGAAAGAACAACATATCCGCCTTTACGCCGTAAATCCAGCAATCCCAGGTCAACCGCCGTAATGTTACCCTCAGAAAAACGGCGGATGTTCACCCGGCGGATATTTACCCGCTTTTTCCCGCGGGAAAGCGCCGTTTTATGGCTGTTTGACAAGAGCCGATCTATTCCCTGAAAAAGGGCCTCCTCGCGGATAATGGCGGGCTGGGCGCAAAAAGTTTCGGCGTTGGTGTAGAGACAATGAGGAATGAGGAATGAGGAATGAGGAATAGAAGACTGCCAGTGGATGCGGCTACTTGCTTCATCACGGATAAATTCAGCGGTGAGGGATTGGGTTTCGGCAAACGCCGTCAGCGCCGTCCGCCATTGGGGAAAATGTTCGTTGAGTTGGGGGATAAGGCAGCGCCGAACCCGGTTGCGCAGAAATTGGGTGTCCGCATTGGTGGAGTCCTCCCGCCAGGTAATATTCCTGTCCGCCAGATAATCAAGCACGTCGCGGCGGTTTAACGTGATTAAAGGCCGCAGCAGCGGGCCCCGGCTGACAGGCATGGCGGCGAGGCCGGACGGCCCCGCCCCCCGGAGAATCCGCATCAGCGCCGTTTCCCGCATATCATCAGCCGTGTGGGCCGTTAAAATCCGTACCGGCAAAGCCGCCGATTCGCCGGTTTTGGCCTCAAGCCGCCGCGCCTCGCGCAACCATGCCCGGTGGCGGTACAGCCGCGCCGCGGCTTCAATGCCGATGCCCCGGTCTTTGGCAGCCGCCGCAATTTTCCCCGGCGCAATGGAGACAACGCGGCAGGGTATACGGAATTGTTTGCACAGGGAACGGACAAATTCAGCGTCGCCCCGGCTTTCCGCCGGAGGGCGAATACCATGTTCAATGTGGATACAGCGAAGGTTAAAAGCCGACCGACCCCTGACAGCGGCAAGGGCGGCAAGCATAGCGGTAGAATCAGCCCCGCCGGAAACTGCGGCAAGGAGTACCGCCCCCGGCGGACAATCCGCAAGGGCGGCGGCAACCGTATCTTCAAAAGCCGAGGTAATGAGAGTCTGTTTATAATGTAGACACATTATAAACAGACTACCTTAAAATTACGCTTTCTTCTCTCCCTTGTCTTTGCCGGGGGCGGCAGCGCCGGGGGCAGGAGCAGCAGCGCCGGCAGCAGGAGCGGCGCCCGCGGCAGGAGCAGCGCCGGGGGCAGCTTCGGCTTCGGCAACGGGGGCTGCCTCAACCTTGGCAAATTTCACCAAAGCCACAACCTGATCCACTGCAGACAGCAGCCGTACCCCTGCCGCAAGGGGTATGTCCCGCACATGGAGGGACTGGTTAATCTTGAGACCGGAAATATCAACTTCGATCCGTTCCGGCAAATCTTTAGGCAGACATTCAACTTCAATTTCATGCAGCGGGGTTTCAAGGATACCGCCCTCGCGGACTCCAACCGGGTTCCCGTTCAGATGCAGGGACACCCTTGCCCGCAAGACCACGCCGCTTTCTACTTCGTACAAATCGACATGAAGGATGCTCCCGTCAAGAATCGTCCGCTGGGTATCCTTGACAAAGGCGTCATAGGACTTGCCTTCAACCTCTACCTTTACAATGGTACTTTCGGAAATGTTTTTTACGCTGCGGACAAATTCCTGGGCGTCAAGGTCCAGGGAAACCGCCTTCCCGCTTCTTCCGTACAGCACTGCCGGAATACGGCCGTTCCGCCTCATTCTGCGGGACTCCGCCGACCCTGCTTTTTGCCTGTTTTTGGCTGTTAAAACTACTTTGCTCATTCTTACACCTCATTAAAATTACCCGCGCTCCCGCAGGCTTATCTTCTGGGACGACAGGAATCGAACCTGTGAATGCCGGAGCCAAAACCCGGTGGCTTACCGCTTGCCTACGTCCCAAACAGCATAGCATTGTAGCATAAAGGGGAAATTAATGGCAATAGTGTTGCCCAAGACCTCTGCATTTACTTTGAATAGCACAAACTAGCCGAGGGGGCGCTACGGGCGCACCGCCGGCGGACGGAAACGCTTGTAGAATCCGCCTGCGGAGCCTCCCAGCACCTCCATTAACCATGCGAATCGTGATAGTACGAATAATTATCGTATGGAGGTGCTGGGCTTTTATTGTCCCTACCCTCGTTACTGTTACCCGCTGGTCTCCTCCGGCGGGGAATTCCAAATGTTTCCGCCCGCCGGCGGTACGCCCGCAGCACCCCCTCCGGCTGTCCTCTACTGTTATAGGGCAACAGCATTTACCATGTCACATTGATTATAGGGCGGCACAGGGTGGCAGTGCGGGGTTGCTAAAACATTATGGGATTCTTCGACGGAGCAGACCAAGGAAAAAAAGCAAAAACTAAGTGTACAGTAAAAGCCGCACGGCGCGGGAAACAAGAGGACACGCTCATAGTGGAATTACCCATAGTTTTCAATGATGCACAGAAGCCGTGCGGGGGGCTGCGTAGTTGAGTTCCCCCATCTGTTTTGGCAGCCCCGGCGCTGTCCCCCTGTGCCGGTTTATGCGCTATTGGTGTGTAAGTAAAAGTAAATGCTGTTATCCTATGGGAACGCTACTGGGTGAACACCTGTTCCAGAACTATTTTCAGGCCGCTGAAAATCCCCACCGGAACAATGTCCGTAGCGCCATAGGAACGGAACGCAATATTGTCCTTTTCAAAACAGTAGGCGTGGAGGATTTTCTGCTCGCCATCGAGAACCCAGTATTCCCGGACTCCGGCCTGACGGTACAGTTCAAATTTTCGTTCCATTTCAATGGCCGTATTGGAAGGCGACAAAATTTCCGCCACAAAATCCGGCGCACCCCGGCAGCCTTCGCTTCCCCGCTTCCGCTCATCGCAGACCACCGAAATATCAGGCTGTACCACCGTGTCATCGCTTTCATCTTCCGCGTAAAAAAGCCGCACGTCAAAAGGCGCGGGAAACACTTTACAGGGCTTCCCCTGCAGATAGTTCGCTATCTGTCTGCTCAATTCCATGAGCATTAACTGATGGTAAGTAGTCGGCGCCGACATGGCATACGCCGTACCGTCAATAAGCTCGAAACGCTCACCTTCGGCCAGTTCCCATTCCTTATAGTCGGCGTAAGTCCAATAGTCCTCTTCTTTTTCTTGCGCTAAGCCCATAGGTTTTTATATACCATTTTATGCGATTGGACAAGGAGTAAATGAAGATGGAAAATTTTCACCGCGAAATACACGAAGGAAAAACAATGAGGAATAGGGGCATTCACTGAGCTTGCCGAAGTGTCGAAGCGGCCTAAATTTCTACAGAAGCATCGTCCTGGACGGCGCCTGAATCGTATTTGTCCAGTATTTTTTTCTGCAATTCCGCGCGGAATTCGGGATGTATGGGGTGGGCCACATCTTTGTATTCCCCTGCCCTGGTTTTACGGCTGGGCATGGCGATAAAAACTCCGGTTTTACCCTCGATAATTTTGACATTATGCACCACAAAGCATTCGTCAAACGTGATCGTTACATAAGCTTTGAGCTTACCCTCGCCTACCACTTTACGGACTCTAATGTCGGTGATCTCCATGACGTACTCTCCTTGTTCTTATCGGCCCCCTCTTCTATATCACCATTATACCACGGTGTTGCAGGGTGCGCAAGTAAAAACGTACAAATAACCAACGGCCAATGCAATAAAAGATTTTTTCGCGCCGATTCGGCTTTTTCCCGGCCGGAAAACACTCCAAAACAGGTGGAACCGGAGCCGGAAAGCCCGGCAAAATCCGCCCCCTGTTCCCGCAAGCCGGAAATAATATGCTGATAGGTTGCATAAATTTCGCTCATGGAAGCTGATTCTCCGGCGGCAGTGTTGAAAACCGTTAAAAAATCATTGAAAAAGGGCCAGTTTTGAGGCGGGCCGGACAGAAATTTCAGCAAAAATGACGAATATTGGGGCGATATTAGGGCATTTTTGCTACGCCACACGCTAAACAGGCGGTATGCCTCGGTGGTATCACTGGAAAAGCCGGGGTTAACCAGCACCACCGAGAAGCCGCGGGCCGGTTCCGGCATATCAAAGGGCTGTACTTTCTCCCCCCTGCCGCTTACCCATGCGGCGCCCCCGGCAGCGTTACACAGGAAAAAAGGAACGTCACTGCCCAGCGAAGCGCCCATTTCAGCCAGCGCCGCATCGCTCACCAGACCTTTGCCGTCAGACGCGGCAAGGCGGTTCAGGGCCAAAAGCGCCGCCGCCGCGTCGGAGGAACCGCCGCCCAGACCGCCGCCCGGAGGAATTCGCTTTTCTACGCTTATTTTCAGCCCTTTTTCGTAACCGGTGCGGTTTCTGAACAGGGAAACAGCCCGCCAGATAATGTTTTTTTCGGGGGGAATGGCGGGAAAACCGGCAGGAGCGTCGCATAGCGGCTGCCAATCCATGCAAATTTCCACGACTTGAGGTTCATGGACAGTTTCAAATGAAAGCGTGTCCCCAAAGGCCAGGGCAAGAAACAGGCTTTCTATTTCATGGTAACCGTCGGGCCGCCTGTCCCCAATCTGTAAATGCAGGTTCAGTTTTGCCGGCGCTTCAATTTTAACTCGCGGCATGGATAAAATTATCATAAATTTGAAAAAAAAACACGTAATAAAGCAAAAACCAGTTGACAATTCTGTAATCTCTCCCTTAATGTTTTGAGAGGGGGCTTTATATCGTGAGTATACTGCCTTCACTCAGTTGAGTATGACCAAATACACTTCAAAACGGAGAGAATTATGATTCAGCACGAAGCCCGGAATAATCATGGGGATTCCGGCATGGAATTCCTGTCGATGGAAATGCTGGCTTTGACGCCTCTCTATTCAGGCGAATCTTTTTCTGATGTCAACGGCGCTGAAAACGGCGTTCTTAACGAAACCTTTTCTCCCATGCCGTTCTTCGCGTTTGCCGACAGCGATGATGACGAAGACGACGACATGGAAGAAGACGATTTCGATGACATGGAAGAGGAAGAATTTGATGACGACGAAGAAGACTTCGATGATGACGATGATGATGACGACGACGAAGAAGATGAAGACTTTGACGAAGATGAAGACGATGATTACGACTACGATGATGATGATGATTTCGAGTACGATGAGGAATAATTAAAGTCTCACGGAGCAATTTTCGCCATTGAGTAAAGCCGTTCCAGATCATAAAAATCACGGGTACGGCGGTTCATCAGGTGTATAACAGTTGAACCCAGGTCAATGATGCGCCATTCGTCTTGCGGGGCCTGCGCTCCGGCTGGTTTGCGGGATCTTCTTAATATTTCGATTTCCCTTTCATGACAAAATTCCTTGACATGCCGCTCCAGTCCGTCCAGGTGGGCGTTGCTGCTCGCCGTCGCAATAACAAAAAAGTCAGTCCATGCGCCGTCTGTTTCCCGCAAATCAAGAATCAGCACGTCATCGCCTTTATGCTCGCGCAACATGTCCGCCAATGCCCGCGTATCGTTTTCCCGGTCAGTTTCCAATAACGTATCTTCCATTAAAATCCCTTCCAATGATGAGCGTAAAATCCGAGCGGTATTCAACGTTTTGCAGGACAAGTTCCTCTTCCGGATTATCCCGGACGGATGCCTCAAAATTGATATTGGCGCAGCGGATTATGCCGGCAAAATTTCTTACCACTCCTTCAATACCTGACCGGTCAATGATCAGCGTTTTATCGTAGCCTGTATGTTCGGCATTGCCGATGGAAATAATGTCATAGCCAAATCCCCGTAAAATTTCCGCCGTCCTTCCGGCAAGGCCGCTGACTGTGGTTCCGTTAAGCACTTCTACGGTAAAGACCCGGTCGGTCAGGGAACCGTCGGCGGGGCTGGTCAGCGTTCCCAATACCTGCCGCACAATTTCCTTGACCAGATTTCCGTCATAATAGGGTATGAGCAGCATCTTGCCCGAAACTTCCCGCAGGTTTCCCCCCACAACTTGTATATTAACCCGGTCCAAATCTATGGCGGTAAATTCATCAAACAGGCGGATCCTTGTACGCTGGTTCAGGCTGGTTTGAATAAAAGACTGGTACAAACGGGAAACAGCGGAATTTTTCAGTTCATCATTCATTTCCGCCTGACGTTTAAGAAAACCCAGGAAAAAACGCTGCCGCCGGAATACGGCCATTTCAGGGTCTTCGTCCGGAGCCTGATAGCTTATATAGGCGACAGCCTTGTCCCCGTCAAGACGGCTTATGCCGGAAGGGAACAATACCAGCCCCGCTTCATCGCGTATATCCACCCGCGCGGGAATAAAAAGCTCTACCCCCTCAATAAGGTCTACCGCCTTGCCAAGATTTTCGGTATTAACAACAATCGAAAAAACTATATCTATTCCCAGCAGGCTTTCAATTTCATTTTCAAAGGCAGAGATTCTGTTGGGGTTGTACACGGTATCAATCCGGTCAACGCGGTTAATCCGCCGCAGGAGCGTCCCTATTTCGCCGGGAATATCGAAAATCGCCGCTCTGCGGGTTTTGGGGTAACATATCAGCACAAAGGTACTGAGGGGTTTTTGATCCTTCTCAATAATATACAACACGCTGATGACGCGGTCGCTGGACAGCACTTCATCCACCGGGTCACTGCGTAAACCGTACACCGCAATGACAATGCCGCCCGCCAGAAGCAGCACTATGGCTATGAGTAAAATGATGCTGGCATCGCTGCCGCCAAAATGGGCTTTTATCCGCATTATCCAGACGATCTCCTCATTTTTTCAAGAAGAGCCAAACTCTCCTGTGACAATTTTAATTTTTTGGCGCGGAGCCAGGAAGCCGTTTGTTCCAGCGCCGTTACAAAAATTTTGTCAAGATCATTTTCGGTGTACGCCAGTTTTCTGACCGCGGGGTCAATTTTTTCCCGCGAGACTTCCATTTTATCGGCAATGTACACCATCTTTGCCAGCGGGCCCATATCCTTGCCGCCCAGCGTATGCAGGGCCGCCGCTTCCAGTACATCTTCATTATGGACATTAAAACGCTCCCTGAGCAATACGGCGGAAGCCCTGCCGTGCAGCAGCGACGGTTTTTCCTTTTCCAGCCGTGAAATCCTCCTGCCGTCATTTTTTGTCAGTTTGATTATTTCTTTTTCACTTAACTGCTTGCCCAGATCGTGGGCCATTCCCGCCAGATAACCCAGTTCAGGATTAAGTTTGTACGCCGATAACCGGCGGCACATATCCCAGGCCATCAGGGCGGTATTGCGGGAATGAAGAAAACGCTCAAGGCTCAGACCCTCCCGCGCCGCTTCTTCCACGCGGAAAATGAGGTTTCCGGCGGGGCTTTCCGCGGGCCGGGGGTTCAGGCCGTACAAGCCGCGGCTTTCAATAATGGAGCGCGCGGCGGCAGGAACCAGATAACGCCACGCCGCGTTAGCCGTAATTTTATCCCTGACCATGCCCGATGAAATTTCCATAACGCTGTTGGTTATTTGGGTGCATGGATAGGGAATCGTTAACACGCCCGAATGGAGACGACGGGCAATAATAATATCCGCCATCGCGAGAATATCATCGCTTCTGTTCCATTGGGGAAAATCCGCCGCCAGATCATCGCCGATGATAAAGCCCGGCTTTTCATCCGGCGCATAGCGGCGGATAATATCGGCGATGGTATCCGCCGTGTAGGAAACCCCTTCCCGCCGTATCTCGCAATCGTCAACGGTCAGCCGGGGGTCGCCGGCAATGGCGGCGGCGGCCATCTCCAGCCGGTCGCGGGCGCCGCTTTCCATGCCGGGGGCCTCCAACTTGAACGGGGAGCGGTACGCGGGAACCAGTATCACGCGGTCGTAATGCAGTTCGGAAAGAACCGCATCGGCAAGAAACAGATGCCCCAGATGAATCGGATTAAAACTGCTGCCCAGAATTGCCAGTCTCATGCCTTCTCCCGTTCCGTTGCTTCGGTAAGGCGCAGTAAATCTTCCGCCAGTTCCTTGATTCCATCGCCGGAAAAAACCGAAATGCCGTGCGGCTTTTCATCGGGGTATTTGACGGCAAGCTCGGCAAGCCGGCCTTCCGTTTCCGGCAAATCGGTTTTGGTTCCCACCAGGAGCCGTTTTTTTTGCACCAGTTCGGGAGAGAAGGCGGCCAGTTCCCGCTGCAGTATGTCAAAGGCAGTAAGGTAATTATCATCGGAAAGATCAATCAAAAAGACCAGCGCCGCCGTTCGGGAAATATGTTTCAGGAAGCGTATACCCAGCCCCGCCCCCTGTGAAGCGCCTTCGATGAGGCCGGGAATGTCCGCAAGAATAATGTCCCTGCCGCCTTCGTCAGGTGAGTTCCCTACGGTCAGCACCCCCAAATTGGGAATCTTGGTGGTAAAGGGATACGCGGCGATTTTGGGGCGGGCATTGGTAAAACGGTCAAGCAGGCTGGACTTGCCCGCGTTGGGAAAACCCACCAAGCCGATGTCCGCCATTATTTGCAGTTCTACCTTGAGCTGAACCGTCTGCCCCGGTTTTCCCGGCAGGGCTGTACGGGGCGCCTGATTTACCGACGACTTAAAATGAATGTTTCCCCAGCCGCCGTTTCCCCCTTTCAGATACACAAAATCATTTTGCTCACCGGAAAAATCCCGGATCATTGTACCCGTTTCCGCTTCGCGGATAACCGAGCCGGGGGGCAGCGGAATGACCATGTCGGCCCCATTACGCCCATAGCGGCCTGATCCCTCGCCGTCGTGGCCGTTTTCCGCCTTAAAGGTATGTTTGTAGCGTAAATGGGCCAGGGTGCGTAAATTGCGCCTAACGGTAAAGATAAGATCCCCTCCCCTGCCCCCGTCGCCGCCCGCAGGCCCGCCTTTGGGAACAAACTTCTCCCGCCGGAAAGCGGCGCAGCCGTTCCCCCCCGCGCCGGAAGACACTTCAATAATTGCCTCGTCGGCAAATTTTTCCATATTTGGAGGGTAGCAGAAAAACCGGAAAATGGCAAATGTACCAAAAATACAATCGAAGGCGACATCCTATCCGCAAAGCGGACTCGAACCGAAGATTCGCGGCGCAGTATCAGTCCTGTTGTGTAGTTGGTGCTTTTTAAGCACTGGTTTATTGAATATTTTGCCAAAGAGTAGGTTATTTTTATAAAAACTAGGCCTAATTTCTCTTAAAAAAGATACATTTTGATAAAAACAGACAATATAGACAAAATAGAAAAGCTAAGTTATAATATGAACAAATTGATACTGGGGGGGAAATGTTTACAGCCATAGACCTTTTTGCTGGTGCTGGCGGGCTATCTGAAGGTTTTAGAATGGAAAATTTTCGTATTTTGGTGGCAAATGATTTTGATAAGTATGCCGCTGCCACCTATAAACTAAACCATCCAGAAGTCCATTTTTTAGATGGGCCTATACAAAATATAACAGGCAAAGATTTTTTGAATGCCACTAATATTAAAAAAAGAGAGCTTGATGTACTTATCGGAGGCCCACCTTGTCAGGCGTTTTCTGTTTACAATCATCAAAGAGGATTCCATGATGAACGATCTGGTTTATTCCGGGAATATATTCGTATAGTTAAAGCTCTTGAGCCAAAAATAATTGTTATGGAAAATGTTACAGGTATGTCGTCTGTTGAAAATGGGCGTGCGATTATTGAAATATATGAGTCTTTAGAAAAGATAGGTTATACTGTTGAACATAGAATACTAAAAGCAGAAGATTATGGTGTTCCTCAGGAAAGAAGAAGAATAATTTTTTTTGGTGTATATGGCAAATATTCTATTCCATGGCCTAAACCAACACATGATAATGCCAGTGATAAAAAATTAAGAAAATTTAATACTGTTTGGGATGCTATTTCCGATTTGCCCAAATTAAAAATTGACGAGGGTTTTGAAATGGGAGATTATACTAATGACCCCTTGTCCGATTTACAAAAATATTTGCGAAAATATTCAAAGAATATATTTAATCATAGAGCTCCGCATTTAAATCCCATAAATATTCATAGAATGCAATTTATACCACAAGGAGGTTCATGGAGAGATATACCATATGATTTGCTTCCAAATGGGATGAAAAAAGCAAAAAGAAGCGACCATACTAAAAGATATGGGCGATTAACACAGAATGGTTTATCCTCCACTATTTTGACTAGATGTGATCCGCATTGGGGTGCATATATACATCCAACACAAGACAGAACATTAACCGTTAGAGAAGCCGCTCGTTTACAGACATTTCCAGATCGCATAAATTTTTTAGGGCCGCGAGTTGAACAGTACAGGCAAGTAGGAAATGCCGTTCCTCCTCTATTGAGTAAAGCAATAGCAAAATCAGTAAAAACCATATTATATTAACCTAAGGGGAATTTAGAATAATGCAAATCAATCCTGTTGATGTTATCGGAGAAATCCTCGGTGAACCATCTGCGTTACGGCGAAATCCTGTAAATTTGGATTATTTATGTCCTTTTATCAACAGCCAATGCACAAAACGAAGCCAGAAGTTATCAGGTCCTTATCCTATTTGTAGTGTATTTCATGGGAAGGACAAAAAATTAATGTGTATTTGCCCAAAACGATTTCTTCAAGCGGATTTTAAGCAGAAAATTTTAGATGTTTGTTGGCCTGGTGAACGTCCGAAAAATCCTATTATAGTACATGAGATCAAAATGGAAAATTTTGGCAATGTTGATTTTGTTATTGCTGATGTTGACGAAAAAAAACAACATGTAAGACAATTTCTTAGCGTAGAATTACAAGCTGTGGATATTACGGGTTCTGTAGAACCAGTTTATCAAGCAATTATTAATTCCGAACAAACTATGTCAAAAAACTTTAGTTATGGCATAAATTGGGAAAATGTAAGAAAGCGATATATTACACAGTTAATAAATAAGGGTTTTTTTCATCACCACTGGCAGAGCAAAATAATTGCTGTTATACAATTAGCCCTCTATAATAATTTAAGAGAAAAAATACGGTTTGATGAATTGGAGCCAAAATCAGATACAAGCAATATTGTATTTATGTTATATGATTTTAAAAAGATTGAGGGTAACGGCTCATATTATTATGAAATTACATATAAAAAGGCAATCGGAACAAGCCATAGCAGTTTAATGAATGCCGCATTATATAAAACACCACCATCAAAAGAAAAATTTGAAGAAAGAATATTATCTGTATTAAATAAAAAATAAGCAAAAAATATTAATTACGAATAATTTTAAAGTTTATTTGCACCAATTGCACATAACTAACTGTATATGACATAAAGTTTCATATATATCAAAATCAATAAACGCACGTGGTGACAGACACCGTTTTCCCGCTGTCATCTCTGTTGGCATGGCAGCGGCCACACCTCATCCGGCGTCCTCTATCAGATTTTTCATAATATACTCCCGGCGCTCCGGGGTATTTTTGCCCATGTAGAAATTCAGCACCTGGGGAACGGCCTTGAGGGTGTTAACCGACACGGGAACGAGGCGTATGTCCCCGCCGATAAACTGGCCGAATTCCTTGGGACTGATTTCGCCCAGTCCCTTAAAGCGGGTTATTTCAGTCTGGCCGCCCAAAGCCGCGGAAGCCTCATCGCGTTCTTTTTCGCTGTAGCAGTAACGGGTTTCCTTTTTGGTGCGTACCCGGAACAGCGGCGTTTCCAGAATAAAAATTCTTCCGGCAGTTACCAGTTCCTCAAAGTAGGACAGAAAAAACGTCAGCAGCAGGTTACGGATATGAAAGCCGTCAAAATCAGCGTCGGTGGCAATGACAATTTTCGCATAACGCAAGCCTTCAACATCGTTTTCTATGCCCAGGGCCATCATCATATTGTACAATTCCTCGTTTTTGTAAATGGCGGCACGTTTTTTCCCGAACATATTTTCGACTTTGCCACGCAGGGCAAAAATCGCCTGAGTCATCACGTTGCGGCTGGAAACAATCGACCCGGCGGCGGAATCCCCCTCGGTAATAAATATCATCGATTCGCCGCCTTCCTTGCCGTCCTCAAGATGGTACTTGCAGTCTTTCAGCTTGGGGATTTTCAGGGCGATTTTTTTTGCCGCTTCCCGCGCTTCTTTTTTCACCGCGTTCAGTTCTGTACGAAGGCTTTCATTGGACAGAATCTTCTGTTCCAGTTTTTTTCCCGCCTCGGGGTTTTTGTGCAGCCAGTCTTCAACGGCGTTGCGCGTTTCCTGTACCACCCAGGCGCGTATGTCGGAATTGCCCAGTTTGTTTTTGGTCTGGCTTTCAAAAACCGGACTTTTCAGTTTTATGGCAATGGCGGCGGCTGTTCCCTCCCGAATGTCCTCGCTGCGGTAATCTTTCTTAAAGTAGGTTTGAATCCCTTTCAGAAAACCTTCCTTGAAAGCGGAAAGATGAGTGCCGCCGTCCGAAGTAAACTGGCCATTGACAAACGAAAAATATTCCTCGCCGTAATTGTTGGTGTGGGTAAAGGCAAATTCAAGCTGGCCGTTGGGGGAATGTTCCCCCTTGTAGTAACCCATAGGGTACAGGCTGTCATCGCCGGTCTCTTCGTATAACAGGTCGTACAGGCCCCGCTTTGACACAAATTGTTTGCCGTTAAACGCCAGTGTCAGCCCCGCGTTAAGGTAGGCGTAATTCTGTACGCGCTTTTCGATAAATTCAGCGTTAAACAGGTAATCGGTAAATATCTGCGGGTCGGGGGTAAATTCAACATAGGTGCCGTCTTTTTGCCTGTCTTTCAGTTTTCCCTTGCGCTGGCTTTTAAGTTTGCCCCGTTCAAAAATAGCTTCGGCAAATTCGCCGCCGCGCACGGCGACTACCCTGAAATAAATCGAAAGGGCGTTGACCGCCTTGGTTCCCACGCCGTTAAGCCCCACGGAAAACTGAAACACGTCGTCGTTGTACTTTGCCCCGGTGTTAATCACCGACACACATTCAACAAGTTTCCCCAGCGGAATGCCGCGCCCGTAATCGCGGACTTTTACCGTAGCCGCCCCCGGCTTGCCGCCGTCCTTTATCGCTACCTCAATGCACTTGCCGTTACCCATGATAAATTCGTCAATGCCGTTGTCAATTACTTCTTTAAGCAGCACATAGATTCCGTCATCAGGATTGGAACCATCGCCCAGCCGCCCGATGTACATACCCGTCCGCAGGCGTATATGTTCAAGGGAAGAAAGGGTTTTGATTTTTGATTCATCATACACGCCGGGTTTAGAGTCATCAATTTTGGAAACAGGCGGTTTCTTAGCGCCGGATACTTTTGATTTAACCGTGTTCTTTTTAACAACATTCCTGGTAACTGGTTTTTTTGTTTTTACCGCCATACTATTCTCCCTGTAATTTTTCAATAGCCGCTTCGGAAACCCTGATGCTTTCTTCATATTCCATAATGCTCTTTTCGGCTTGGGTAATTTTGTCTTTTTTATCCTGAATCATTCTGCGGTATTTTTCAATTTTTGTTTTTTCCTCGTCAATGGCAAGGGACGCCTGCAATTTTTCAATGGCTGTTTCATCATCATGAATCAGGCGGTTGATTCGCGCCGCGTTGTCCAGGGTTTCTTTATCCTCAGGGCTAACCAGAGTATCAATAACCTGTCTGCGCTCAATGCCGTCCAGGGAAGCCGCTTCCGCGCCGATGCGCCGGTACAGGCTTTTGAGTTCATCCCGTATATGGGCGATATGGTTTTTCAAGGTTTGAATCTGCTTGAGCGGGTCGCCTTCATCATTAAAACTGCCGGAAATTGTCCGCCGTTCCTCTCTGAGTTCCGCCAAATTCTGCGAGAGGGCGCGGGCCCCTGTCCGTTTTTGTTCAACCTCCGCGCATAAACCTTCAATTACGGCAGTTTCAGATAACGCGCTGTCCGCCTCGCCGCCGGGCAATTTAACGGCATCAGCGCGGCTATAGCGCTCGCCCACATTCCGGCGAAGCTGTTCCAGATTATCCTGCGCCCTGGTCAAGAAAGAACGCAGCACCAGCCCCTGGGTATTTTTGCCAATCCAGGTAAAAACATTGCCGCCCCCTTTTTCTTCCAGCCCGGCCACGCGCTCTTCAAGGGAAAACACCTTGGTCAGCAGCGCCTCGGCCTGGTCGCGGTACGGGGCGCAAAAGTCCGCATAATTCCCGCCGCCTGCCGCCGCATCTAAAAGCAGCTTCCCCAGTCTGCCATACACAATGGCCAATTCTTTTGAACCGGCGGCGTCTTCCTGCTCCTTTGCCGCAATATTCTCTTCAAGTTCCCTGAACCTGCGTATCTGTACCTCTACGGCCTGTATCGCCGCCTCCGAGTCCGCTATATCATTTTTTAACCGCTTGAAAACAGCCAATTCCCCCAGAGCGGGATCGTTCTCCTGAGAAGAATCGCTTAACCGGCCCAAAAGGGCCTCCCCCAGGCGTGTCAGCAGTGAGTCAAGGGAAACAATCTGTTCCCGTTTTCGCTGTTCCAACTCGCTGATCTGCTTTTTTCTGTCATCCATAATTTTTAGTATATGCTTTTTTGAAAGTTTTGAAAAGGCAGACAGCATTTAAGGGTAGGGGCTGTCCAGGAAGCGCGTCAACTTCGTTGACGGGGTTACTTCCTGAACAGCCTTTGTATTTTCTCATATTTCTACGAAATATTACGAAAATACGATATTAAAGAAAGTGTCCGAAGAAGTTTTACAAACTTTTCGGACACCTCCTGCCAGAGTTGCTGTTTTGATAAACCAATGATAGCCTGTACACTATGAAAAACTCGGCATGGAACCAATTTACAAAAGCCAGGAATCATTACCGCAGTGAAATTAAAAAACTGCTCCTGAAGCTGCCGGAACTACAGAATGTCCAGCAAAAACTGGTGAACAGCCGCAGTCCGTCCTATACCGTGGAAACTCCCATTGTGTACAACAGTGCCCTTGACGATGTAAAAGCTGACAGTGAGATACGGTTGATACTCGTTGCCGATAACCCGGGCCGCCGCGAACAGATGGCCGAAAACCGCCGCTATCTGGTGGGGCCTTCCGGCAAAATCGCTGAAAAATTTTTCCGCGATAACCCTTCTCTTAATACAGATTTCCGTACAAATGTTATTATCCTTAACAAAACTCCCATTCATACGCCCCGCACGGTGGAATTAAAAGAATTATGCCGGCTGGGCGGGAGCATTCTGGAAACAGCCCTTGCCGAATCACAGCGGATTATGGCCCGGCTTTTGCTGGAATTTCATCAGGCTTTAATCTGCGAAAACGGCAAAGTCCCGCCGGTGTGGATAATCGGTTATTCCGAAATGAAAAAAGGCGGCGTTTTTGAAGCGTACACCAATGAGTTGAAAGCGATATACGGCAGCACGGACTTAAAGGAATCGGTTTTTTTGTACCGCCATTTTTCAATGAATCAGTTTACGATTGATCTTAAACAACAGACCGTCCGGGGGGAAACGCTTGACAAAACGCTTAAATGGATTGGCACGGCGTACAGGGAAAGGTTTTTGTGGCGCTAGTACTCTGTAACAACTAAATCTTTACCATAATTACTTCCGAAAGACCTCACACAGCGGCACGGCGGCACAAAGATGAATGAAGGGGCTATGCGTTCAAAGCGAAGTTTTGGAAAATCATCACTTATCATTCATTCATTCTTTCTTTTTCCTCCGTGTCCTCCGTGAACGCTGTGCCTCCGTGAGAAATTTTGCGAGTAAAGTTTTAGCCGTTACAATGTACTAGGCTGTCAGTGATAAAAATGTTATAATTTAAATTTCATTATGAATTCAGTCGGTACTGTTCTTCTGGAAAATATTGACAAGCCCGCCTCGCTGTTTGTTTTTCCCACCAATGTGGCGGCTTCCCGCTGGGCCGACCGTCTGCTCCGCCTGCGCCGGCAGCTTAACGCAGGATGCACAATCGCCATGGAAAAATTTATCGCATGGGATACATTCAAGCAGAATTCTATCCGTTCAAAAATGAAAGACAGGCAGAGCGTTCCTGCGGTTTTGAGAAAAATGTTTGTCAGCGCGCTTATCCGGGAAAATGCGGAATTATGCGGCGAAGGCAAAACGCCTGTTTTTTCATCGCTGATACGGGCGGAATGGGCGCGGCAAGCTGATGCAGATTCATTTGCCGGGTGGCTGACGGAAATGCTACCCCAGCTTGGCGCATGGTTCAGGCAGGCCGCCGGACTGCCCATTGCCCAAATTCAGGAAGCCGCCGCCAAGGGCGCCGCCACACACAGGGCGCAGGGCTTTACCGGCGATGACAGCGACCTTTTTACGCTGGCGCTTCGTTACGCGCAATTTCTTGCGCAGCATGGTCTTTTTGAACCTGCCTGGGAAACCCCGCCGTTTGAAGACATGGGAAAGGAGTGTTTTATTTTTTTTCCCGAATCGTTGTCCGATTTCAGCGAATACCGGGAACTGCTGGCGGCAAGCGGCCATGTAAAAACCATAAGCGCCGGTGACGCCGAAACAGAACAAAAACCCTGCGACATTTTCTTTTATGCCAATTCCCGCGGCGAAATTACCGAAGCGGCTCTGTATATACTGGCCCTGCACAAAAATCAAAATATTCCCTGGGATTCTATATCGGTCAGTATTCCCGATAACGAAGATTACGGCCCTTATCTGTTACGGGAATTTACCAACCGCAACATTCCCTGCATTAAGCAAAGCGGCAAGCCTCTGGTTCTCTACCCCGCGGGGCAGTTTTTTACGGCGCTTGCCGGCTGCACTTCGGCGGATTTTTCTTTCGCCTCGGTAAAGGAATTACTGCTCAACCAGCACCTCCCCTGGAAAGACAATGATTCCATTCAGGCGTTAATCGAATTTGGCATTAAAAACAACTGTATTACTTCATGGACTGAGGAAAAAGACGGCGGGGAAATTGCCGTTAATGTCTGGGAAGACGCTTTTGCCCATCCCTTTGGCGGCATTAAAACGCAAACCCGCCGCTTTTTTGAAGACCTGAAACAGCGGGTAAACGCTTTATGCCGCGCCGCCTCATTCGCCGAAATTCGCAAACAGTACTTCGCCTTTCGTGAACATTTTTTTGATATGGAAAAAATCCTGAGTGAAACTGACATTGTCCTTTCCCGCTGCATTTCCGAATTGACGTATCTGGTTGAAATAGAAAAATCGTTTCCCGATGTGCGTGTTCCGAATCACTACGCATTTTTTACTGGATATTTGCGGGAAGTCACGTACCTTGCCCAGCAATCATCTTCCGGCGTAGCGATCCTCCCCTACCGTACCGCGGCTCCGGCGCCTTTTGACTGTCATATTATTTTGGGGGCAAGCCAGAGCAGCCTTTCGGCGGTATTTTCGCCTCTGGCCTTCCTTCCCAAAAGCAAGCGGGAAAAATGGGGCATAACGGACAATGACGCGTCATTGACATTCATCAAACTGCACCGGCTCAATTCCCGTCTGCCTACGGCTTTTTTCTGTTCGGAACAGACATTTTCCGGCTATACGATTCCCCACAGCGCCCTTAACGCGCCCGCAAAACCCCGGCAGCGATACGGCGGCGCCTGTGAAGGAGGCGATGATCCGCAATTCAGCGCACAATTTGCCGCAGACCTGTACCGCGATGAAAGTAATTTTTACGCTTCCCTGCAGAGCGCCGCGCAAACAGAAACAGCCATTCCGCCGGAACTTCATCAAAATCAAAAACAGGGTTTTGAAAAATGGCAGTCCAGAAGACAATATGCCAACGACACTAACAATATAGTAACGCCGGATCATCCGTTACTGCGCACGATACGCGACAGGTTTTGTTATAGCAAGGAATATAAAGATAAATTCAGCGTTTCATCATCTTCGCTTGCGCCGTATTTTCAGTGTCCGTTGATATGGATTTTTTCCCGTGTGTTACATCTGGAAAATGTTGAGGCGGAAACCGGACTTATGGCAAGCAATATCTCAGGCGACGTATATCACGCCGTCTTGAATTTATTTTTGAACGAAATCAAACAAACGGGCGATGTTATTGCCACGCCGATTATCAGCGGCGATGAAAAAAAACCGGCGCTCCAACTGCCCGAATATTATTCAAAGTTACTGGCGGAAAAAATTGAAACGGTATTTGAATCTTTTCCCCGCCTGCCCGCCGGCGAATACCAGATTATGAGTATGCTGACCGCGCGCCTTCTGCGGGCGCAAAAGCCGCTGTTCTTTTCCCGGCTGAAAGATTTTCTTGCTGAATTTATTTTTTATTTTGCGGGCTTTAAGGTAATCGCAACAGAGGAAAATTATTCATTGCCCAAGGATAATTATTTTCTTAACGGAAGAATTGACTGCATACTTGAAGACACGCGCGGCGATTCACCGCATAACAATTCTTTGGCTATTGTTGACTTTAAGACAAAGTATAAAGTTGAAGAAGGCCTTGTCAATTTTCAGCTTCCCCTGTACCTTCGCCTTGCTGAAGATAAATATAAAAAAGATGTGCATATCGCATCATTTTTCAGCATAATTGACACCAAACCGCTGGTATTATTTGGAGACTTGGAGGGCAAAAAAAATGAAAATGACTGTATTATGCACGGAAGCGGGCGTTATAATGAAATAATGAATGAATTTGATCAAAATGCAGAACGTTTCGCGCAGGAAATTTCAAGCGGCGCTTTTTCTCTTTCTCCGCCCCACCCCGAACAATGCCAGGACTGTGAATATAACAAGGTATGCCGCACGCTTTACCGGGTATATCAGGGGAAAAACAATGGAATCTGACATCAAAAAAACGGCACTCAACAAAGAGCAAAGCGATGCCGCTTACTGTACCAACAATGCGGTGATTGCCGCGGGCGCGGGCTCGGGAAAAACCCTGGTTCTTGCCAGCCGTTTTGCCTGGCTGGTAACCGAAAAAAAATACCGCGTCAGGGAAATTCTTACCCTTACCTTTACCAAAAAAGCCGCCGCCCAGATGTACCGGCGTATTCACCTGCTGTTAGCCGAAATTGCCCGTGAAGATACCGGCGAAAAAGGCGCGTTGGCGCGGCAGGCCCTTGATGAATTTACCCAGGCGCGTATTCAGACTCTCGATTCCTACTGCGCCGGCATTGTCAAACAAGCCGCCACCCGTTACGGCATAAATCCCGGCTTTCTTATTGATGAAGACCGCTGCCGGCAGCTTGCCATTGATGAAGCCATGCCCTTTTTAATCAACAGGCGAAATCATCATGCAATAATACGGTTTTACCCCCATAAAAATCCCATGTTCATTGCCAGGGATATTTTCGCCGCGGCCCTGATCAATTTTACCCATTTTGATTCATCTTCCAACCTGAAACAGGATATTGACAGCCAGTTTTCCCTCATCTGCGGGGAATGGAAAATTCAAAACAGGCTTATTATCGCAAAACTTCGTGAGCTTGCCGAAGCGTATGACGGAAATGAAAAATATCTTTACGAGCTTGCCCCCATTTTAAGCCAATTTACGGCGGGTAACATTGTTTTTCCCGATGAGCGGGAACTTCGCATTTTTTTTGACCAACTGGCGGTAATGCCCCATGATTCCGCCATTGAATGGGCGGAGTCTCATCCGCAGCACAAGGCGGTCTTTGACGTTCTTACATTTCTTTCATCAATATGCAGCCTTGACCTGAGGAAGGGTTATCCGCTGAAGAATCCGGTAAAAGAATCAATAAAAGAATTAAAGGTTTTATATGCCCAATTTTCCTCGCTGGCGGTATTTTGCATACAGTCGGGGCTGATATATTCGGTGTTAATGCTTTTGTCCGAACTTCAACAGCGTTACCTTAACCGCAAAAGGTCAGAGGGAATTCTGACATACCATGATGTCGCCCGCCTTGCAAAAACAATTCTTATGGAACAGCCTGACATACGGCACTGCGAAAAAGAATCTTTCAAAGCAATAATGATTGATGAATTTCAGGACAACAACGAACTGCAAAAAGACCTGCTTTTTATGCTGGCGGAAAAACCGGAAATTACCAATAACGCCGTTCCGCCCGCGCAGAATTTGTCCGAGGGAAAACTTTTTTTTGTGGGAGATGAAAAACAGTCCATATACCGTTTTCGCGGCGCCGATGTTTCGGTGTTCCGCGCATTAGCGCAAGAACTCGGCAGCGGCGACCTTCCCCTAAAAACCAACTACCGTTCCGCCCCGCTGTTAATCGGCGCGTTCAACGCAATTTTCGGCGGAAGTGAATTTGACCCTGAAGGGGAAAAACCCCTTGCGGAAAACCCCGCTGTTTTTGCCGCGTCATCTTCTCTGCCCGCTTATGAGGCGTCATTTGCGCCGCTGCGGGCTGACAAAAAAACTCAGGGAAAACTGACGCTGTGCATACTCGACAAACAAGACGCAAAAGAATTTACCGATGATAAAACGGTTATCCTGTCGCCGGTAGAAAATGAAGCGCGTTATATCGCCGAACGCATCAATACGCTGCTGCAGGAAAAAGACGCGGACGGCAAACAAAAATACCAGCCCCACGACATTGCTATTCTGTTTCGCAGCCGCAAACCGCAGTATCTTTTTGAAAAACACCTCATGCTGCTCAACATTCCCTACGCCAGCGAAGACTTGAACGGCTTTTTTTACGGCGGCCCGGTAAACGATCTTATGTCGGTTCTCAGGCTTGCCGTCTATCCGAAAGACAGAGCGGCCTACGCGCAGATGCTGCGCTCACCTTTTGCCGGCCTTTCCTTCTCCGCTCTTACCGTCTGCCTTGCAGACATGGACAATTCTTCCGGTCCCTTTGGCAATGAACCGCTCTCCCTGTTAGGCGAAGAAGACCGTCAAAAATACAGCCACGGCCAGCGCGTCTACCAAAAGATTCTTCACAGCGCCTGTACGGAGAGCATTAGCGCGCTGGTCAGCGAACTATGGTATAATGAAGGCTATCGTTACGAAACCGAATGGAATCCCAAAACTGCCGCATACCGCGAAATGTACGATTATCTTTTTCATCTGGCGGCAAAGGCTGACGGAGAAAACAAAACCCTTGCGGCGTTTGTTGACACTATTCAGGAATTGGGCAAATCCGGAAAGCGTCTCAGCGATATTGAAATACCGCTGGAACGGCAAGGCGTCCGCGCCAGCGCGGTACATCTTATCACCATACATAAAAGCAAGGGGCTGGAATTTCCGGTGGTGTTCATCTGTTGCTGCGATAAACAGGGTAAGAGCGATTACAGCGACGATGTTTTTGATACCGATGAATTTGGCCTTACCGTTACTCCTCCCCTCCCCCCTGATTTTAAAAAATTCAAAGAGGTAAAACGTAATTATTTTTGGGAACGTTCGGTTGCTGTTGAAAGGGGAAAAAGCACAGCGGAACTGCGCCGCCTTTTGTATGTGGGCATGACACGGGCGGAAAATGAACTGTACCTCAGCGGCTGTCTGGGAATAAGCAAATATCTGGGCATTGATAATGAAGATGCGGCATCAGATGCCCCGGAATTAAATGCCGGGGACTTTTCCCTGCTCTGTAAACAATTTATCGATAAAAAAAGGGAAAGGGCGGAAGGAAAGAATCCCATTACGGGCGATACCATTCTTGAGGGCAGTACCTTTTTCGGCTTATGCCTTCCCGCGTTGGGCGCTCATATACCACAGGAGGGGCTCTCGGCATCCGCAGGTACTGCGGCATCCTTCTTCAATATAGAAAAAATTCCGGTATACAGTGAACAGTATATGCGTAATGCCGAACAGCATGGTTCCCTGTTTCCCAACGATCAAAAAGGGTTGAGTACCTTTCTCAAAAAAGTGGAAATTTTTTACCGTCGCGCGGATATGATAGGGACTCCCGATGTAAGTAAAAGACATTTTTCACCGGCATCACTGCTTGATGCCGCGGTAAACGGCATTCTTCCGGGTAATTTTATCGTAAGCAGGGAATATTCAGGCGGTCATGCCGCCGATATTTTTGACAAGGTGAATACGCTGCTTGTCCGTTACGCGAAACAAAGCGGAGAAGAAGGCGAGAAATTCAATTCCGGCAGTTTTGGAACCATTGCCCATATATGCGTTGAAGCGCAGTTGTCCGGACAGAAGGCCGTTATACCACCCAATCTCGCGGGGCTTTTAAGCCCCGCGGACGCCGATACTTTTCTTGACGCGGGGAAAGAGCTTGCGCTGCGTTTTGTCCGTTCGCCGTTGGGAATCATCGCCAAAAAAGCAAAAAGCCGCAGAAGCGAATTTGCGTTCCGCAGCCTGATATACGCCAATAAAGAAGAATTCTTTTTTAACGGAACCATTGACCTGATTTTTGAAGACGGGCAGACGGTTTATGTGGTGGATTTCAAAACCGACAACCAGGAATTTCCGGGGGAACATATTCCGCAAATGGCCTGCTATTACCGGGCGGCGACGGAACTTTTTGCCGTTCCGGCAAACAAAAAATGCACAATATGGCTTTACTATCTGCGTTCCGGCCACGCTGTTGATGTAACCGGGCAGGCAAGGGGCTTTAATCTGGAAAGGGCTATTAGTAAGTAATGAGAAGGGGAGATAAAATGAAAAAGTATGCGTTTTTAACTTTATTATTGGGACTTTCTTTGGGTTTGTTTTCTGATGAATTAAGTATAGCCAGGCAATATGTTGATAATAATCGTCTTTTGGGCGATTATAACTTTTTAGATTTAAATCTGGATAGAAATAAAACAAAGACCTTTCTATTTTATATTCCCAATAATAACAGACAATTAAATACGAATAATAGCGTTTTATCAATTACGGATGCCGTCATTATTAAATCAAATAATGAAAAAATAATTCAATACTTAATAATCAATAAAAACGGTTTGGTAAAAGCAAATGATAGTATTATATTTTATGACTTTTCTGAAACAGGATATTCACATATAAAATTCAATGGATGGTTATTGGAGTTAAACAGAAAGTCATCCCATTTTAATAATGCTCATTGTATTGGATTACAATTGGCAAATAATGAAATACAAATACCCGCTGATCCTCCATTACCTGTAATTATATGGGATTATGAACTAAACTATCCAATAAAATATCACTATACAATGCATCCACTGCCGTCTCCTGCCTGGCTGATAGAATATGAATGGAGAGAAGATATAAAAATTTCTATCGCCAGAACAGGTTTAAGGGACAATGACATCTTAAAATATATAGACGGATTAAGCGCTTATGATAAAAGGATAATAGTAAATGCAATGTTCGCTTTACATGGATATGAGTTTAAAACGACAGAATGGATAAATTATTTTTCAAAATTACTATGGTATAAGCCTGATAATGAAGTGATAAACAGCGCAGAAATATTGGATAAATATCAAAAAAAATTATTCGAATATTTAACTAATTAGAGTTTGTTTATAATGTAGACACATTATACACAGACTACCTTCAAAACAGTTTGTCGTCAATTTGATGGCCGCGCTTCCAAATCGAAACCCCGGCGGGCAATCACCCGGCAGGGAATGATACTGCCGGCTTGTGGTTCCGCGCCGCCCGCCGCGCCTGCAACTACCGCAGCCCCGTCAACTTCCGGCGCATGGCAGTACAGGCGTCCCAGCCACAGGTTTTCTGTAAAGTTTTCATTTTCAATGTCTCCCGCGCTGCCTGAAAATTGTTCCTCCAGCAGAACGTCAAGATTGTGCCCGACAAAGCGATCCATATTTTTTTCGGTAATGGGAATCTGCCGCTCTTCAATTTCCCGCCGTCTGCCGGCGGCAATTTTTTTGGAAACTTGTCCCTTCATCGCAGAGGCGGGCGTTCCCTCTTCGCGGGAATATGAAAAACAACCCAGCCAGTCGGCGCGGATTTTTTCCTGAAAGTCCAGCAAAGACGCAAAATCGGCGTCTGTTTCGCCGGGAAAGCCTGTCAGAAACGTCGTGCGGATAACGGAAGCGGGAAGCCGGCTGCGGATAGTTTCAACTAACGAAATATAAGTTTCCGCAGTACCGCGCCGGTTCATCGCGGAAAGAATCCCCGGCGCCGCATGCTGGAAAGGAATGTCAAAATAGGGAAGAAAGCGCCGGTCGCGTTCCATAACGTCAAGAATGGGCAGGGGAAAATGATCGGGATGTATGTACAATAACCGCGCCCAAAAATCGCCTGAAATCTCCGCAATGGCATTGAGCAGTTCCGGCAGTCCCGCGCCATTCGACCGGTACGAACCAATATCCTGCCCAATGATGCACAGTTCTTTTATTCCCCTTGCCAGCAGTCCTTTACATTCATCTACAATGTCCGGCAGGGTACGGCAGCGAAGCGGGCCGCGGATAAGGGGAATGGCGCAAAAGGTACAGCGGTTGTCGCAGCCCTCGCTGATTTTTACATACGCGGAACCGGGCAATGACAAAAGCGGACGCGAAGACGGTGAACAGGAATTGCCGTTTGCCAACGGCCTGTGGCCTGTGTTCCCCGTTAACGATTCCGCTTTTTCAACAATGTTCGCAATATCATCAATGCCGAAAAAGCCGTCCGCCTCAGGCAGGGATTGGGCGAGTTCTTGCGCGTAACGCTGCGCAAGGCAGCCGGATAACAGAATTTTTTTGCCGGGGTACAATTTGCGCCAGCCCAGAACCGCATTGATCGATTCCTGTTTTGCGCTTTCAATAAATCCGCATGAATTGACAATAATAAGGCCGGCATCCGCAGCATCTTGCGCGGCAGTCCAGCCCGCGTTGTCAAGATGCAGCATCATATTTTCGGCATCGACCTGATTCTTTACGCAGCCGAAAGGGTCTACATAGTACCGCAACGCAGATTCAGGCTTCAACACGGGCAACTATCAAACGGTAGCGGTTTTCTTCATCACGAACCCAGCGTATATCCGCCACCACTACTTCGCCCGCGCCGCCAATCTCAACAGGAACAGACCTGCCGCCGCCAATGACCATGAATTTTGCGGCCTGGGCGTTGGAAGCCCAAATGCGGATGCCGTTCTGCGCCTGAATATTAAGTTCATCGGAACGCTGAAAATAGCGCTCGTTACGGTCGCGGCGGTCGCGTTCCATAAGAATTTCCCAACGGAACATACAGTAGTTCTGGAAATTGGATTGCAGGGTAAAGGGATACGGGTTAGGCGATGAGAATATCACCGTGGAAGCGGATTGCCCCGCAACGCCGGTTGTTTCAATAAGTTCTATATTGGGGGCTGCCGCAAGAGTAGACGCGCTCTTTAACTCAAAATGGAGCAGTACACCCATATCCGCATTGTTTTTGACATAATCCACGGCGCTTATGAGCAGACCGGATATTTCGTTATTGTCGAGGCTTATATTCGCCTCCTGACTCAAATCAAGCATGATCGGGCCGCCCGGCGTACGGATGGTTACCGCCTCTTCCAGACTCTGCAATTCCAGCTTTAAAAGATTCTGCCCGTCCCCGCCGGTGGGAATAAGAATCGTATCGCCCCGGTAAAAACGATGCTCAAAACTGTCCCCGCTCATGGTATATTCAACCGGCGCACGGGGAACCGGCGCGGCAATGCCCGGCCGGGGGGAGTGGGTCATTATAAAATATATCCCGCCCCCAACTATGCCCAGCGCAAGAATAACCAGCGCCGCGCCAACGGCGATTTTGGGCGCCAGCGAAGGATGCCTCAAAAGCTGGTCAACCGGAATCGGCTGTTCCTGTATTTTCAGCGCACGGTACAGGCCAAGAAGCTCCTGAACATCAAGATCAAGATACGATCCGTAATTTCTCAAAAAACCGGTAAGATACGTTTCGCCGGGAAAGCCGGAAAAATCTTCACCTTCAAGCGCCTTGAGGTACCGTACGGCTATTTTGGTATCCTTGCTTGCCTGATCATAGTCCAGGCCTTTCCCTTCGCGGGCAGTCTTTAATTTTTCACCCAGAGATTCCATTGCTTGCTCCTAATCTACTTCCCTGAACAGAAAATTATTGTACACATTCGCTGACGCCGGTGAATCATAAATAAAGCGCATTTCGGGGATTCCCTGATTGGTCTTGATATTGGTGAAATCAAACTGAACCAGACTGTCGGCAATGGTACGCCCCTCAATACGGCGGATAGTTTTTGTGGCGGGATTAATGCTTAAAATAATTTCACGAAAACCTTCCGAGATATTACGCCGGGCAAGCCGCAGTCTGACAACTTCCTCCTGCGGGCTTCCCTGAAGAGCCACCGGATCGGGGCCGGTCACAAAAGAAGCGACATAGTTGCGCTCGAGCAGGGCAAGACCCTGGGCGCTTGCCAAAGAAGCCCCGGAAGCCGGACGGCGGCCGGGGGTAATGGTTTGGTTGAGTATCGCGCGATATTCGGGCAAGTACACGGTTAAAAGCTCCCCATTAAACACAATGACCTGATCCGCGGGCTTGGTAAAATCTATTCTGAGAAAAGAAGGGGAAAGGTAGCTTACATTACCGGCCATTTCACTGCTGCCCGAATGAATGACGATATGGGCCTCATAATCCCTGATTGAACCATAACGCTCCGAGACCATTTTCAGATAGCGTTCCGCGGTGATGATTTCCTGCGCATTAACCGGAATAACCGCCAGAACCGCCAAAATCAATATAAAAAAACGTAATTTCATGTGCTTTCCCTGTTTATACTATAATCAAAAAGCGCAAACTATACAATACCTTTGTCCGTCATATCGGTAGCTGTCACTTTTTATAGGGGATTTTCCCTATGGTGACTGTCACCAAATAAAACGCTTTCCGGCTTTCCGCGGAATCTATTCCGTTGTACCGGCAGGAAAACGTTACTCAATTTTGCAAAAGGTTTTGGCCGTTTGCGGGAAAGCGGTTGGTTCTGCGGTTGGCTAAGTATGCTTTGCATACAGCACTCCGCAGAACTCAGGAACGCACCAGCCGGAACCCCAAGACGTAGTTCCTGAACGACGGGGTGTCGCTGCCCCGTTACGCGGAACGCAGGACCTGACCCTTGTCGTACCAACTGCCGCCGCGTCCCACCCGGGAAGTGCCGGTAACCGCACCGACCGGATCCGTGTTATCCTCTGTTATATCAACCTTGTACCAATCCCAGCACCACTCAAACACATTCCCGTGCATGTCATACAATCCATAATTATTGGCTTGATATGTCCCGACCGCTGTTGTCTTTCCTACATATCCGGTTGCCTCTGTATCGTTCCAACTCCCCGCCGGATCATGCGCAAGATCATACGGATAGGTTACATAAAAATTCGCCATGCCGCTGACCATCTTTGTCCCGTCTCCTATCCCAAACGGCTTGGTATTCGTCTCGGTCGCCTTTTTCGCATAACTTCCCCGGCACGCGTATTCCCATTCCGCTTCGGTCGACAAACGGTAGCCGTTCTTGCTCTTGTCCATTGTTATATCGTTCCAACCAGTTCCTTTTTCTCCCCATTCGCTGGGGTCTGTCTTGTTGTTCAGGCTGTACACCGGAGCAAGTTTTTCCTTAACGCTCAGCTTGTTGCAGAATTCCACCACGTCGTACCACGTAACGTAATAGATAGGATAATTGTCTCCCCTGCCGTAGTCGGTTGTTGAATCGCCCTGCTGTTCCTGTATTGTCTTTCCCATCACATCTTTCCACTGTTTCTGCGTTACCGGATACTTGCCCATGTAAAAACGCTTGCTCAGCTTTACCGAGTGCTGCGTTTCATTGTTTTCAATAGGGTTACGGTTCGGTTCTGTCTCCGGGCTGCCCATCATAAAGGTTCCGGCGGGTATCAACCTCATCACGATTCCCGTGGCAGATGTTATTTCCTTGGCCGGGCCGCTATCGCCGCCGCCGTCGTCACTGCACACCGAGAAACCAATCACCGCCGCAACGGCGATAATCCACAATTGCCTCATGTTTTTCATGTACTTCTCCTTTTATGTATGTTGCTGTGGGCATATAGTATCATGCCCACAGTGTAATAAAGTACACTGTTTTGGGGGAAAGGTATGGAAGCGCAACTATTGCAGTTCCCGGCGGCATTAGCGCTATTAATGTAAATAACATATCTACATGAAACACGGCAATAAACAGAATAAGAAACGGCGGTAATGGCCAAACCTATATTATCAATGTAACCGGTAATGTTTCTGTACCCGCGTCCCCGGATAACGAAAACATTTTCGGCTCTGTTACGGGCATAACCGTAACTATACAAGGTGGCGGTACTTTTTCCCTGTCCGTCAGTAGCAGCCTGTTGCGTATAGTCGCCGGGCAAACGGTCATTGTCAAGAATGTTACGCTACGGGGACGTTCAGGTAATAATGCTGCAATAGTTACAATAAATAACGGTGGAATATTCCGAATGGAAGGTAGTGCTTCGGTGAGGGACAATACTGGTAACGGAGATGGCGGTGGTGTGTTTGTCATTGGAGCATTGAGTGATCGTGGAATTTTCAATATGCAGGGTAGTACGATAACAAACGGTAATAATGCCAACTCTTTCGGTGGCGGAGTGTATGTTGAAGGAGATGGAACTTTTACTAAAACCAGTGGAACTATCAGTGGTAGTGACGTAGCATTAGGTGGCAGAAATACAGCCACCGGGCAGGGTCGCGCCTTATATTGGGGGAATCCACCCTAGTCGCTGGAGAAACGCAACTGCCGGGTCGGGCGATAATACCGGGGGTATGGGTTCTGGATGAATGACTGAGGTAACGCATTGGCTTTGTTAAGTATGCTGAGCGGTATCCGCTTAGAGGGTCGCTATGGTAACATTGGGCGTAGTCCTCTTGGCGGGTTTCCTCTTACCGTTGTCAGGGAAAGGATTTCGCCTGTTTGGGCAAGTGAAATTGAAGATGTACCCGTCAGTACATATTGCGGCATAAATTCTTAAAATACCCCTCTGTTGTTGACATTTCCGTAACAACATGAGAAAATAAAAAACATGGAACAAATATACCTTTCTAGGGAAGAACTGTTTGCCAAAATTAAAGAAGCAAAATCACGTATTCGTATATTAGGAGCCGTGTCTTTTGACTTGCCCTATGATGAATTCAGGGAAGATTGGTATGATCGCATTAATAAAGGGGAACTCCTTGTTGAGATAATATGTGAGTCAGAATCTGATTTGACCTATTCATCCTTGATTTCTGCCAATAAAAATGTGAGCGGACAGGACCGCAGTTACGATATTGGTAATTTTATGAGGATAAAAAATGAGCCAAAAATAAAAATGCGGGATTATTTGGTAAATAAACAGTGTAAACATATTGAACCTAAAGGTGAAAACAAAGATAAAAATGAAGAACAATGTTTCTCATTGCGTACTTGTTATTGGCGTATCCCTATCCCTACTATAAATATTGATGACGATTATTACTATACTTTGTCCTTAACAAAATTCTGTAAACAAGAAATATTTGTAAAAATACCAATACCCCCAAAAAGTGATAAAGAAGAAAAATTAGAAAATTTATGGTCAAAAGAATTTGAACAATATTTTAACGCTTATTTGGATAATGAAAAATTAGGCGCAAAAAAATATTCTTCTGAAATTACGAAAAAAGATAACAGAACAGAAATTATACTGATGTACAATGAGGATAGACATTGTCTGGGACAATTACCCAGAACATCTTTTTTGGATATAACAAAAGCAAAGGTAGTAATTTGGGGCATGATCTTTACTCGTGATGGACGTGTTTTAATTCATAAAAGAGCAGAAAATGCTAAAGATAATCGAGATATGTGGGATAAATCTATTGGTGGACATGTTGACATGGAAAAAGACACGGTAGATACAGTAAAAGCAGCAGCACGTGAAATGTTGGAGGAATTATATAAAATTGAAGAAGAAGATCAGGGAGCACATACTGCGAATGAAATAAAAGAAATAAATCCAGATATTCCTATATTTTTAGGAGAGTGGCGGGAAAAAATACGGCAAACTCTTCCATTCAAAGAAATAAAGAACAACAATGAAGAAATTTATTTTTTCCGTATGAATTATGATTTTAGCCGGCACTCTGTAGATTCTCCGCGTATTATGCCTGATACCACAGAAGCTCCTGTTAAATGTTTTGCTGATATGTATGTTTTTATAATGAATGAACTTTTTAATGAAAATAATTTAGAAAATTCCAGTTACAAACTACTTGAATTGCATGAATTATACGATTGCTATAGGGGAGAATATATAGAATATATTGATATGAAAACAAAAGAAAAAAGAACAGAACCATTTAAAGCGACTCCTGATTTAAGGACAATAATAACAGGAAAATTGTGGTCGGAGCTTACTGCGTTCGCGGATTATTTAAAAGAAGGATTAAAATAAATAATGAGAACAGCTCCATTTATAATCACGCTGACAGGTTCTCCTGGCTGTGGTAAAACACATTTTACAAATAAGATTATCGAAATTGGAGAAAAACTTAAATATGATGGAATTCAATTTAAACCTAAACGGCATTGGAAATATGTAACTCGTCCATATCGTGAAACTGAAATAAATGAACAATTTATAAACAATAAAGATAGTGACAATTGGGTAATAGATGTAAAATCAACAAGAAATATTCCAGAAGATTGTGAATTTATTTATAGAACTTATGGTGATGAATACGGTTTTAAGAAAAAAGATTTACAGAAATATCTAAATAAAGGAGAATCACCGATAATTGTGATAAACGATGTTCGGGTAGTTGAAGAACTAAAAAGTAAATTCCCTAATCAAGTATTATCTTTATTTTTATTTAGGGAAATAATACCCGATTTTAAAACTCAGCAAAAAATAGGAGAAACAAGAGGTAGCGTTTCAGAAATCAAAATAATTTCAAGATTTGAAAGGGCAGTTGCTTTATATCGAATTTTTATTGAAAACATAACTCTATTTGATAGAGTTATATTAAATGTTCCCTATCAAGAAACTTTTGAGGACATTGCTGAAATACAGGCTAAAGGCGTTATTAGTGGAGTTATTAATGAGAAAATACTTTTAAATAAAAAAATTATAAAAACTCCTAAATTGTTTATTGTGTCCGGCAATGCACAGTCAGGCAAGGATGACATTATTAGAGCAGCAAAAAACTTAGGGAAATTACAAACGGATATATTGAAAAAACATACTACCAGGTGGGCGGAAGATGGAGACGAAGGAGAAATAATATGTAAATTCATACCAAAATCAAATTTATTACAACAATATGAAAACGAATATTTAATAGAATTAAACAGTTTTGAAAAAGAATATTCATTTGAAGAATATATGAACAATGAAGACTGGAAAACTCAAAATAAAGATAAAGAAGAAATAAGGGTAAAATTTGAAACAGATAAATTGTCCAATAAAAATAAGATAAAAACAGGACGTGAACGTTTTTGGATAGATCTAAGAAAAACAATTAAGGAAAAACAAGAGGCGGCAAAGGACAATTCAACCGAAAAAGATTTATCAGAAAACGCATACAAAGAAATTTTATCTCTATATTTTGAATCAAATCCTGAATATATAGATTTAGAAAGAATAGTAAAGGAAAACGAGCAAAAATATAAAGATGAAATAAACAAGATAGATCAACGAATAAAATCAATGCAAGAACATAATAGCGGCTGTCTTCAATATGAAGGGACACCTTTTGTTTTGTATGAAAATAATCAAAAATTATATGGTAATCCTATTTATTATGGATATGAATTGGAAAAATATATAAAACGGATAAAAAATGGAAACAGGCACATTGTACTTACGGCAAGTCTGCCTAATATGTTTAGGATATGCAGGGAGCATTTTGGAAAGGAGAATGTAATAACCGCATATACATTTTCTCAAATAAGTAAAAAAGAGCATATTGAGAATTCTATTAATGTAACGGGACCAGCAAAACTTCAAGAATATAATGATATTTTGCGTTATGCTTCTCACATAGAAGATTTTGATTATGCTTTAATTTTTGCAGAAACAAGCGCTATAAATAAGTCAGGAAATCAGAAAGATGAATTAGTTGATCAGATGTTTAGATTGTTTAGAGAGTATAATTCAGATACACTTAAAGAAAACAAGAAGAAATTATTTGTTTTGTCAGGACCATCAGGAATAGGAAAATCAACATTATTATCAAAGATAGTTGAAAATGGATTATGTGCTAAAGCAAGTAAATATTCAAGTAGAAAAAAGAGAGAGACCACATTTGATGATATTACATCTGTGGATAAAGATTATATTGAAAAAAATTGTGATATAAAATATGATATGTATGGTAATAGCTATGGGTTTATTATAGAAGAAATGGGGAAAAGACTTAATAATGAAAATCTAGTCGTAATATGCCGCCATGTTAAATCTATAAAGAAGATGAAAAAATATTTTGATGATAAAATATCTATAATATTTATTTATTTACAAGACATTTTTGTTGAAAATCTACTAAAAGCATATGTTGAGCGTGAAGGGTTAAAATATGATGACCAGTTGCTATTACCATTGGCAAAAAATATTTCACAAGCTTTAAAAACAAAAAATAAATTAGAATTTAGTAAACTTAATAAAGAATTTATTAAAAAAATGAAAAATTTATTGGGTATTCAATTTAAATATTTTTATGAACGATACGAAACTATGATTTATTCTGATAAATATTACGTTAGGAATAAAAATTTATTCGATCATACAATTCTAGGGGAAAATATTGATGGATTATTTGATGAATTTTATAAAATTCTAATAAAACAGGAGTATATGTAATATGGAATATTTAATCAATTTGGGAATTAGTATATTAGGCTCCGCAATAACAATGTTTGTAACTTATTTTTGGAAATTACGTCATTTATATGAAAAAACAAAATTTCGTGATCAAAAAGCCGCCGAGAAAAACATATTAGATGATATAAGTAAATCAAAAAAAATGCGAGTATATGCAATGTGCGGTTCGACATTTAGTGATGAACAGTACAGTAATATTGCAAAAAAAGTCATGGGTGATTTAAAATTAAAGCAATTATATTTAATATCTGATGAAAATAATAAATACCTTGAAGAAAGGCAGAAAGAATTACCAAAAAATGCAGGTAATTTAAAAACAAAGGTAAAAAATTCAAAAAACAATTTTGATGAAGCACAAAAAAACAATTCAAACATTGAATACAGACTACACAATAAAAAGGTTGGATTTAGATTGATCATATTAGACAACTGTTTATATGTATCTCAGCAAGAAAAAGATAAATTTGGTAAAAATACCGAAATACAAAGAATAGCTGGCGACACACCAGCATATATAAATTATTCTGAATATTTTGATGGATTGTGGGAAGATAATAAATCAAAGGGAGACGCGGAGATACCTAGTTCTCGAATTTCAAGCTGACCGCTACAGGCGCTCAGCAGCGTACCGTGCTTGCGGTCCGCTACATAGAGCCTGTAGAAAAAAACCATTTTGGCGATTTTTTGAATTCGTAAGGGGCTGTTTAGGAAGTAATTCCGAACAGCCCCTTTTTTAGTGTTTTTATGTGAAAATTAAGTTACAACTATTTACAGTTGGAGAAGCAGCGAGTATCCCGGCATCTATTTATGCCGTATCTTCCCTGTTTAACCGGTATATTTGCTTCAGATTGTAGCCCAGGGCCAGTAATCCCCACCCGGTTGAGACTTTGGCTGTCCCTCTGAGCAAAAATCTCCGGTAACCCTGGTTCCCTTTTATCTGGCCGAATACCGTTTCCACTTCAACAGAACGCTGTTTACGCAATTCAACATACCTCTCATCCTTGAGTACCCGCTGTGCTTTCCGTTTGAGCCTCAGCCACCGCTCATTCCGTTCAACGGTTCGGTTCCCTTTGGCTTTCGTGCATCGCTTTTTTAACCGGCAATATTTACATGATTCGCATTCATACTTGTCAGCCGTTATCGGGTACCCTGAATCGGTTTCCCTTTTTTTCGTCTCTGTGTAGGTAAGCTGACGCCCGGCAGGGCAAACATAGTATTTTCCTTTTTTGTTGTATTCCCAATTGTCGGTTTTGAAGCCGTCCGTTTTCCACTTGCGGCTTTCCTCCTTCCGGTACATGCCGTACTTTATTACCGCCACAGTTCTCTGGTTTTCAAGGTACGCGTAATTTTCCTGTCCGCCGTACCCCGCGTCCGCTATCACCACTTTCGGTTTTACCCCCAGCCTCTTCGCCTGCCGCCGCAAATGCGGTTTCAAGGTTTTCGTGTCCGCAGGGTTGGGGAACACGTCATACCCTGCTACAAACCCGTTTTCAGTCCCTGTCTGCACATTGTAGTCGGGTTTCAACTGCCCGTTACGCATATGGTCTTCTTTCATCCTCATGAACGTGGCATCAGGATCGGTCTTCGAATAGCTGTTCCGTTTCCCGCATATCCTCTTGGCCTTCTCATACTTCTTTTTCCTCGGCAAATAGTCCTTCTCTATCGTTTTCACTTCCTTTTTCAGTTTTTTTTTACTTTCCTCATCGTCCATTCGTTCCAGCCGCTCCCGGAGAATGCCGGAAAGTTCCTTCACGTCGGCGCTGGTATACCCATCCTTGCCGCCCATCTCTTCAAGGTCCCTGTTCCCGTATTCATCGTTTTCCTCTTCCCATACCTCATCCACCATCCGTATATATGCACGTAGTTTCTCATCCAGTTTCTTATTGTTCGTTTCCACCGCCTTTTTCCACACAAACGTGTAACGGCCGGATGCCGATTCTATCTTTGTTCCGTCAACAAAATAATGCTCCAGTTTGATGTACCCTTTGGCCGCCAGCATCTTAACCGCAGTCACGAAGATTTCTTCTATAACCCCTTTCAGCAGTTTCCCGCGGAAATCGTTCAGCGTCCTGAAATCGGGTTTCTGATTCCCCGCAAGCCACATGAACGTCACGTTCTCACGTGCAGCCTTTGCCAGCATTCGGCTGGAACATACCTTTGTCATATACCCGTACACAAACAGCTTCGTCATCATTACAGGATGATACCGGCTTGCCCCGCCGCCCGCTTGGTATTTCCTCATCAGCTGCTCTATCCCCTTTTCGTCTATGACTTCGCTTACCAGCCTGACAAGGTGGTCTTTCGGTATCAGTTCTTCGGCGCTTGGGGGAATTAAAAATGCCTGGTGCTGTTCATAGGGCTTGTACGTGATTTTATCGCTTTTGCCTTTGCTCATGCGGGAATTTTATCATGTCTTTTATTTTAGGGGAATTTATTTAGGGGGCTGTCCTTTCTTATTGGACAGCCCCATATTTTAGAAGTTTCCTAGACCCATTTCTTGTTGTCCGGCAGCATGAGCCGCATGAGCAATTTTCATTGCAAAACCGGCG
>JAITCL010000029.1 GCA_031283105.1 Treponema sp. | reverse complement strand
TTCCCACTGTCAACAACTTAAGGATTCAACCCGCCCAACTTTGTCAACAGTTTGATTTATGGTTATGGTGAAACTTGGCTTTACGGTTACAGTCTTTGCGGGATACCTCCCGGTTTGGCCGTACCGGCACTACCCGTCGTTCCATACTGCGTACCAACTCGCTCATCAGATAACGCCGTACTATACCGTCTTCTTCAATGATTATCCGTATCAAACCGTCTTTGAATACCCCTACCACATGATTCACGTTTACCTTATACTCATAACGGTTTCCGCTCCCCCTCCCGTTTCTTGTGCGCTTTCCTGTTTGCCTCCCGTACGCAACTGACCAGCATATTAGCAGCCGTCATCATCGCGTAAAAATCTTGTTTTACATTGTCTACAAGCCGTCCGGAAAAGTTCTCCGTCTCTAGTTTTTGCTTGAGTTCTTGGTACTTCGTCTCTATGCCCCATCTCTTGTGGTACAGTTCCCCAAACGCCCCGTATTCCATTTCCGCTTTAGTAAGATTCGTTATCAACAATTCATCCTCCCCGCTCGTAAGAGGTATCCGTACCGCGCGGACTCGCAGCCCAGTTTTCCCCAGCATTACACGGCCTTCCTTCGCCCCGCCCAGAGCCTCTTCACGAATAAAGCCTTTCTGCACCCGCATCACATACGCTATTTCTTTATCTGATAACGACTTAACCAACTCGTGTGACGGGTATCCGCGGTCGAAGATTATCAATTCCTTATGCCCCTTCTTATAACTGTCCAGCCCTTGCAACACGCGCAAGTGTTCTTCCGCTAACGCCCGTTCATTTTCCGCTATCGGCCTTATTTTCGCGTCCACGACTATGTCGTTCTCAAGGTCATACAACAGCGACACCAGCGCCGTCGCCGCTGTCTGCTCATGTCCCAGTCCCCCGTAGTACTTTATCAACTCAGCGTCAGAAGGCAGTTGGATAAAACTCCCGTCTACCGCCATCACCCTATACCCGCGCCACGTTTTCCATTCCTCCTGATACGAACCTGTCACGCTTGTCTGATGTAATTCCTCAAACGCTTCCCATTTTATCTTTTGCCGGGCCGCGCTGAACGCCTGCTGGCTCATGTGCAGATTTTCTTTTTGTAATTGCGGAAACACGCGTTCCAGCGCGTTCTGCGTGCTTTCCTTTACCATGCTTAACATGCAATAGATTATCTCGGTGAATAGCATTTTCCGTCTCCGGGTGAAGTCCTGTTCCCGTTTCTTCGACCGCCGCTCATAACTCTTTTGCCTCACTAATCCTATCAGGGCTTCAATGCAGTTTTTTTCCCCTTCATATTCCCTCCCTATTCCTAATTTTACCACGCTTTTTACTCTATTTGCCTCTTAAGTTGTTGACAGTGGCGATGATCCGGGCGGCGAATCAACAGGTCCAACCGTTAAATTGGGAGACCTTCCGGCATATCCGCCGGGGACGACTCCTGCTACAGCCCAGAATGTAGATTCAATTCTGAAGGAGTTGGCGGAAACCAGCATTGTCGAATCTGTCTATGACAGTATGTATGAGATAGTTCTTAGCTATCACACTAACCCTGATTATTATGTCGACAGTATAAAGGATGGTGATGATTACATATACATCTACGATTTAAAGGATGTGGAAGACGATGGCAAGATGTTAAAAGCCAGCGGCAGCGTGAGGAGAAGTGAAACAGAGTCTGAAAATATTGCGAAATATTCTTCTGGTAGTACTGGTGTAAATTTGACTACCAACGACTATTTTCGATATTTCTTTGAAGCAAAAATGAAGGGTAAAACAACAAGGGATATAAAAGAGGGAAGCGTTACAGGTATTGCAGGCGGTACGCTTGTTGAAGAACAAAGCACCCGTGATAATATGTCGGTGACCAAGACCGGTAACATAGATGAAGCGAAATTTAAATTAACTTCTTCCGGCAAATATAAAGAGGCGTCCGGTTTCACGGTTACTACTTCTGAGGGCGGCGTAAAGATTATTCTTGACATGGCATTTACCGATAACTTTTCAGTATCGAACATTTCTTTTGATGATTATCATGATGGTGGTATATATGATTCCGTTAAACCGAAATGTTCCGGCTCTTTGAAGGTTTACGGCGAAGGCGCTGCACCGCTTAAAACAGTAACGGTTAACGACTATGAATCTTATATAACAGCTATGAAACTGATTGGTATCTCAGTTGATTATTATGAAGAAGAATCTGGCAAGCCCAGTATTGCCCCCTCTCTGATGAGAAAAGCCCCCAAACTATAACGGTAATCCCCCCGCCCAACCGCAGGTTTCGAACCATAGGTTCGAGTAGTCTGCGGCGGGGGGTATTTTTTGGGCTTCTGCATTTATTTTGGCAAGATATTCAACCAAATAACAGAAAATCCTTATGTCGGCATCTCTTCCCTATTACCAGAGCGGGACTTCTGCTTTAATGTGCTGAATGACACTACATTGTCAGGCGGGCAGGCCGGCGGGGCGACAAAACATTTGGAATTCCCCGCCGGAGCAGACCAGGGGAAAAAAGCAAAAACTAAGTGTACAGTAACAGCCCAGCACTTAAATATGACTATGTTTCGTAGTATCACGATGTGTATGGTAATTTAAGTGCTGGGGGGCTGCACAGGCGGATTCCACAAGCGTTTTGCCGCCCCGTTGCCTGCCCGCCTCACCATTTCATTATTATTCTAAAAAGTAAGTGCAGAAGCCCTGATATTTTTTTATTTTTTTTCCAAAACCAGTTGACAACACCTTAAAAAATCCCCATTGTACTTTTATATTTTATGAAGTGGGCGGCATGGGTATGCCGCGCCGTGCGGCCCGGCGCCATTGCTCCTACGAAGGAGGCTGGAAGAAACAGATTGAAAGGAAGCGATGTGGTCATCGGAGGTGTTTCCAAAACCTTCGATAGCTTTGTAGCGCTCAAAAATGTGAGCCTTGAAATAAAAAAGGGGGAGTTTTTTTCCCTGTTGGGGCCTTCGGGCTGCGGAAAAACCACCCTTTTGCGGATTATTGCCGGTTTTGAATACCCGGACATCGGGACGGTTACCTTTGACGGGCGCGACGTGCTGCCGCTGCCCCCCAACCGCCGCCATGCCAATACGGTGTTCCAAAATTATGCCCTGTTCCCCCACCTTTCGGTGTTCGAAAATGTCGCTTTTTCACTGCGCCTGAAAAAGGCGTCAAAAAGCGACGTTACCGGCAAGGTAAACGAATACCTGCATCTGGTGCAGCTTGAGGGCCATGCCCATAAAAAGCCCAACCAGCTTTCCGGCGGACAAAAACAGCGGGTAGCCATTGCCCGCGCCCTGATAAATGAGCCGCGGGTACTGCTGCTGGACGAGCCGCTTTCCGCGCTGGACGCAAAACTCCGTCAGCACATGCTGATTGAACTCGACCAGATTCACGATAAAATCGGCATTACCTTCATTTACGTGACCCATGACCAGCAGGAAGCCCTTTCGGTGTCCGACCGGCTGGCGGTGATGAATCAGGGTGACGTACTGCAAATCGGCACGCCGCACGAGATTTATGAAAGCCCTGCCACCGATTTTGTCGCCCGTTTTATCGGCGAGACGAATCTTTTCGACGCCACAGTGGTTAGCGTCCGGCAGTTGGAACAGGCCCCCGGTACGGAAACGGCTGAGTATATGGCCGAGTTAGAAATCCCCGAACTGGGACGGATAAAAGTAACCACGGTGGATCAGATTCAGGCCGGCCAAACGGTCAGCTTTACCATCAGGCCGGAAAAAATTGTCATCACCAAAGACCGCCCCGCGACCAAGCGCGAAGACATTAACCTGTTTCAGGGAACGGTAGACGAGCCGATTTATTCGGGTTTTCAGACCAAATTCTATGTCAAAGTGATGGATAAAACCATAATCAGGGTGATTAAACAGCATGCCAATTATTCAGATGAAGGGCCGGACATACTCTGGAAAGATTCGGTTTTTCTGTCATGGAGCGCCAACGACGGCTACATTGTCGAGGTGAAGAAGTGAAGCCGGAGGCGGGCGGCAGCGCACGGCAGAGTACCGCACTGAAACACGGCAAAAATTTTGGCCCCCTGTATTCAGGCCCTCAAACGGTGTGGTTCACGCTTTTTTTCCTTGCGCCCATTGCCATTATCATCATTTACAGTTTTTTGAAAAAAGGGCTGTACGGCGGCGTTGAGCCGGAATTTTCACTGGACGCTTACCGTTACCTGGGCGACAAAATTTTTCTGGGTATTACTTTTCGTACCGTTGTCACTTCGGTGATTGCCACGGTAATTACCATTTTTATCGCCCTGCCCTGCGGCTATTTTATGGCGAAAAGCAAAAATCAGAATCTGCTGCTGCTGCTCATCATCATTCCCTTTTGGACGAATTTTTTGATTCGGGTATTTGCCTGGATGAACATTTTGGGAAACTCCGGTTTCCTCAATGAATTTTTGCTCCGCGTCGGTTTGATTGATGACTATATTCATTTTCTCTACAACCAAAATGTCGTGATACTGGTATTGGTGTATATGTACCTGCCCTATGCGATACTGCCGCTGTTTTCCAGTATTGATAAATTTGATTTTTCTCTGCTGGAAGCGGCGCGCGATCTGGGGGCTACCAAGCCAATTGCCATGATCAGGGTGCTGCTGCCCAATATCCGCGGCGGTATTTTTACGGCGGTGCTGTTCACCTTTATTCCCATTTTTGGAGCCTATGCCGTGCCCCTGCTCGTGGGAGGCAAGGATTCCTATATGCTGGGGAACATTATCGCCGACCAGTTGTCCAAGTCGCGGAACTGGCCCCGCGCGGCGGCAATTTCGATGGTGCTTACTCTGGTAACAACGGTGGGCGTTATTCTGATGATGAATATCCAAAAGCGGGACGCTTCGCGGCTTACGGCAAAAACCGAGGGTGAACCGCAGAACGGGGGGCATGCATGAGTTTCAAAAGCATCGTCCGCAATGTAATTACCTCCCTGAGAACCGGCAAAACGCAGGGGGAAGCAGCCCGCCACGCAAAACGGGCCATGCGCCGCCCCTTTTCCTTTTCCCAAACCGTTTATTTTGTTACCATTATTTTCCTTTTTTTGCCCCTTTTGGTGCTTATCCTTTATTCATTTAACGATTCCACCGGCATGAACTGGACGGGCTTTTCCCTGCGCTGGTATCAGCGGCTGGTCGCTTCGCGGGAACTGTGGCGGGCTTTTTTTAACAGCCTTATTGTCGCCGTGTCATCCGCCGCAACCGCCACGGTAATCGGCACTATCGGCGCAATCGGGGTCAACTGGTACCGCTTCCGGCTGCGTTCCTATGTGCAGACCATTTCCTTTCTGCCGATGATTCTGCCGGAAATTATTATCGGCGTTGCCCTGTCGATTTTCTTTGCCGGCGTCGGCATTCCCCTGAGTCTGTTCACGATTTATGTCGCCCACACCACGTTTAACTTGCCCTTTGTGTTTCTGATGGTAATGGCCAGACTGGACGAGTTTGATTTTTCCATTATCGAGGCAGCCCACGATTTGGGGGCAAGCGAAAAGCAGACCCTGTTTCGCGTAACGGTTCCCATCTGTATGCCCGGTATTTTATCCGGCCTGTTAACTGCCATTACCCTGTCTCTGGAAGATTTTGTCATTACGTTTTTTGTCGCCGGTCCCGGTTCATCAACCCTGCCGGTTTTTATCTATTCGGCGATTACCCGCCGGGGCGGCGTTACTCCGGTCATCAGCGCCCTGTCAGTGGTAATGATACTGGGAACGGTATTGTTATGTACTACGCTCAGGAGATTCCTGAAGTATATTGCGGCAAAATGAAATGAAGGGTATCAATACCGCAGGGCAAGCCCTGCACCCGGAGCCTTCCGCGGCAAGCCGCGGGGTATTGATACCCTTCGTTTCCTCACTCGCTCGGTCATGTCCGTGCAAGCACGGCCGCGACCTCGCTTCGTTCGTCAATAAAACCTTATGGTTTTATATATTTTATGTAGAGGAAGGTAGAAAAGATGAATATGAAAAGGCACATCATCTTTCCTGTGGTTCTGGCGGCATTGACAGCCGCCACGGTTATCGGATGCGGTTTCTTTAAAAAGAACCGGCTATTTATTTACAACTGGACGTATTATACGCCGGACTCGGTCATCGAACAATTCGAGAAAGAGTACAAGGTCAAGGTGATCTACGATGAGTTTGCGTCCAACGAGGATATGTTCGCCAAGCTCAAGGCGGGGGGCAGCGGTTACGACATTGTATTTCCGTCAGGCGATTACGTGTCAATTATGATTCAGCAGAATATGCTGGAAAAAATTGACAAGTCAAAATTGTCCAATCTGAAAAACATCGATCCGGCGGTACTGCGCAAGGCGACCTACGATCCCAACATGGATTACTCGGTTCCCTACTATTACGGCGCCGCGGGCGTTCTGGTGAATACCGCCAAGGTTCCCAACTTCGAGCGGAGTTGGTCTATCTTTGGCCGCGCAGACCTGCGCAACCGTATGACCATGCTGGACGACATGCGCGAAGTAATGGGCGACGCCCTTGCCTATTTGGGACATTCGGTCAACACGAAAAACCCCGCGCACATTGCCGCCGCGCGGGACCTTATCAACAATTCATGGAAACCCAATCTGACCAAATTTGACGCCGAGGCTTTTGGCAAAGGTTACGCCAACGGCGACTTTTGGGTGGTGCAGGGCTACGCCGAAGTGGTTTTTGAAGAAATTGCCGATAACGCCCAGCTTATGAGGGATACCGTCTATTTTGTTCCCAAAGAAGGCGGCCCGGCCTATCTTGACAGTATGTGCATTCTCAAAGGCTCAAAAAATATCGACCTTGCCCACAAGTTTATTGATTTTATTCACCGCCCCGAAGTCTACGCCGAGTTTGCCGACATCTTTGGCTTTCCCGCCACGGCAAATATTCCCGCCCGTCAGCTCAAGACCGGCGACGCATGGTACTCTGAAAACGACTTGGTAAACACCGAGTTAAAAGACGACCTCGGCCCCGCGTTAGACTTGTACAACGACGCCTGGAATTCGATAAGGGTTGGGAAGTAGTAACCGCTAACAGCATCTCACTCAATGAAGGCGTTGCGTCAAGTAGCGCCTGTTGAGTGAGATCGGTATAATGTTTACTTTCATACACCTAAACTTCCGGTACCCGTCTATTAATATTGTTGAAAAATACTTATTGACAAATAGTTATACCCGTGTTATACTATAAAATATGAAAACGGCAATATCTCTTTCGGATACTTTATTTGAAAAAGCGGAAAAGACCGCTTATTACATGGGCATTCCACGAAGCCGCTTATTTGTAATAGCTTTAGAAGATTACATCAGCAAGCACAACGGAGAAATGATAACAAAAAAATTGAATGAGGTTTATGAAAAAGTAAATCAGGACGAATTCACAAGGGATTTGGATGTTGGACTTGAATCATTAAGGAATTTGACAAAAAATGACACGTGGTGAGTTATGGTGGGCTGATTTTGGCATACCATTTGGCAGTGAGCCGGGATATAAACGCCCTGTTTTAATAATACAAAATGATTTTTTCAATAATAGTAAAATAAATACTACGATAGTAATCCCATTAACAACAAACCTGATACTGGCGGACGCGCCCGGAAACATACTTATTACCAAACGCGAATCAAAATTGAAAAAGGACTCTGTGATAACAATATCGCAAATTGAAGTAATAGACCGGCGAAGGCTTATTGAAAAAATTACCAAAATTGACAGGACTATAATTGAAAAGATAGAAAATAATATTCTGTTCATTTTAGGAATAAAGAAAATATAATCTAAACAGCGGCCTTATTTTTTTTACGTTCACCGTTCGCAAAAGCTTTTATCACTGCTTTTATAGGCTCAAGAATTTCACCCGGCAGAACTGCCAAATCGTCCAGTATGTCCCGAAATTGCAAATATTGGGAAATGTCCACCGATTGCCGGTATTCTTTGCCGGTTACCAAATATTCAACCGAGAGGCCCAGAGCGGCGGCTATTTTTACCGCCGTGTCGGCAGGCGGCATGGATTGCTGCGCCCTTAAATAAGCGTCCAAAGCCCGTTTTTTTATGCCCGCTTTTGCGGCAAATTCCTTCTGATTAAGGCCAATGTATTCAATTTCAGAGCGTAACCGTTTTGAAAAATCGGACATATATCGGGAAAATAACATAATTATGTCACAAAAGGCTTGAAAATACCTAATTATGGTATTATAATACTATAGGTCATAATTATGCCCCCTATCATTTTTTGAAATAAAGGAGTTTGTTATGAAAAACAGAAACATCTTTTTTATATTCACCCTTGTTTTTGTCATTCTCGGCCTGTTTGCCTCATGTGCAGACCCTACTGGAACCGATTCGGCTATACCTAATCCTACTATACCCAACCCTACTATACCTAATCCCCCGCCAGACTATACAACCTACACGGTCAACTTTAACGCCAATGGCGGAAGTCCCGTCCCCACTTCACAAATCATAGTTTACGACAATAAAGTTGTTCCGCCGCCTGCTATGACTAAAACCAACTACGGTTTTGGCGGCTGGTATAAAGAGGAGAATTGTATCAATCAATGGAACTTTACCGCCGACACCGTTACCGGCGATATAACCCTCTATGCAAAATGGGATACCAATTATCACACAGTCAACTTTGAGGCAAACGGCGGAAATCCTGCTCCCGATTCACAAAATATAACCCACGGCGGTAAAGTTGTTATGCCGCCCGCTATGACTAAGACCAACTACGGGTTCGGCGGCTGGTATAAGGATACGACTTATACTAATCAATGGAACTTTGCCACTGACACTGTTACCGGTAACATCACCTTATATGCCATGTGGGATACCAATTATTACACGGTCAACTTTGAGGCAAACGGCGGAAATCCTGCTCCCGATTCACAAAATATAGCCCACGGTGATAAAGTTGTTATGCCGCCCGCTATGACTAAAACCGGCTACGGTTTTGTCGGCTGGTATAAGGAGGCAGGTTATATTAACTTGTGGGATTTTGACAACTACGAGATTGTTGATAATATCACTCTCCATGCAAAGTGGCTTGCAATTTCTTATACGGTTACCTTCAATGCCGACGGCGGAACACCCTCTCCACCCCAACAAAATATAATAAATGGCGGTAAAGTGAGTAAACCTGAAAATATAGCCAAAGAGGGTTATACCTTACAAGGCTGGTATAAAGACGCATCCTATACCAATTTATGGGATTTTGATAGCGACACCGTTACCAACAACATAATCCTGTACGCCAAGTGGGGACCGCCGATAGTTGTTTCCGGCAATACCCTTGCAGCCAAATTACAATGGCTCAGCGCCAACGCGGCAAGTAACTCCGGTTATATACTTGAGGTTACCGCTACCTATGAAGAGCTTGCCCCCCAGAATCTTTCATATACCGGCAAAAAAAATATCACCATCCGGCTTAAGGGTATTGGAAACAACGCACGGGTTATCGTTTTGTCAGGCAATGGTTCACTTTTTAGCGTAGGGAATGGCGTTACTCTGATTTTGGAAGAAAACCTTATCCTGCAGGGCAAAGGCAGTAATACCGCTTCCCTTGTTCGGGTAAACTCAGGCGGTACACTGACTATGAATCAGAGCGTGAAAATCTCCGGTAATATCGCTTCCTCATCCTCCTACGGCGGCTACGGCGGCGGGGTGTATGTGGACGGCGGAACCTTTACCATGAATGGCGGGGAAATCTCCGGTAATACCGCTTACTCATCCTCCTACGGCGGCGGAGTGTATGTGGACAGAGGAACTTTTACCATGAATGGCGGGGAAATCTCCGATAATACCGCTTACTCCTTTTCCTCATCCTCCTACGGCGGCTACGGCGGCGGGGTGTATGTGAGTGGAATCTTTACCATGAATGGCGGGGAAATCTCCGGTAATACCGCTCACTCCTATTCCTCATCCTCCTACGGCGACGGCGGCGGCGGCGTGTATGTGAGTAGTGGAACCTTTACTATAAGCGGCGGGAAAATTTCCGGTAATACCGCTTCCTCATCCTCCTACGGCAGCTACGGCGGCGGGGTGTATGTGGACGGCGGAACCTTTACCATGGAAGGCGGGGAAATCTCCGGTAATACCTCCTCCTACGGCGGCGGGGTGTATGTGAACGGTGAAACCTTTACCATGGAAGGCGGGGAAATCTCCGGTAATACCTCCTACTCCCACGGTGGCGGAGTGTATGTGGACAGAGGAACTTTTACCATGAATGGCGGGGAAATCTCCGGTAATACCACCGACTACCCATCCTCCTACGGCGGCGGGGTGTATGTGTACTATAACGGAACCTTTACGATGAGCGGCGGGGAAATCTCCGGTAATACCTCCTCCTACGGCGGTGGAGTGTCTGTGAACGGTGAAACCTTTACCATGAATGGCGGGGAAATCTCCGGTAATACCTCCTCCTACGGCGGCGGAGTGTCTGTGAGTAGTGGAACCTTTACCATGAATGGCGGGAAAATCTCCGGTAATACCTCCTCCTACGGCGGCGGGGTGTATGTGAACGGTGGAACCTTTACCATGAATGGCGGGGAAATCTCCGGCAATACCTCCTACTACGGCGGCGGGATGTATGTGAACGTTCACTATGTTTCTTTCTTTGAGAAAACTGGTGGGACTATATATGGCTATACCGCCGGAAACAGCAAGAGTAATACAGTAAAAAACAATTCCGGCGTTGTACTAAATGACCACGGCCATGCGGTATATGTTAATCACTATGATAATAACAGTTATATAAAACGCAAGGAGACCACCGCCGGGCCGGGGGATAATTTGTCTTACATTGGGAGACTCACTCCCCCTATTTGGGATGGGGTGTGGGATTTTTAGGGGGGGGAAATATGGAAACAGAATCATCCGAACAAAATATTTCATCTGAAGATGAAAAACGAATAATTGATACTCTTGTATACGAAAAATGGCGTGATGACGGGAAATATGAGCATATGAAGCGTGATATTGAAAAGAAACAAAAAAAAGCGAATGCGAAAATAAAGGCTAATAAGCATTTGAGCGAAAGCGGGAATCCGCCGTTTGGACAGTAGGGGTAAAGAATGAAAAAATTAATTAGTCACGAAAAACAAAACAAAATAGCTCGGAAGATAACGGCTACGCCAACTGTCAGGCGCCAAGCGCGGCCACCCCCTGCACCTTGCCGGCTTTGCCTATGATAGTGCCATCCTGGGATATTTGATTTTGGCCTATTGCCGCCATGGTGTCCGTCCATCCTGCCGTATCTATCTTACCCAAAGCAACATAAGCAGTTTTTCCATCGCCGGTTGTTTTATGACTATTGTATCCAACCGGTTCCGGCTCTATGATATAAGTAATTCCACGAGCAAATACACCTTTGTAATAATTAACCACCGTATCCTCTCCGGCAGCGAGTATATCACTACTCAGTCGGGCATTAATCCCAGTTTGGATATTATCGGCAACGCCTTTCCACTGCGCGTTGGTCATAAAACCTGTTATGGTTATAGACCCGACCCCGTGAACCAGTGTGCGGGTTGCGGTTTGGTTTTTCGCAACATCGGGTTTATTGCTGTCATCGCCGTTGTCGCAAGCCCCCAATGCGAGGACAAGAATTAAGAGAAGAATTTTCACCACGGAGTACACGGAGTTTTGATACGATAATCTTTTCTTCCTCCGTGTTCTCCGTGGTTAATTCTTCTTTCTTTTTTCGTTTTCATAGTTTCTCCTTTTTGGGGCAAATAGTGCCTGTCACCCTTTTTTGCCCCTAGTTGCTTTTTCTCGCCATATAAGCCATTTAAATACTGGTTTTCTCGTACTATTAAAATTATATACCTAGTATATTAGTAATGTCAAGTAAACAGTACGAATTTTATCGTATCTTGGTATAATGGGTTTTAGAGAAAATTTAAAATCACAACTGGAATATTTGGATATGCCTGTTAAGGAATTGGCGGTTCGTTCGGGAGTAAAAAAGAAAACAATCGACAGTTATTTGGGAAACCGGGGCTATACACCTTCGGTTGACGCTGCTGTTAGTATAGCACAAGCCTTGGGGGTTTCTGTCGAATATTTAGTAAACGGTACAAATAGTAAACAAGACCGCCCGTTTTCTTCTTTTCACGAGGATATACAGAAAATAGTGCTGGTGTCCGAACAATTGAATAGTAAAGATCGTAATGTAATCATTAATCTTGCCCGTTTTCTTCAGAACGGATAGACCGTTTATGGGGCAAATAGTACCTGTCACCCTTTTTTCAAAGAACAAAGATAAGTCATCGTTTTCTTTGTTCTTTTCTCCTCATTTCTCTGTTTCCCCCCCTTTTCATTATTCTTTATATGTATTACTCTTATTGGCAAGGAGATAAAACATGAGTGTAAGAGCGACCGGACGGCTAATTGGTGATGTAGTAACAGTTTCAGCCCTGCCCAAAAGCCCCCCAATGGTAGTTAAGGCTTTTAATGCTGAAACAAACCTTATAACTACATCGTGGTTTTCGGATACCAATGAGTATCAGGAGGGTACATTTCCCGCAAGCGCCCTTGACCGGGTAGAGGCCAAAAGCACCCCTCAAACAAGCAAAACTGCAAAAGTTAAAAAAAGTACCAAACGTTAGTTTTCAATTAACAAAGGGGTATAACCATGAACAATCAAGCTGGGTCAACAGCGGCAAAAGCGGGTATATCTTTTGGGAGTTGTCTGGCTATCGTTATCTCATACACTTCATGGCACTCAATTCCCTGGGCTATTCTGCATGGGTTATTGAGCTGGGGTTATGTGATTTATTACCTCATCAAATACTGATAATGCAGCCAAAAAGAGCGCCCGGCAAATAACGCCCGGCGCCCTTTTTTGTCCTAACGCTTTCCGCCTCCACCTTGCAATATAACCTATACCGATGTATAGTATTTTTATGGATAGCGCACAGGGCGATCTTTTTGAAGATGCCGGAAACGGGGGGAAAGATTTTTCCGGCGCGGACATTGCGGTTATCGCCGCGCTTCATGCAAACACCGGTGTTGATCTTTCGCTTTTGCCGCCCCAAAGCCGCCGCCTTTATGAGCTTTCCATAAACGCCTTTTGCGCCATTACCCATGCCGGAATGAGCGAGCTTCCCATTACGGCGGCAATTGCCCGCTTTGAACACAAAGTCCTCGCGGCGGCGGATGCGGTAACAAACGCTTCCGGGCCGCTTACACGCGGCGAACTTGAGGCTGCGCAGCGGCAAACGGCGGACGCGGCGGCCGCTGACCGCGGCGACAGCGACGTATGTACCGTGCTGGAAGCGGCGTACAAGGTTTGGCATGAGATTCACCGGCTGATGGGCTTGCTGCGTTTTTGTCCCAATGAAGACGGTGTGTACATTGCCCGCTGCGAACCGGATCATTTTGTAATACCCGCTTTGGGGCCGCATTTCAGGGAGCGGTTTGGGGAAACGCCCTGGGCCATAATTGATGAAAAGCGCCGCCTCTGCCTGCGTTATGCGCCATCGGAATCGCGCGTTGCCGGCGAATTATTCGAATTTTTTAATATCGACAAAAATCCCGCATTTTTGAAAAATCCGCCGGACAGCGAATGGGGGAATCTCTGGCGGCTGTATCATAAAACCATCAATAACGAAAGCAGGAATAACCCCGGTTTACAGCGGAGGTTTATGCCCGCGCGTTATTGGAAATATTTGAATGAAGTGCATTGATCCTGGGCCGAATCGGACGGCCGACCTGCCGCTTAGGAGGCGGCCGCTCTATCCACTGAGCTACAGGACCAGCAGGGCACAGGGTAATTTTCTTGAGGATACAATATCATTCATGGACAGGCTTGTCAACGAATGGAAATATCGGGGGCTTTGTGTGTAATTTCCGGGACTAAATGGTAAAATATTGGTTTTCAGAATACTGGACAGCCTTTTTGGGGGCGCACTGCTGGTGAATTCCGCTTTTTTTTGCTACCATTTTCCCATGACGGTACGGGAAAAACTCAACGCCATTGCGTCGCGGCGCATACTCATTCTGGACGGCGCAATGGGTTCAATGATACAGAACCTTAAACTTGGCGAGGCGGATTTCCACGGTACGCGTTTTGCAAACCATAAAAAACAGCTTTTGGGTTGTAATGACCTGCTCTGCCTGACCAGGCCGGAAGCGATTGGCGCCATTCACCGGGCATATCTTGAAGCCGGAGCGGATATTATCGAAACGTGCAGTTTTAACTCAACGGCGGTGTCACTGTCCGACTACGGCCTTGCCGAATACGGACTGGGTGAATTGGCTTACGAGATCAGCCGGGCGGCGGCGATTATCGCGCGGGAGGCGGCGGACGCATTTTCAACCGCGGACAAACCCCGTTTTGTCGCGGGGAGCATGGGGCCGACCGGAAAAAGCGCCAGCCTTTCATCTGATATGAATGATCCCGCCAAACGCGATATTTACTGGGATGCGCTTGAGGCGGCTTACTATGACAATGCGCGGGGGCTGCTGGACGGTGGCGCGGATATTTTGCTGGTGGAAACCATTTTTGACACACTCAACGCCAAGGCCGCCCTGTCCGCCATTGGGAGGCTTTTGGAAGAACGGAATATTACTGTTCCCGTTATGGTTTCCGCTACGGTTTCAGGCGATTCGGGCAGACTGCTTTCCGGTCAAACGCTGGAAGCGTTGTGCGCGTCAATACTTCATGCGGAACCCTGGGCCGTGGGCCTTAACTGTTCATTCGGCGCGGAAAAAATGCTGCCCCATATCCGCCTGTTATCTGACATGGTTCCCTGCCTGGTCAGCGCCTATCCCAACGCGGGGCTGCCCAATCAGTTGGGCGGCTACGATGAAAGTCCTGAAACAATGGCCGCCCATATTGAGCGTTTTTTGCAAGACGGCTTGTTGAATGTCGTGGGCGGCTGCTGCGGTTCCACGCCGGCGCATATTGCGGCTATCGCGGCAAAGGCGGCTTTATACAAACCCCGCGTGTTACCGCAGACGGCACAGCCTTCCTGTTTTGCGGGACTCGAACTGCTTACCCTTAACAACCCCGCTTCTCTAACCCTTATTGGCGAGCGAACCAATGTCGCGGGAAGCCGCAAATTTCTGCGTCTTGTCAGTGAAGGCCAATTTGATGCCGCCGCGGGTTTTGCGCGGGATATGATCGAAGACGGCGCGGCTATTGTCTGCGTGGGCATGGATGACGCTATGCTGGACGCGGAAAAAGCGATGACGGCGTTTTTGGGCGCCGCCCTGTTTGACCCGTACATTGCCAAAGTACCCATTATGATTGACAGTTCCCGCTGGAATGTTATTGAAGCGGGCCTGAAGCTTTTGCAGGGGAAAGGTCTGGTCAATTCAATAAACCTGAAAGACGGCGAGGCGGAATTTTTGCGCCGGGCATCTTTGGTTAGGCGCTATGGCGCGGCTGTCGTGGTAATGCTCATTGACGAACAGGGGCAGGCGGTCAGTTATGAGCGAAAAATTGAAATAGCGGGACGCGCCTATCGTCTGCTGGTTGAAAGCGGTTTCCCGCCTGAAAATATCGTGTTTGACCCCAACGTACTCGCCGTTGCGACCGGAATCGCCGAAAGTGATTCCTGCGCGGTTGATTTTATCCGCGCTTGCGCGTGGATTCGGGACAACTGCCCCCGCGTTCAGATTTCCGGCGGCATTTCAAACCTTTCATACAGTTTCCGGGGAAACAATGCCGTGCGGGAAGCCATGCACAGCGTTTTTCTTTTCCATGCCGGGGCAGCCGGTCTGACTATGGCCATTGTGAATCCGGCGGCGCTCATTGCGTATAACGACATTGAGGAAGATCTTCGCAATGCCGTTGAAGATGTCATTCTTAACCGCAGCCCGGGCGCGGCAGACCGCCTCATTAATCTTGCGGAAAAAAAAAACGCCGCCCCCACTTCCCACTCCTTACTCCCTACTCCCCATAATCCAACCGCCGATAACTGGCGAAACCAATCCGCCGAAGCCCGCATCATGCACGCGCTGGTAAAAGGCATTGACGATTTTATCGAGGCGGACGTACTGGAACTGATGGGGAACAGGGAAGGGTCAACCGGTAAAACAGCGCTGGAAATTGTTGAAGGCCCGCTGATGGACGGCATGAAAGAAGTGGGAAAACGGTTTGATGAGGGGACAATGTACCTTCCCCAGATGATACGCAGCGCGCAGGTAATGAAAAAAGCCGCCGCCGCACTTGAACCGTACATGGAGAAAAAAACCGACGCGCTTTCGCCAAAAATTATTCTGGCGACGGTAAAGGGCGACGTTCACGACATTGGTAAAAATATTGTGGGCGTGGTTTTAGCCTGTAACGGCTATCAGGTTATCGACCTGGGGGTGATGGTTCCCGCTGACCGGATAATCGAAACCGCGGAAAAAGAACAGGCGGCGATGATCGGACTTTCCGGCCTTATCTCGCCGTCGCTGGACGAAATGGCGCATATCGCGCGGGAAATGGAACAGCGCCGCATAAAAATTCCCCTGCTCATCGGAGGCGCCGCGGCGAGCCTTGTCCACACCAGCATGCGCCTTGCCCCGGAATATTCCGGCCCGGTGGTTTATGTGCCCAATGCCGGAAAGTCCGCCGGGACAGTCCATGCCCTGCTGTCCGCTGCGGAACGCCCCCGCTTTCTGGAGAACCTTGAACAAAGCTACCGTGACGCCGCCGCCCGGCACGGGGCAATTCAATCCCGCATTGAAATTATCCCGCTTGAGTCTGCGCGTGCCAACAAGGCACCGGTAGTAACAAGTCCGCCCCCGCCCAAAACCACCGGCCTCATCGACCTGAACGATTACCCGCTGGATCGCGTCATTCCCTACATTGATAGAAATTCTTTTCCGGTGCCTGTCACCATTTCAGACGCGCAGACGCTGCTGGAGCGGGTCAAAACCGAAGGTTTGCTGAAACTGCGCGGCGTTGCGGGAATTTTCCCCGCCGCCGCCGCCGGCGATGATGTCGTGATCGGCGATAGCCGCCGTTTTTGTTTTTTACGCAGCCAGAATAAAAAGCCCGCCGGAATATTCAATTCCTGTTTGGCGGATTTTGTCGCGTCTGCGGACGGCGGACACTGGGTGGGGCTGTATGCCCTGAGCGCCGGTTTTGGCATGGAAAATGCCGGCCTTAATGATTACGATACGCTGCTGCTGACGAGTCTGGCAAACGCGCTGGCGGAGGCTTTTGTCGAGGAAATCCACCTCCGCATCCGGCGGGAATGGTGGGGCTATGCGCCGGATGAATCCCTGTCTGTCGAAGAAATTCTAAAAGGCGGCTATACGGGCATACGGCCGGCTTTTGGGTATCCCTCTTGTCCCGATCATGAGGATAAACGCATTGTCTTTGAAATGCTTGAAGCGGAAAAACGCTGCGGCCTGAAACTGACAGATACCGCAATGATTATTCCCGCCGCCTCGGTATGCGGAATGTTTTTTGCCAGTCCCGCGGCGCATTATTTCGGCGTGGGGAGCATAGGCGAAGACCAACTGGCTGATTGGGCAGGGCGTAAGGGCATCAGTGTTGAAGAAGCCCGGCGGCGGATTGGTTAGCCGTCATTTGTTCCCAGGCGGTAATTCAATACCAAAACCGCGCGATAAAATGAAAATGTTCGGGGATCGCCGGAGTCCAAATTACGGTACCGGTAAAAAAGATTGTCTTGGTCACTGTAGGCATAATTGGTGTAATTGCGCAAGGTTCTAAACTGCGTGAGCAGCGCACAACTGAATTTTCGGGAAAATGTAAAATTCGTCAGCAGGCCAAATGTCCACCGCCCCAGAGAGTCCCCCCATTGATCGCCGCCCGGCGTGTTATACAGGTATTTTTCAATCTCGGCGAGCAGGGCGACAGTATCCAAAAAAATCGGCATACGGTAACCGGCAAGATAACTGGCGTAATAGTTCCAGCCGTTCTGGTTTTCACCATCATCATTTTCATAAAACCACGAATCACCCTCTTCGGCGCGGCTGTACATCTTGTATCCGATTTCATGGTACGAACGGAACACCACATGATTCCATTCGCCGGGAACAAGCGCCGCCAAATCGAACTGCACCGCGCCGCCCACATGCCCCTCCCCAAAAAATCCGTCAAAAGCGGAACCATCAACCGAAGTATAGCCGTGGTCATTGGGACGGTTAAGGCCGATACCATAAAGCTCAGAACCAAACAAATTGATGATCCAGCCGGAACCCAACATTCCTCCGGCGCTCAACTCGAAAAACGCGACGGGGGTAAGGACTACATTCCCCAATAAATTCATTGAGATGGGGGTCATTTCCGCATTGAGGCCGAATTTGATATTGTTATCTTTGACCAGGGGACTATCCCCCTGAAGAAAAGGAAAGGTGAAACTCTGGGCAAAAGTCAGCTTTGCCTCGGGCAGGGAAGATATTGCCAAACTTAACGATGTTTCAGCGAACAGCGGAAAAGCAAATAACAAGGTGACGGTCACCAATCCGAAAGGTTTTGCTTTCACTCGAAATCCCCTCCCTTCTTCCTCCGGTGTTTGTCACCTTCCCTAAAAAAAAGCGGAACCTGCCGTCCCTGCGCTTAAAGCGCCCGGAATAGCCTGTTCCGCCTTTCCAGCTTGCATTCAGCCTTACAGTCCGAAAGCATCCATAATTCTATCTGCCGTAGCGCTGATGGTTCTTTCATTAAGATATGCAGGATCGTTGATTTTCTCCCGAAGCGCGGCAATTTGGGCATCGTCCAGAGTTGGAACCGATTTTATCAGCTCAACCACCTGGTACAACTCCGCCTTTTCCTTCGCCTCCGGAGAAAGGCTAATAGAATCAGTCCTGTCCCCCCCCCTTAACGGATCGCTTTTTCCGGGTCTGTTTCCCGGCTGAATGGGGTTTAATTGACCTATTCTTTCGACCATCATAATAACCTTCCTGTCTACATTATCGGCAAGTCTTACCTTTAAGTTTACAAGTTAATTAGGTTTATTTCCAGATATATAAACCGAAAATTCGCCCAATAACTCCTTTTTAGCCGCACAGTTGGCAAGAACTTCCGCCACAGTCCCCCGGATATACTCCTCGTGGACTTTGGTCATTTCCCTCCCTACGCAAATATAGCGCTCCTTATCAATTTCGGCAATATCTTCCAACAGCTTGAGAACCCTGAAAGGCGACTCATACAGCACGATAGCCGCCTCCATTGCCAGCAATTCCCGCAGCCGCGAGCGCCGCCGGCCCTGTTTGGGGGAAAGAAACCCTTCAAAAACCACCGTTTTGTCCGTACCGCCGGCAACGCTGAGCAGGGAGGCAAAGGCGGAAGGCCCCGGAATGGGGATAACCTCATGCCCCGCAGCAACAGCGCAACGTACCAGTGCCGCGCCGGGGTCGCTCAGGGCGGGAGTGCCCGCGTCGCTGGCATACGCCACCGTCAGGCCGTCATCAAGGGCGGCGACTACCTTTTTCGCGGCAAATTCCTCGTTTTGGGAACGGCAGGACAGCATTTTCACCCGGATTCCCAAATGGGTAAGGAGTTTCAGGGTGCGCCGCGTGTCCTCGCACGCCACCAACCCCGCCGTTTTAAGAATTTCTACCGCCCGGAAACTTATATCGCCCAAATTTCCGATAGGCGTGCCGATAATATAGAGTGCCGCCACGATATAAAGTATAACGGTTATGTTGGGATTTTTACAGATATTGGCTTTTACCATTATTGGCGCCGTTCTGCTCTGGTTCGGCTTTAACCTCTTTATCGGACAATGGGCAAGAATTCGCTCAAAGTATGGCCAACTTCAACAATTGGCTGATGGTTCAGGCTCCGCCGGAGATCCCCAAGTCTGCCCCATTTGTTCTTCAAAACTCAACAAAGGCGATTTGGTAAAAACTTCGGCCTTTCCTTCCATAACGGGGGGCAAAGACCGCCTGATGCACATTCGGGGCTGCCTATACTGCGTTAACGGGGGCCTGAAAAGGGAATGTCCTGTCTGCGGTTCGTCCCTCGGTATCACCGATATACTGGTCGCCCGTATTTTTGAGCGCCCCCACCGCAAGCCCCATGTCCATATTACCGGCTGTAACAAATGCAGACGCACCGGCAGAATTTAATGTGGGGTCACTATGTACCTCACACAAAGACACAAAGAAGGGGAAGGTTTTGGTTTCATTTATAACTGCCTATACAATAATTACACATAACGATACTAGGCATTTTCGGTGTCAGGCACCATTTCTGTCATAATTACTTCCGAAAGACCTCACACAGCGGCACGGCGGCACAAAGATGAATGAAGGGGCTATGCGTTCAAAGCGAAGTTTTGGAAAATCCTCAATTATCATTCATTCTTTTTCCTCCGTGTCCTCCGTGAACGCTGTGCCTCCGTGAGAAATTTTGCGAGTAAAGTTTTAGCCGTTACAATGTAGTAGACGATTCTGGTGTCAGATGCCATTGCACTGTTATTTATTTTTTTTAAGGTTCTTAAATTCAGAAGCGACAGCCTGTTTTACAGACATTTTTACAACATTTTCAATATTAAAAACAAATGATTTCTCCAGCCTGTCATCATAGTTATTTTTTATGTCTTGAATTATTTCCTGCCTTAACTGTTCTAATTCTTCTTTTGGGGAACAGTCAATAATAAAAAGCGCATACACTTCCACGCCAAGCGCTTCGGCAAGTTTTGTCAAAGTATCAGGGTGAGGCCATTTATTGCCGCGTTCAATATTACTTAAAAACGGGATCGAAATATCGGCTTTTTCGGCAAGTTCTACCTGCGATAAAGAACGCTGTTTCCGTAATAATTTGATATTTTTACTTAAAATGTGCCGTAAATCGGCTCCTGTCATATCAAATCCTCATAAAAACAGGCATAAGAACCCCTATTTGACGCTTTTTTTGCCCTTTAATACGCGCCATATCCCTAAATATCAA
>JAITCL010000161.1 GCA_031283105.1 Treponema sp. | reverse complement strand
ATGGGTTTTGTGTTTACTATGGCATACCCCCATACAGTTATTAATGATCACGTAAATGACATACACACGGAAATTGACATTACCCTTGAAAACGGCGACAAGGTAATGATAGTTGAAGTTAAATCCAAACCAACTACCGAAGATATAACCGAACACGTTGAACGTATGCAAAAAGTGCGTATTCGTGCTGACTTGCGGGGAGACCGGCGGAAATATCTGGGCGCAGTTGCGGGAATGGTTTTTAACGAAAACGAAAAAACATTTGCCATGAAGAACGGTTTTTATGTGGTTGAGCCGTCGGGTGAAACATTCATCATAACCGCCCCCGAAGGCGAATATTCCCCACGGGAGTGGTAACCGAATACCAGCGCCCTGCCAAAGGGCGTTTACGGACTAATGCGACACGTTACCGCGCACAGTAAAAGCCACCGCTTACAGTAATGCCGGCTGGATTTATCCAGCCGAGTGCGCGGCGGAGACTGTCACCTTTTTTGGTTTCGGGTGAAAGTTGCGCGTAGTATGGTATGAGGCGGGCAGACAGGCGGGGCAGCAAAAAAATTCCGGGAATTCACTGCCGGAAGAGACCAGGGAGCAAAAGCAAAAACTAGGTGTACAGTAATAGCCCAGCACTTAAATACGACATGATTTCAAGTATTACGATGTATATGGTAATTTAAGTGCTGGGGGGCTCTGTAGGCAGATTCTCCCGGTTTTTTGCCGCCCTGCGCTGTCTGGCCCGCCGCTTTCTCGATCACTTCGGCGCTTCGACAAGCTCAGTGACCAAGCTCCCCCGGCCCCTGAGCCTGTCGAAGGGTGGTATGAAAGAGGAAGGAATGGGAAATTGAAAACGATAGAGAAGGACCATTTGCCGAATAATTATTTACTTTCCAGTGCAATAGGTCTTTTTGGAAATGGCTATCCCGTTAAACTTTTCCGGCTTTTTTACCGACAATCAAGTACATGGTTGTACATTCTTTGCTTCATCGGGGAGGGGTGGCGGCATCACTGGTTATAGCCCTCCTCATTTTCTTTCCTGCACATTCAAGCGCACAGGTTATGACTCTGGCGTCTCTGGAAACCGGGGGCAGCTACGAGACGGTCTGGAAAAGCAGGGGCGGATTTTTCCCCGGGGTGTATTTTACCGATGTAATTAACGCCGCGTGGACGGCGGAGGACTCCAGCCCCTATTGGGTGCATACCCAGCCCGAACAGGAATCCATCAACCGTATTGCCACCGATTATACTTCCCTGCTGCTGAACAATGACATTCTGGCGTTTTATGGCCATCCCAAGTCGCAAATGATGGGCATTTTGGGACGCTTTCCGATAGAAACGCTGGATCAAAAACTTACCGCGCTTGCCCGTGAATACGAGGCGGAAAGCGGGGGACGCAAGATAGTTAAGGCTTTTTATATCATTTTTGGCACGGTGTGGCCGGAAGGGGAAATCGGCATTATCGGGGAGGATATTCTGAAACGTTATGTTGAATATGCCCTACAGCACAATATGCTTGTTTTTATCGACCACCAGATTGGTCGTTATGACCCGATTAATTCCCTTAAACGAATGCTCCCCTGGCTCAGGTATCCCAATGTGCATCTTGCCCTTGACCCTGAATGGCGCACTACCAAACCCATGAAAGAAATCGGAACCGTTACTGCGGAAGAGATAAACCTTGCCCAGCGGGTGATGGAAGATTACATCATTGCCAATAACATTCCCGGCGAGCGCATGCTGGTGATTCACCAGTTCAACTGGAGAATGATCAAAAACCGGGAAAAGGTAGAAAGCAATTTCCGGCGTGTGCGGCTGATTCACTGCGCCGACGGTTTTGGTTCACCCCACCTCAAACGTTCCTCTTACGCCTACAATGCCGAAGCCGCCAATATGCCGATTAAGGCGTTCAAACTGTTCTACAATTTTGGCATTCCCGGCGCCGGTTACGACAGCCCCCTGTTAAGCCCCAAAGAAGTATACGCCCTCAAACCGAGGCCGTATATTATTATGTATCAGTAGCAGAAAAAAGTGCCTGTCACCCATGCGGGTAAAAATTCCTTTTGCAGAGTAAAACATAGTATGAATGAGCATCAGATATTTTATTGACGAACGGAGCGAGGTCGCGGCCGTGCTTGCCCTGCGGTATAATACCCTTTATTCAACAAGGAGTTAACAATGTCAATAACAGCAAAAACATATATCGCCGAAATAAAACAAATCCTCAGGGAAGCGCGAAATAAAGCCTATGCCGCAGTTAATTACGCTATGGTAGAAGCATACTGGCTTATTGGCAAGCGTATCGTGGAAGAAATACAACAAGGCAAGCATAGGGCAAATTACGGTGATCAAGTCATAAAAAATATATCAAAAGCCCTTACTGCCGAATTTGGCAGGGGGTTTTCCGAGCGGAGTATCCGTCAATACCGGCAGTTTTATCAAATGTTTCCCAAACTCTCAATCCGGCGATCACAGATCGCCATTTCGAAAAAATCAGGCAAATCAAAGACCAATTTGGCGATCATTGATCGCCGAATTAATCCCCCAACTTTTGAGTATTCACTTAATTGGACACATATTCAACGAATAATGCGGGTATCCAATCCCGAAGCCATGTCTTGGTATTTGCGGGAAACTGTCGAACAGTCATGGGATGTCCGTACTTTGGACCGCAATATCAGTACCCAATATTATGAACGCCTGCTTATGTCCCAAGTGAAAAAACCGGTCATTCAGGAAATGCAATCAAAGACCGGAAAATACCAGAAGAACAGGCTGGAATTTATCAAAAATCCATCGGTTCTGGAATTTCTTGGACTGCCCGGCAATATGGGGTATAGTGAAGCAATTCTGGAAAAGGCGATCATAAATCATCTGCAACAGTTTATCCTTGAAATGGGAAAGGGTTTTGCCTTTGTTGAACGCCAGCAACTTATTCGTACCGAGACAAGCGATTATTATATTGACATGGTTTTCTATAACTATATTTTGAAATGTTTTGTTCTCATTGATCTCAAGACCAGTCGAATCACCCATCAGGACATAGGACAGATGGATATGTATGTCAGAATGTATGACGAACTGAAACGCAATGAAGGTGATAATCCCACCATTGGTATTCTGCTCTGTTCCGAGACTGATAAGGATATTGCTCGTTATTCAATTCTAAAAGGCAATGAACATCTTTTTGCAACCAAATATAAACTTTATCTCCCTACCGAAGAAGAACTTCGCATAGAAATTGAAAAGGAGAAGGAGTTTATCCGTCTGCAGTTAGAGGAAAGTAAAGACAAAACCGTGATATAACCCTAAAAGTAATTAACAATGTACAATAAGCGTCCTTCCATCATATCTCTGCCTGCTTACTTATTCAGTCATTTAGCAGTGAAGGAAAAATAAAGTTGCGGCTATTTTGGAAGTGGCGAGTTAAAACCAAATCCGCTTGTTTTGTTATCGTGTAAGAAGCTCGCCGCATATTTATAGCTCTGCGCTACCTTTTTTCGGTAGGTGCGGCTATGAATTTTTTGTATAGCATCGGATTTTATAAACCGGAAAATACTATAAATCATACAATCTTATATTTTTGCTGAAAAAAGCCCGCCCCAATAAG
>JAITCL010000159.1 GCA_031283105.1 Treponema sp. | reverse complement strand
TTAGGGCCCCCCCGCACCCCAAGGGCCCCCCCCCACCCGCACCCCCCCCCCCCCCCCAAACCCCCCCCCCCCCACAAAAAACACCCCCCCCCCCCCCCTTTTTCCCCCCCCCCCCCCCCCCCCCATATACATACTAAATACTCCCTCATATTTCTTCTCTTAATTCTTGCCCTCGTATTGACCGGTTGTTCCGCCGATACTGACAGCCCGACAAAGACATTGACGAAAAAGGTTACGGTAACTTTTACTTCGTTTGGCACAAACCCGACAGTGATAAATCTTAATCCTATCTATACACCGACTGGCGGTTGGGACACTAACTTCAGTGCGGGGAATATCAGATTTGAGATTAAGGATGATAGAGGTAATGACAACAGTAAGTTTCCAGACGGGACTTTAGATCTCAGTAGAGCTGTGGAACTATATAGCGATACTTGGCCATGGGTTCCGCCATTATTTACTCAAACTTTTTATGATAATGATGATAATAAATTAGGTGAGTATTCTTTCTTTGCAGGAGATAGGTTTGCTGATGGGTACTTTGGATACATTAGAGAGGATACAAATAAGGACGGAGTTTATGGTCCTGAGGATCAAGCAATATCATCATTACCACCTCCTAATGCTTCGCCTCTGATTTTGACGCTCAGGAAATAGTACACGCCTGGTGTCAGTCACCTACTCACGGTGTCTGGCACCATTTCGCCGTGGCAGATAAGTCATTCGCCGTGGCGGCTGGGTCATTCGCCGTGGCGGCTGGGTCATTCGCCGTGGCGGATAGGTCATTCGCCGTGGCGGATAGGTCATTTGCCGTGGCGGATAAGTCATTCGCCGTGGCGGTTAGCTAAAAAGGAGAGAAAATGAGTAACGATTGGATGCCTACAAGGCGCGAAGAACAGTTGGCGATGGCGAATAAGTGGGTGACCGAACTGCCCAACCACAAGGGGGCGTGGACGGTCACGTCCGCCGAAATCACCGAGTTGAAGGAGCTTGCCGACGCGGCGCAGGAAGCGCTGAACCGGCTGGTGTCGGGCAGCGCGGTGGACGTGGCGCGGGCGCGCGAGGCTTTTGCCGCTCTGGTGCGCCGCATGCGTTTTCTGCACAGCCGCAAGTTTTTCAGCCCTCCTATGGAAGATGCCGACTATGTGCGCCTGGGGCTGCGTCCGCCCGACCGCGTCAGAACCGAACACACGGTGGTGAATGAAATGGTCGAGTTTGATTTAAGTCTGCGCGGTATCCGCGAAATTGTTGTTAATTTTTGGGTGAAGGGAACTGACCACCGCGCGAAACCCGCCGGTTACGACGGCGCGGTGCTGGTCTGGGACACGCTGGACGCCCCGCCCGAACGCCCCACCGATCTCGCCGAACACACTATGGCGAGCCGCACTCCGCACATCATCGAATTTGATGAAGCCGACCGCGGCAAAACGGTCTACATTGCCCTGTGCTGGCAAAACGAGCGCGGTATTCGCGGCCCGTGGTCGGAAATGCAGACGGCGGTAGTGCCGTAGGAATGACGCGTGGTGCCGTAAAACTTGACACCCACGGCACAGCCGCCAGCGCAGCCGCCGGCGCTTGACGGAGTCCCTACGAGAAAAAAGTGTCAGGCATCCTACAGCCGTTCAATGGTTTCAATAGGAAGGCTGGTTATAGTATGTATCTTTTCGATAGAATCACCCATGCCTTTCATCTTGCGGGCAATTTCGAGAGTGGTTTTTGAAAAAAATGAAACCCCGCCGTAACACGTATAGTGTCAGTCATTCATTTTCGTTATACTGGAGCTAACGACAAAGGAAGGCACTGTATGCACTATGCGCAATTTTTAACGGTTACCTACGCTCCGGCGGGGTATCTGAATGATAATTCCATTGAACAGATAAGGGACGACATCGAAAAAGTGGGCCGGTATATTAAGCTGGATAAAATTTATCTGGAAACGTACCGCTCGGACGTGCTGGTGGAACGCGGCAAGATGGAAGCGGTAAAGGCGTTGTTTATTGAAAAAGGCTTTCAGGTTTCCGGCGGGATTACCACAACCGTTGCCCGCACATTGATGGGCAGTATGTGTTTTACCAGCCCGGAAAACCGCGCAAAACTGGGGGAGATTGCCGCCTATACGGCGCAGTTGTTCGATGAGATAATTCTGGATGATTTTTATTTTACCAACTGCCGCTGCGAATCCTGCATTAAAGCCAAAGGGGAGCGTGACTGGGCGTCATTCCGGCTGGCGCTGATGAACGACATTTCTGAAAATATTATTATCAAACATGCGAAGGCGGCCAATCCCAACGTGAACCTCATCATCAAATATCCCAACTGGTACGACAGTTATCAGGCAAACGGTTACAATCTTGAAGATGAGCCGCGTATGTTCGACATGATTTACACCGGTACGGAAACGCGCGACCCAAATTACACGCATCAGAATCTGCCGCGGTATTTAAGCTTTTTTCTGCCCCGCTTAATGGAACATATCAAGCCCGGCAAAAACGGCGGCGGCTGGTACGATTTGTTTGAGTGCAGTCTGGAAGATTATGTGCAGCAGGCGTATTTGACCCTGTTCGCAAAATGCCGCGAGAATATGCTGTTCTGTTTTCCGCTGTTGGTTAATTTTCCCGTTTACACGGCGGCGGCGGGCGCTGTATACGATGAGGCGGACGCGGTTATGGGGCACATCGGCGAACCGGTGGGCATCGCCTGCTACAAGCCGTTTCACTCGCACGGGGAACGCCGCCTGTACGATTTTTTGGGAATGTTGGGCATACCGCTTGACCCGTATCCCTATTACCCGTCCGATGCGCCGGTGGTATTTCTTACGGCGGATGCCGCCTGGGATAACGCGGTTGTCGGCAAAATTAAGGGAAGTTTATTGGCCGGCAGCAGCGTTTTTATAACCAGCGGCCTGTATAGCGCATTGGCGGGCAAGGGGATTGAAGATATTCTGCCGCTGGAAATTACCGGTAAAAAAATCACTGCCGACACGTTTACCAACAGCGGCTTTGGCCAGAACAACAGCGGTTTTGTCAAAGCCGCCGGGCCAGTCACCATGCCCCATATCGCCTACAATGAAAATGACCTGTGGGTGCTTTCCTCCGCGCTGACGCCCTTCTTCAGTCATCCCTTATTGCTGCGCGGCGCTTATGGCAAAGGCCGCTTGTATGTATTGGCAATTCCCGATGCCCCGGCGGATTTATACAAACTTCCCGCCGAAACGCTGACGCTGCTGCGCAAAGAACTGAACCTGCCCGTTACACTGGAGTGCGGCAGCCGCATTGGGCTGTTCCTCTACGACAACAACACCTTTATCCTGCAATCGTTTTTGGACAGGCCTGAACATATAACCGTATGTATTGGCCGCCCCGGCGTATCGCTGACGCCGCTGGTATCATCGAAGAAAATGCGTCCGCCGGTACAAGCGCGTTCGGGAGAAGGCGAGAGCGTATTCGACGTGTTAATGATGCCGGGTCATTATGCGGCGTTTAAGATTGATGGTTAGGAGAAAGAGGTTTATACGGGAAAAATCCTTGACACACAATTCTTTACAATGTATAGTAAATGATATACAATACAAGGAGAGGTAGAGAGAGGGTATTCAATGGCACAGGTCAATATCCGTATTGATGACAATTTAAAAGTTCGCGCCGATAACATTTTTGAAGAGTTAGGTTTGAATATGACGACAGCTTTTACCATGTTTATCCGCCAAACAATCCGTCAAGGCGGCATCCCCTTTGAAGTTACCACCAAAACAGACCCTTTTTACAGCGCGGAAAACATGAAAGTTTTGCGCAAGTCCATACAAAAAGCCGAAGAAGGCAAATTAACCGCCCACGAGCTTATTGAAGAATAGCCTATGCAAAAATTATGGACTGATGAAGCATGGGACGATTACATCTATTGGCAGACTAATGATAAAAAGACATTAAAGCGCATAAACCAACTTGTAAAAGATATTGAAAGAAACGGCAATACCGGAATTGGCAAACCTGAACCGTTAAAATACGATTTATCCGGCTGGTGGTCGCGCCATATAGATGACACTCACCGGCTGATATACCGCATAGAAGACAACAACATAAAAATATCAAATTGCCGCACCCATTATGGGAAGTAATGAATTGCATACTTCCACAGCCGCTGATAAGATAGTTACATGAAAAATCATCTTCCTTTCATTTTCCTGGCGGCGGTTCTGGTTTCCTGCGTTTCGGTGCGGGATACCGGAAAAACGACAATGCTTCCCCTGAGCGCGGGATGGTATCAGTACGATTTTGAGCGTACCTTCAAAGGTGTCGAGGACGAGTATAATTTCAACATCAGTACCGGAATGAACATGGTACAGGAGCTTACCTGGAAATATACCGGAGTGGTGTGCCGCTTTGAGGACGGCGTTCTGTACGATCCGGTCACGGCGATTGAGTTGGTGATTGACAGCGAGGGCGGCATAAGCTGCGCTGAAAATATTTCCGTTAGGGGAAATGTGGATAATGACGGACGTTTTTTCTGGAGCGGCCTGAAGGAAGAACACGGCAGGCTGAACGTTATTTCCGTAAAAGGGGTTTTGATTCCCCTGCCTCCTGCTGTCCGGGGCGGCAGTGAATTCGACGGCGTCTACCACATGACCGATACGGGAACAGGCAGGGAACAACTGGCGAAAATATCGGGCGGTTTTTACACCTGGGATTATCTTGATGATGAGGAAAGGGGATTTACGCCCTGGCCAACGCTAGTACGGCCTGATGGTTCTTTTGCTTTCAGTATGGATATGACTACGGTAATGGAAATGGGAGAACTTTCCCGGATGAATTTTTCTACCGGTTTTGGGGTGGAAGGAAAGGTGATTCCCGGGCAGAGCATTTCACTGGAAGAAGTGTCCCGCAGCGCCGGGCAGGGGTTTGACCAAAAAGACGATCCACAGATTTACTCCGGCACGGCGATTCGTTCCGGTGAATTTCCCAATGACGCGATTCCCGCCGGCATTGAAATTCTGGTGCAGTCGGGCAGGTCGGCGATACGCGCCGAACCGAAACCCAATCGCGCGCACTATCCTTCCTGGTATCTGAAACTTCCGGTAAAGCCGGGCTTTATTTATGCGGCGGGAGAAAAAACCTTTAAAGTCAAAGAAACTGCCTTTGCTATGGCCGAGGCTGCCGCGGCTGCAAACCTTGCGGATCAGGTACGGGTACGCATCGAAAGCACCATTGTGGACGTTTCCCGTGACAGGCACACCATAACCGATGAACGTATAAAAAGCGAAAGTCTCCAGCAACTGAACTACCGTATTATTGAACGGGTATACAACGAAGAAACCCGCACCGCCTTTGTATTGGCGGAATGGGCGGTTGATTAGGCAGAGAAGAGCGGTGATAGTCACCGAGCGCAGCCATAAAGGGCGCATCAGACTTTTCGGGACTAAAGTCCGCGTCCGCGCTCGACTGGTGTTTGCGCCAACTTCGTTGGCGGTGTAGCCCTCCAACTCTTACGGGTTGATAGCCGTAAGGCGGTGAAGCAGTTACAGTCCTGTTATATGCCGTTGGGTCGTATTCAATTATTTTATATATTTATCATAATATCCTTCATTATATAAATTAAAATCATTAATCATTTCTTTTAGGCAATATAAATAATAGCCAATTTGTATAATTGGAAACATAAACAACATTATTAATATGAAAATATTTGAATAAATACTTGTTTTTGACCAATCTTTTAATAACTTGTAAAAAATGAAATAAATCATCCATATTGCATAAACAATATTTATAAATATATGCCCAAAAGATGCCTTTATTCTAATAATAATAAGAGTTTCTCCATTACTTTTCTCAAATAATTCCCCAGATAATTCAGGTGTATTTAAATTTCCACTTCCAAATTTACTACAATAATAATTAAAATTGTTTCCGATAATTTTACCATAAAATAATTTAAAACAGTCGCTTTTTTCTTTTTCCGATCTAGATTTAACCGTTAATTTTATAAAATCATTACGAACTCTGTCTAAATTCCTATTTATTGTTACAATTTTTGTTCCAACTTGCATAAAATATACACTACAAGACAAAGATAAAAATAGCAATACATTTTAATATATTATTTTTAAGTAGTTTCTGAACAACTCTATTAAACAAAATTTAGACCCGATGGCATATAACGTTCCGGCTGTAACTGACGTTTGGGGCAGATAATAGGGCGTTGCGCAGCAACGACCTATGCCCCTTTTCAGTTGTCAATTGATAATTTACATTGAACAAATCAGGGTTTATATCTCCATATAATTCCCCCAAAATCATAAGTGCATTTTTTGAAATTCGTGAATTATAGTAATTTGAGTTAAATAGCTGGAACTTTAAAATAATTATAAATAGCAGAATCTACAGATTTAAAATCATGTAGGTTACTGCGAAGATAACGTTTCATGTTTGCCCAAGATTTTTCAATCGGGTTATAGTCTGGTGAATATGGCGGTAGAAACAGCAATCGTGTTTTCTCTCTGGCAATTTTTCTTAGTTTTGATTTGCGGTGGAAACGCGCATTGTCCATAATTACCGTATATCCATGAGGTGTTTCTTTTA
>JAITCL010000071.1 GCA_031283105.1 Treponema sp. | reverse complement strand
TTATGTTTTCACATAACGCTTAATAGTTTTAATAAGATATTTAATTATCTTATACTATAATAATATCACATATACTAATAATTGTCAAGTGTTTTTATGAAAATAATTAAAATATTTTTATTATTTTAAAAATATTTTTTGCACAAAAAATCATACTGCTGGAAAACAGGAATTGAACCTGCATACGGTACAACGTACCGCCGTTACCATTAACTTTCCAACACCTACTCACGTTTCCGCTTTCGATTAGCCTTACATGGCAACCTTTGGGGGGTGTGCCATGTAAAAGCCTTACCTTTGTAGGGTCGGGAATCGAACCCGCGTCCTCCGGCTTATGAGGCCGGTAAGCTACCAACTGCTCCACCCTACAAAGCGCCCGTCTCTCCGGGCTGTCACGCCTCTGGCTATTAACCAAGTCCCCCGTTCTGCTCCCGGCGTTCTCATGCTTCTCACCCGGTCGGGTTTCGGGTGGGACTACATACGGCGTTGTACCCACAGATTCCAAGTAGACTTGGTCTACCTGTACCGTAAATCTTGACGGGAACGGCAGGTCTCGACCCTGCGCCTTCGTTGTCGGTGTTGGCCATTGGTTTTTAACCGGCTGAACCCGACCGCAACGTGCTGCCAATTAACACCACGTCCCCTAAAAATTATTAACTGCAAAACCCTCCTGATATAATTTTCCCCGCTATGCGGAGCATTAAACCAATTTCCTTTTCAAGCCCTTGCCCTGTACCCGCCACGGAAGCTGGAATTGTTTTCGTCTCTTTGTCGCGGGGAACTCATAATGATGCTCTTTGCCTTTTTCGGTGTAGGCGCATACAACATCTTTCAAATCAACATAGCGGTACGGTTTCTTCTTTTTCATATCTCCTCCCTTAAAATCCTGTTTCGATAATAATTTGCGCCCCGGTTTTTTCGTGATAATTTTCATTTGCGGCATAAAATTTTACCGCTTCTGTCCAAAAGGCCAGAGCATCATCTTTCCAAACCCCCACTTCTGTTAGTGCATCCATAACAGCCTTGAGTAAATTATCTGCATCAGGTTTTTTAATATGTGGCATATAATGTCCGTCTTTACATACAATTTTCATTCCTTTGGGAACAGGCATGAAAAAATAAACCTTCAAGCGTATCGGTTCCGTTATCATTGGGCGGCGGCAGGAAATAAAAGCAGCCTTGACTTCTTCCTTCCACGCATCCGCCGAAGACGGATTATACACATGACCGTTGACCGTCATCCGGGGGCGGGGCTGCGCCTTGGGGATACCGTTTACAAATAGCTGATACACGGTCTTCATTTTTTATCCCGCCTTGAATAGGGAAACCCTTTGTCATCGTCAGATTCGTCAGACCAGCCGAAATAAAATGCGACCAGAGCAAGACCGAGGCATACTACAATAACACCGGCAAGAATTATCAAATCCTTCATATTTCCTCAATCGGGCAGTTACGCACCGAATCCTTAATGATAAGCCCCAGCCAGATTACCAGGCTACAACACCAGCGCAATATTGGAATACCCAATACTTTTATATGACCCATGCGCTCGCCGAATTCTTTAACCGAAACACCGAATCTGTACCAAATACCTTTTTTCATAATCCCTCCTGTGTTAAGATAAAATAACCTTATCCGGGGAAGCCGGACCGAAAGGACTGGTTTCAAAGTACCGGCCCCCTGGATTAAGGTTTTTATCTGTTACATACTTACCTCCTTTTGATTGATTGCTATTTTCAGCTTTTCAGAAGGCTTAAAAAAGATGACGCTCCGGGCAGGAACATTTACCGCGGCCATTGTGCGCGGATTGTGCATAACACGGGCTTTCCGTTCCCGTTGTTCAAGCGTTCCCAGGCCCCGGAGTTCAATTACTTCTCCAGAGGCAAGAGAATCAGCCATGCTATAAATAATCTTGGTGGCCGCCTCCCTTGCCTGAATAATATTTAGACCGGAACCCCGGAGAATTTCTTGTATATTGGTTCTGGTAAATTTGCCTGTCATTTTGCCGTCCTTCGGAATTTTCTGACCGCCTTTAATGGCAGTGGCGCAGTTCCGGCACTGAATACTATTTTTGAAAGCCATGTATCCAATTCAACAGAATCAACTACACGTTCCCGTTCTCCGATAGGGAACCATCGAATTGGAAAAGTCCCATCTCTCATATGCTTATGAACCCATCTTTCACTAACTCGCAGAAGTTCGGCAACTTCTATCGCTTTCAAGAGCCGGCCCTGAACTGTTTTTAAGCCAAGTGCTTTTCCTGTCATTATTTCATTCATACAAAAATCCTCATGCCGGCATTCCGTCCGGTAGCGCTTGCATCAGGCTTTCATCTTGCCAACCGTTCTCCCAAGCCTCCATAATGATGGTTTGCTGTTCCTTGGTTAGATCGCGGTAAACCCGCAATGGGGTTTGGGGATCGCGGGGAGCGCCAGCCCAAAAGTCCATTTTCCCATGTTCATAAGCGGCTTTTGCCTTGTTTTCCAAAGTTCTGGCAATCACGCGGCTACCTCTTCAATCTTTCGCTTCAAAACATCTGATTCAGCGAATTCATCAACAGTGCCGTCTGAAAGCCGTACCATGTAATAGCGGATTCCGTTACGAATGTTGATGTTGTCAACTTTTCCAGCGTGAACCTCTGGATTGCAACAAAGCACATCGTCATACAATTCCGGTTGAAACTTAAACATTTCCTCGTAAGTCTCGTCCCATTCTTGGTCGTAAGATTCGTAGTTCATTTAACACCCCCTCTGGTGCTTCTTACGCCAACTAAGAGCGAGACGCTTTTTGGTGTTTCTGTTATTTGGTACACTGGATACCATCCGCCGGACTTGCTACCGTAAACCGCAATGGGCTTTAACTTGCGAACACCGACATTCCTTTTAGTTTTTTGTTCGTTTGCCATTTCATACCTCCTGTCAGCCGATGCTTCCTGCAAGGGCCTTGTTTTCGGACTTTCCACACCCCATTCCCAGCGCTGCCGGACTGCTAACTTTCGCCGCGCATAGCCTAGTTCCGGGCCGTTTCCGGTCTTTTTGTAGCTTTTTCTCCCAGCCGCCGCCGAAACAGGCTTGCAGGGATAAAAAAAGCGCTTTGCCAGCCTCCACCGAACCGTAAAACTTACGGCCGTCCCCGGCGTTGGCTGACAAAACGCTCTTTCTCATCCCGGGGACGTTCGGGGTAAAATCATATATCTATGATTTATAATTTATTTATATCATATTTTTATGATTATGTCAAGAAAAAAATAAAAAATTTATGATTTTTTTATTTTGATGCCGATATTGTAATATGGCTGACGGAAAAGCTATTTTTAATAGAATAATTGGTGTATTGGCAGAAAAAGACCTGAAAAGGCTAAATATGTGCAAGGCTATCGGTATTAAATCGCAAAATATAACAAATATTAAAAAAAGCATCCCTGCAGCCGATACAGCTATAAAAATTGCTGATTATCTTCGTGTTTCTGTAAAATGGCTTATAACTGGAGAAGATGAAATTAGCTTTACCCAAAATGAACGGATACTTCTTGACGGTTTCCGCCAGCTTGATTCCAGGGATCAAGGTGATGTACTCGGCATTGTTGAGATGAAATTAGAAAATGCAAAAAGGGGCGATATTTTATCCAGCTCGGCAAACGCATAATATGGCGAAATTAAAGGGAGAATGAAATGTCTGATGAATTTGCGAAGATTAACGAAAAAGAGGAATTAGACGGACAAGATAAAGGCGACGAAGATGTATTTGATAAAAGTGTTAATAAGAAAATCTTTTGGCGTCCAATGGACTATTCGATCCAGGAACTATATAACAAAAATAAAACCGGAGAAATTGATCTCAGCCCTACATGGCAACGGAATTATGTTTATGACAAAATAAAAGCAAGCAGGCTCATTGAATCGGTCTTACAGGATGTTCCGTTACCTGCCATATACTTAGCGGAAGAATCCGATGGAACAATGAGCGTAATAGACGGTCAACAGCGCCTTTCCACTTTTTTCTTTTTCATAGACGACAAATTTCCTACAAAAGAGGGATGGACGGAATTCAAATTAAGTGGACTGAAAATGCTTGATCTAAAATGCAAATATTCTGATCTTGATAAACCCATGCAATTAAAAATCCAAAATACGCCCATCCATGTAATTAAAATCCTAAACGAATCGGATGAAGATGTTAAATTTGATATTTTTGAACGCCTTAATACCGGTTCCATGAAGCTGAATGAGGATGAAATAAGAAATTCTGTTTATCGGGGCCCGTACATTGAGCTATTAGACAAGCTCGCTGATAACAAGACCTTCGACAAATTGGTCAGAAAACCTAATTTCAAAACCCGTATGTTATATCGTGGGATGATTCTTCGGTTTCTCGCCCTTTCAGAAAAAACCTATATCAATTACCGCCCCAGTATGAAGCAATTCTGTAACAAAGAACTCAGAAATAACCGTAACCTCCTTGAGGAAAAAGCAAAGGAATACCAAAACAGATTTGAAAAATGTGTTGAGCTATGTTTTTCGGTATTCGGCGAAAATGTTTTTAGGCGTTTCAAGCCAGGAGATGCCGTAACCCGTGACGGCAATTGGAGTGCCATCCGCATTAACATGGCATTGTTTGACATTCAGATGTGTGGATTTGTGCCTTATGAACGCAATCAGATAATTAACCGTTCTGATATAATTCGTGAAGCAATGCTAGACCTCATGTGCAATGATGAAGAGTTTATTCAGTCCATCGAATCACAAACAAGCAGTACAAAACAGATGACCTTTAGGTTTGAAAAATGGCTAAATGTATTAAAGCAAATATTGGCGGATACGCCGCCTTCCCCACGGGTTTTCCCTTATGTCATCAAAAAGCAACTCTTTGACGCAGACCCGACCTGTAAACTCTGTAAAAACCAAATCATGGCGATAGAGGACGCTGAGGTAGATCACATCATTCCGTACAGTCAGGGTGGACCTACCACGCTGGAAAACGCGCAGATTACCCATCGCTACTGCAACCGGCACAAGAGCGATAATCCGGCATAATTACTATGCGCTTATTTACGTCTATTGCGCCTAATGACATTATTTGCAAATCGCTCAAAAAAGCCCGCTATTGCGTTGAAAAACCAAAAGGGTAGTGTGGGGGTAGGGCAGACCCCGGTAAAACCTTATAGCGGCCCGCTATGAAGCAAATACGAGGTGTTTTTCGGTTCGTTATTTCTTCCGTGGTCTTCCGCGACCATGTCGTTTAGGCACAATGTCCATTGCTTTCTTGGGATTTTTATGGGGCCGCCCGCCCGGATTTTTCGGCCCGGTATCTATCGGTTTTTCTTTACGGGGCCGACCGGGTTTCCCCGGCACTTTGGGAGGTTTCTCCGTAGCCACAGGCCCCGGCTTTACCTTTCTGTTTATAAACGCTTCCTCCGCCGCCGCATCAAACACATAAAATTCTACGGTAGCGCCGCCATCGAAACTGACACACTGGATGTCATGTTCCAATGCCCATTGGTTTACTCTTCCAAGGGTTACGCCATATTCACGGGCAATTTGCGAAGATTTTTTACCATTAAGATTTACGATATTCATATCTAAGATACTACTATATGCGCTATTATCTTTCAATACCTTTTCCTCAAATAAAGGCCGGGTTTCCCCAGCCTTGCTTGGTCTCCTAACGTTTTAGGCGACCGCTACTTCCCTCGGTACTTCCTCAATCACGGCCTCGTCAATTACTTCCTCTTCCGGCGAAAATTCCGAAGTTACCGCAGGGTCTGACAATTCTTCCTCTGTGTATTCGCCTGTTGAACGGCTGACTGGACGGAACTCAACGTGTTCGGCGACAATAAAAACTTTTGAACATTGTTTGTTTTCATTGTCTACCCAACGGTCTTGTTTTAAGCGACCAACTACACGGCATCCGCGCCCTTTCTTGCCCGTGTCATAACAGGCTTCCGCCAACTTTCCGTTGGTTTCGATGTCAAAAAAGCCGACCTCTTTTTCAAATCCGGTTTCTCGTCTGAAATACCTGTTGGACGCCAAGCTGAATGTGCAGATTGATATTCCCTTGGGGGTACTGCGTAATAGCGGGTCCTTCATCATGTTTCCCTCTAGCAAAATGCTGTTCAAATTGTTCATTTCTTTCTCCTTCTCTACCTATTAGTAGATATTTATTTTTTCCGGCAAAGCCCCGGTTGTTACGCTGTTTCCCTTTCAAGCCGTGTTGCCAGTTCAGTATTATTTCTGCCGGTACACCACCACACTCCTTCTTTCAGGTCAAGAATGTAGTCGGCTTCGTACCGGTTAAAAATCCACTCCATAAACATCCCTTCATACCAATCTTTTATTTTGCGGCTTAATCCGATAATCCCGTAATACCGGCAGTTAATCGTATTAAGGCGCTCAATCCCCCCTGGAAGTTTCTTCTTGATGTACTTTGGTATCGGTCTCTTTTCTCCGATTTTCATTTTCTTACTCCCATTCTATTTTTCCATACAGCGTCGCTATCGCTAGTTTATAGACATATCTTTTCGCTGCGGCGATGTTCTTTCCGAATTTTTGCTTAACAAGCAATTTTATTTCTTCATCGGTTGCCATTTTCTCCGCTCGTTCAGCGATTACCTTATGCATCTGTTTGTCTGTCAATTATCCCCTCCCTCTTATGTCTTGAAAATAAAGGATACATTTATTTTCACAAGTAAAATTATCTGTATGAGTAAACTCGCCGTCATAACAACCTTGATGAACACCAATTTTAACGAGCTTTGCACCGCATTTTGGGCATTTGTTTTTAACACTAAAATTTGTTGCTATTCCATAGCCATCTGTCATCCGTATAAATACTTCGCCGTTTTCGTCTTCTTTATAAGGGACTGCTCCGTTTTTTGCTATCATCGCGGAAATCATTTCTTTTGTCATTTCCAATCTCCTTTGCGTTAGGTGTTATTCGTATAACGCTTATTTAATTTAATAAGATATTTAATTATCTTATACTATAATAATATCACATATACTAATATCTGTCAATAGTTTTTATGAAAATAATTAAAATATTTTTATTTTTTTGAAAATATTATTTGCATAACAGAATTATTAGTGGAATATTATTTCTTTCTGGCTATCCTGCGAATTGAATAATCTTGACCTCCGGCTCCGGTTTCTCTCTGGCTTCGTTGGTTTTATTTCTAATGTCCCTGAGCGTTTTATCGGTGGAGTGCAAATAACGCTTGGTTGTCTTGAGGCTTGAGTGTCCGAGTAATTCCTGAATGTGCCGCAGCGGTACGTTACGCTCCTCAAGGATAGACGCAAGGGAATGGCGACTACTGTGCGGTACAAGGTGACGGCCATTCAATTCTATTCCGGCCCGGGCAAGCCATTTCTTAAACCTGCATTTTATCCACGACGGCCCCGGAGTAGTCCCGTCAGCAAACGAGAAAACAAATTCATGTTGCCCGTTTTCTTCCCACAGTTTTTTAATGGCATTTTGTAGAAATTCATCAAATGGAATAATCCGCTCTCTCTTGCTCTTTGTAGTTCCCAACTTCCGGCGTTTATAGGTAAAATTCTTCCAAGCCTTCCGTACCGTGATCTTCGGAGTATGCCAATCCAAATCTTCCGGGCGTAGCGCAAAAACCTCAGACCGCCGCAGTCCAGCCCAAAACATTGCGGCACAGACCGCTATTTCCATGCTGTCAAGCAACACACCAGGTTCAAAGAGCCTGAGAACTTCATCTTCCGGCATCGCGTCCCGTTCCCGGTACGGTATGTTTTTGGGCGGTTCAATGTACTGGAAAGCGTTGCGCCAATACGGGCGCTCGCGGCCATATTCCTTGAACGCCATGCGGACAAATTTGATCAACTTGGCAAATGTTTCGGTTCCCATCATCTGCGGCGGGTCTTTCTTGTTCCGGTATGGTCCACCTGTCAACTTCCGCAACCCCATACGGTTTATGAAGGCAAGCGCGTCAGACGTTTCGATTTCTGACATGAGCAGCTTCATGAACGGATCATCTTTCATGTGGACTTCGTAAATCCCTTTCAAACGGTCAATGGATTGTTCGGAATACGAGTTATTCTCGGCAATGTTCCGCGCCCCTTTCGGGCTGTCGGCGAGGGATGTGAACAGGCGTAGCCAGTCTCCTACAAGAAAATCTCTTTTCTGCACAGACGTTCCGGCGCTTTTGAGAAAGGCGATCAAGACCATTGCGCTGGTTTCGGCTGCGGCTTTTGTCTTGGGATTGCTGTAGGCTATAAGCTCGGGCGGGAAATTCTGAAAGCTCTTGCGCTGCCATTCTTTGCATATACGAACCGATAGCCCGGAAGTATCATTGAGCGTCAACAGATACGTTTTTGATCCTTTTCGTTTCTGGATAACGTACGGTTTTTTCGGACGTGGCATATCCTTTCTCCTTGAACGAGAAAAAATAAATGCACGATAAGCGCACTACCAGTCCATTTCGGATAATGACATCAAAACAACAGAAACGTAATTCCTTACAGGATAAGGAGTTACCAATGAGCCGTGCAGGATTCGAACCTCCGACCACCGCCTTAAAAGGGCGATGCTCTACCGACTGAGCTAACGGCCCAATGCCGCTTCAAAAAACGGCTTTAGGAACACACTATGACAAAAACGGCAAAATTTGTCAATACCAGCTTTCCAACTGACGAATTGACGCTTTTCTCCCCGCCCGCTACTATAAAAGCATGAAACGGTTTCCCCTGATTCCCCTGTTGTGCGTCGTTTGTACGTTTTTTTCCTGTACCAAAAGCGAAGAATTGTCCCTGGAAGAGATTGAAGAGCGCAGCGCCGAAGGTTTGCAGGAACTTTTGGCAAAGACGCAAACCAGGCCCTGGCGGGGCGAGGCGTTTGTCCCTGGTAAACGGGGGGGAAGCTGGAATTCCAGCATGATTAAAGACCCCAAAAGTTTTAACCACCTGATAGCGGAACGGGACGCGGAGACCAACGCCATTGTGCGCAGTCTGAACGATTTTTTGATAGATTATGACGTTGTGCGCCGGGAATGGAAGGCCAAATGCGCCTCCCCCGAAATTACCGTTAACGAGGCGGATCAAACGCTGGACGTTATCTATACCCTCAGGGAAGATTTGTACTGGAGCTATTACGGTTCGGACAAAAAAATTCCCGTTACCAGCGATGATGTGATTTTCTGGTATAACGAAATCGAAGGCGATGAAAGTTTTCAAAGCTCATCGTATAACGGCCAGTTTCTTACTATGGAAGACGGCAGCGAGGAACGCATTACCATTGAAAAAATTGATAACCGGCGTTTCCGGTTTCACTTTCCCCGCATTGTCGCCGACCCGCTGTTAAGTACCAACCGCGACTTTGGCCCCCGCCATGTGTACGAACCTGCAAAAAAGGCAGGCGGCGTTCAGGGGGTGCTTGACCTGTTCAGCGTGGCGTCGGATCCGAAATTGATTCCCTCAATGGGGGAATGGTTTTTGATTGAATATGTTCCCAGCCAGCGGCTGGTATTTAAAAGAAATCCAAACTATTGGGACAAGGACAGCGCCGGGCTTTCCATACCCTACTTTGAAGAAAATATTGTGCAGATACTTCCCGATCAGTATACCCAGTACCTTGTTTTTAAACAGGGGAAACTGGAAACCTACAGCGTACGCCCCGAAGACCTGAACGAACTGGTGAGTAAAGAAAATGCCGCTTATACGGTCTTTAACGCGGAGGGAAACATGGGGGCGGGCTTGTGGAGTTTTAATCAGAATCCCCAAAACCGCGATACCCCGTACTACGAATGGTTTACCAAAAAAGAATTCCGCCAGGCGATGTCGTGCCTGTTAAACCGCGGACGAATTAACGCCCAGGTTTACCGCGGTCTTGCCGAACCGAAACTTGATTTTTTTCCGCCGCCCAATCCTTACTACAACCCGGACATAACTCTTCAATACCTGTACAACCCCCAACGGGCGCTGGAACTGCTGGAGTCCGCCGGTTTTACCCGCGACCGCCAGGGCGTACTGTTAGATGAAAAAAAACGCCGCGTGGAGTTTGATATTTCCTTTACCGCCGACAATACCATGACCGCCGATATTGCCGCGATTATTGTTGACGAACTGGGCAAGGTGGGCATAAAGGTAAATATTCGCGCTACCGATTTTCAAAAACTGGTAGAACAGTTAAGCTCAACCTATGACTGGCAGACCATCATGATCGGGCTGGGCGCTAATTTATTTCCCTCCCAGGGTTCCAATGTATGGCCCTCAAGCGGGAATCTCCACCTGTGGCATCCCTTGCAGGAAAAAGCGTCTACCGATTGGGAGGCGCGTGTTGATTATTTGTATAACGAAGGGAGTTACACCATTGATAAAGAAAAGGCAAAAATCATTTGGGATGAATACCAGCGTCTGATTCTTGAACAATGCCCGATTATCTATCTGATGAGATCAAGAAGTTTTTGGGCTATTCAAAACCGGTGGGATTTTACCAACGTGTATTACGATAATTTGAACGGCGCGGAGATTAGTCATATTTTTTTAAGGCAGTAGGGAATAGGGAATGGGGAATAGGGAGTAGGGAGAGTAATGAGAAAGCAAGGCGAGATACTCAAACAAACAGACCCCACACACCGCACACCACACACCACTCCCCACTTCCTACTCCCTCTCCTCAAACCTTTCTACGCTTTCAAACGGCGTTTCCCCCTGTGTTCCTACATCGCCAATCGGCTGGTGACCATGACGGTGATGCTGTTCCTGCTTGGCCTGGCGGTTTTCGGCCTCATGGCGCTTGCCCCCGGCGATATTGTTGATCAGATTATGATGCAGCAATTGATGAACAGCGACGAGGCAAAAAGCTACAGGGACAGGGACAACCGGAATTTCAGCGCGGATCAATTTGCCGCTTACCGCGCCGAATTCGGGCTTGATCAGCCCTTTTACGTGCAGTATTTCCGCTGGCTGAACCGCGTTATCGTTCACCACGATCTGGGGGTCAGCCTTATCTCCCGCGCTCCGGTTTCTTTTTTAATAGCGTCCCGTCTGCTCAATTCACTGTTGTTAAATGTCATTTCGCTGGTGCTGATTACGGTGTTTTCATTCGCGCTGGGGGTGTACTTTTCCGCCAAAGCGGGAACCAAAACCGACCTTGCGGTAACTTTTATCGCCCTGGCTTTACACGCCTTCCCCGGCCTCTTGCTCCTGATTTTGTTACAGTTATTCGCTTCGGTAACGGGGCTGTTTCCGGTAACCGCCTACCCACCCTTTCCCTTTTCCGAAGCGCCGGCGAAATTTGTTTTTTCCTATGCCCATCATATTTTTCTGCCCTTATTGGCGGCGTTTTTGGGCGGCATCGGCGGCACGGTGCGGATGATACGGGCAACGATGCTTGACCAGCTTGGCCAGCCCTACATTACCAGCCTGCGGGCGCGGGGCATTGCCGAGTGGCGGGTCTATTTCGCCCACGCTTTTCGCAATACGTTGAACCCCTACATTACCGGCAGCGCGAACCTTCTTGCCGGTCTTTTTTCCGGCTCCCTTATCCTCGAAATTATTTTTGCCTATCCGGGAATAGGCAGGCTCATGTACGAAGCGGTTATCCAGCAGGACATTAATCTGGTGCTTGCCAATATTATGTTTATTTCCTTTTTAGTGCTGGTGGGCATGGCGTTAGCCGACATTTTACTCGCCCTGGTTGACCCTCGCATACGCTACGGGAAAGAGTGAGGGGGGCATTATGAAGCGATTTGCCGCTTATCTTAAAACCCGCCCCATCGGCATGGTATCACTCGTTATTCTTGTTGTGTTATATGTCATGATGACCTTTGCCGAATTCTTTGCCCCCTATTCGCCTAACACTTCCTTTCCCGACAAAAGCTACCACCCTCCCAATGTCCGTTTTTATCAGGGGAAGCCGCAGGCGCAGGAATCGCGGGTAACCAACACGGTAAGCTGGAAATATACCCGTGTGCGGGGGCAGTACGCGGCGATTCACTTTTTGGGGAAGGGTGAACCCTACCGGCTGTGGGGAATTATCCCCGTTGAACGCCATCTGTTTACCGTAAACTTCGGTTCTTATCCGGTTTTCGTCATGGGAACCGACAATTTGGGCCGCGACCTTTTTTCCCGCATCGTCTACGGCTCGCGCATTTCGCTGACCATCGGCTTTGTGGCGACTTTTATTTCCCTTGCCCTCGCCGTCCTTTTCGGCGGGCTTTCAGGCTACTACGGCGGCTTAACCGACTGGTCGATTATGCGTTTCTCGGAATTTTTGATGTTGATACCCAGCCTTTATCTGATATTGTTCCTCCGTTCCCTCATGGCCTCGACTATGGACACCGGCCAGTCATACATGATGATCACGGTGATTCTGTCGCTGGTGGGCTGGCCCGGCTCTGCCCGCACGATACGCGGCATGGTACACGCGATCAAGCGCGAGGAATTTGTCCTGAACGCGCAACTGGAGATGATTCCCTCGCCGCTGATCATTGTGAACCACATCATTCCGCAGATAGCCAGCCTGTTAATCGTCAGTATCGCCCTGAGTATTCCCGGCTTTATTATGACCGAGACCGTTTTGTCCTATCTGGGGCTGGGCATCACCGACCCGGCGGTAAGCTGGGGAAGCCTGATTAAGCGGGATATTTCAACGCTGGCCAATTTGCAGGCGTACCCCTGGCTGCTGAATCCCGTTTGGTTTCTGTTAGGCGTCACGCTTGCCTTTAATTTTTTGGGAGACGCGCTGCGGGATTATTATGACCCGTATCATACGGTTGGGAAGAAGAAGGGGAGTAGGGAACAGGGAGCAATTAACAATGAACAATTAGCAATGAACAATTTGCTCACTACTCATTGCTCATTGTTGAAAGTTCACAACCTCCACATTAACTTTTCCGTGCTACGCGGCAACAAGCCGGCATCCATTCAAGCCGTGCGCGGCGTATCCTTTACCTTGAACAAGGGCGAGTGTCTGGGCATTGTCGGGGAAAGCGGTTCCGGCAAAAGCGTCAGTACGCTGGCAATACCGGGACTGCTGCCGAAAAATGCCGGCGTGAGCGGTTCGATTTTGTATGATGGCGAAGAATTGCTGGGGCGGGGAACGGCGGAGATTCGGGAATACCGGGGGAAAAAGATAGGGATGATTTTTCAGGAACCGGGGCGCTCGTTTGACCCGCTGCACAATATGGGCGGCGTATTTTTTGAGACCTTCAAAAACAGCGAGCCGGACATCGGCAAGGAAGAAGCTTTTGAAAAAGCGGCGGCGCTGCTGGCCGAAACCGGGCTGGAGCGCGGCAGGGAACGGCTGGGGAATTTCCCCCACCAGTTTTCAGGCGGCCAGTTGCAGCGCATCGGCATCGCGCTGGCGCTTGCCCAGGGCTGCGAATTGTTAATCGCCGATGAGCCGACGACGGCGTTGGACGTTACGATTCAACAACAAATTGTCGAACTGTTAAAAACCCTGCGCCGTAGCCGCGGCATTTCCATTATTTTTATCAGCCATGACATTGAACTGGTGGCGGAAATTTCAGACCGTATTATGGTCATGTACGGCGGCATGGTGATGGAATCGGGGGCGGCGGCGGACATTACCGGCAGCGCCCAACATCCCTACACAAAGGCGCTGCTTGCCTCCTCGCCGCGTTTCGGCAGCCATTACTCCCAGGGGCGGCTTCCCGCCATTCCCGGCAAGGTCAGCGATTCATTCGGAAATGAAACCGGCTGCCCCTTCGCCCCCCGCTGTTCGCAGGCGCAGCCGGAATGTTACGAGATATTACCGCCGCTTGCCGTGAGCGGCAGCCGTGAACTGCGCTGCATGAGAGAACAGAAGAATAATTAATTTACCACGGAGTACACGGAGTTTTGCAATAATACTTTCTTCCTCCGTGTTCTCCGTGGTGAAAATTCTTAAGTAAACGATATTCACCAAGGTTTCCTAGCGCCGGGATTTTTCAAGCAGGTTTTGAATCAGTTTGTCGGTGATGTCTACCGTGGGGCTGTACCAGAGAATGTCCTTGGGGTTGAGCACCATGCTGTAGCCTTCGCTTTCGGCAATGGAGCGCATTTCGCTGTATACCTGCTCCAGAAAAGTACCGGACTGGGAAAGTTTTTTTCGCTGGTCTTCCAGTTCGGCGGTTTTAACCGTATAATATTCCCTGAGAAAATCAGATTTACGGTAAATTTCATTTTCTATTTTCAGGGCTTGCGCCTGATCGCCCTTCAGAACCAGGTCCGCATGTTTTGACTTTAAGTCCTGAATCTCCCTGGTCATCCGGTCTATCTCGGTTTGAACCCGGGCGCTACGCTCCTCAAGTTCACGCACGGCGCGGGAATCGCGGAAGAAAGCGGCGTAAACCTTGGGAAGGTCAACCACGGCAAAACGGGTGAGCTGCTGGGCGCACAACGAAGCGGCAGTTAGACAAACAAATATAATGAGAAAAGTAATTTTTTTCATTTTTCACTCCTCTTTTACGTTAATACGCAATGGCAAATGAAATAACCGGATCGACGCCGGACTTGGGATTAGCGCTGCGGAACATGGAGCCCGGCTCCAGGATAACTTCCCCGTCTATCACCCTGAACCGTTTTGCCAGACTGAAGCGGAAGGGGAACTGGGGCAGGGTAAAACGCAGGCCGCCGCCAAAACTGAAACGCATATTCTCCATGGTAAAGTTGCGTTTTCTTTCGTTGTTTATCCCGTAATAGTAACCCTGTACCGTTTCCACGCCGGCGGCATCAAAGAAAAAGTCCCAGGCCAGCAGGTTCTGCACGAGGGGTAACCTCAACTCCATCCAGTTTTCCCACAAGGTAAGCCCCTTGACGCGGTATTCGCTGCTCCAGCCCCTGCCGATAAACATTCCGTCAACAGCCAGTTTGTTGCTTTCTTCCATGATCGGCGTAAAACTGTCCGTATCCCTGCCCGGCTGTTTGAAAATAAACGAGATTCCCGAATGGAAGGCCAAAATAACCCTGAAGTTCCATTTCTCCGTTACCGGAAGATTCAGCAGGGTAAAATACTGCTCCGCTTTGACATCGTTGCGCAGGTAATGTTCCCGCTCAATTTCTCCTAACAGACCGTAGATGCCAAAACGTTCGTACAGGTAATATCCCCTTGAGGGATCATAATACAAATCCCGCTGATCAAGGGAAATGGTAGTCCACAGCGAATTTTTGGGCCTCCACATATTATTCCCCTCCCTGAGCGCGGGATCAAAGGGGCGGTAGATATTACCATCGTAGGTATTCAGGACATAACCGGTTCTAACGCCCCCTCCCAGGAACAGATTGCCTAACGGGGTTGACCAGCGATAACCGGTGGAAAATCCGATGGAAAGGTACCACTGCCGGTACTTCATGAGAAATTCCTGCGGGGGCAGTTTGCTGGCGTAAGCATATTCATCGTATGAAGCAAAACCATCGGGGAAAGCGTAGGTCTCATTGCCATAGAAAAAGGGAGGGCTGTTGTCCATTGCCGCCAAACGCTCGTTCCACTGAACGGTAAAATCAAACCCGCCGGAAAGGGGCGTGCCAAATAACCAGCGCTGGTTGTAGTTCGTGGAAAAACTGACCGAATCAAAGGTACCGTTGACTTCCGCCCCAAGCTGGTTGCCCGTACCGCGCAGGTTGCGGTCGTTCCATTTAATCAGGCCGGAAATGGGGAATGCTTCCGGGTCGGCGCTGCCGGAAAAGGTAAGGCCGAACTGTAAATCCGTCGTGGGCTGCTCTTCAACGACAAATACCAAATCCATAAGGCCGTCGGCGCCGCCCGGCGGCGTTTCCGGGACTACATTGGTAAAATACTGGAGGTTCATCAGGTTGCGCCACGCCTCCATTACCTTGGTCTTGGAAAATACGTCGCCCGGCTCCAGGGGTATTTCCCTGAGTATGACGCTGGTTCTTGTTTTAACATTTCCCCTGATAATAACATTTTCGATATGCGCTCTGCCCCGTTCTACGACGGGAATATGATAGGAAACCATTCCGGCGGCGGGGTCTTTTCGTTCTTCCCTGCCTATGGTATTGAAAATATAACCGTTTTCATAATACAGATCCGCAATCCTCTGAAGATCCGTTTCTACCCTGCTGGCATTGATTGTTTCACCTGTTTTGGATCTTATCAGGGCGGATAACTGTTCGTTGGAAAATATCAGGTTTCCTTCAAAAGTAATGCCGCCAAAGGTGTATATCCTCCCCTCGTAAATTTTGAATGTCAGGGTGAGTTTGTTATTTCCTTTCGCGTCTTTGTTTACTTCTCTGGTTATATCAATAACGTCGGCGTCAATGTATCCGCGGTCATGATAATACTGAACAATGGCGGCGCGGTCGGCAATGAGTTTTGATTCCTGAAAAGCGCCGGAATTAACCAAAGTTTTGGCTTTCAGGGAGAGCTGGCCCCTTAATGTCCTGGTTGAGAAAAGCGTATTGCCCTCAAAGCGGAATTCTTCGATGGAGATTTTCTCGCCTTCGGTAATGTTAAAAGTGAGGGTGATTGAAGAATCGCGTCCGGTTTGGGTTGTCGATCTGACTTTTATGTCAGGATACCCCTTCTCCAGGTATTTGTTGATGATAGCCTGTTCGGCAACGTGTATTTTTGCCTGATTCACCACGTCGTTTACCTTGATGGAAACGGTATCAAGCAGTTCGTTTCTGCGTACGCCGGAATTCCCGACAAAGTTGATCCTGCCGACGGTGGGACGTTCGGTAACGGCAAAACGGATAATAATTTCATTACGGGTAAAATCCGCAGGTACTATGCTGGTGTTGATAAGGTCAAAGTATTCAAGGGCATAGAGTTTGCCCTGTATCTCAAAGAACAGCGAATCTTCAAAGAGGAGGTCTTTATAGGGTTCCATCAACCCTTCCAGTTCGGCAGCTTTTACATGGCGCAGACCGGTAAAAACTATATCCTTTATCGGTTTCCCCTCATACCATTGCTGGGTAAAGCCCGGCACAGAAACACACAGTAACACCAATGTCAAAAATGCTGTCTTCACCAAGCGAAATTGCGCGCGCATCAAAACTCCTAAAATGATCTGGACCAGGTAAGGGTTATGGAAGTATCATTAACATACCAGTTTTCCGGATGTGTCGGGGTAAAATCCCAGCGTATGCCGAACAGGGGATTTTGCATTTCAATCCCAATATCAGGCGCTAAAACGAAGGTATCTTTATTCTCATCGTAGCGCATAGAAAGCATACCCTGGACAAACATATCCTGTCCAATGTACTTACCACCAAAAACAGTTGTATTATCAAAATAGTTACCTACCCCGCTTGTTCTGTCAACCGGGGGCTGGAACGCCCGGTAAAGGGCATTCTGGACAACCTGGGTTCTCACGCTGAACATATCAAGCCGCGTAAAGTTGCGTATCTGCCGCTCAAGCTGCCCCATCTGCCGCCCCACAATGAAATTGGTCGCAATTTCCGACCCTGAGTTGAAAAAAGCCCGCTGGACGGCGGCGGAATTCTCGTCCTGCTGGGCGCCGGGAACATTTTGCCCCAACAGGGCGAGTATTTCCATTTGGGAAAGCGGGGGAGATGATTCAAAGCGGGCGGTAAAGGAAAGCAGGGGAGCGTTGTCAACAATCATGGCAATGGTTACCGGCCCGCTGTCGGTATGGTCGCGTATCTCGGCGCGGGTTGTCAGGCGGGGGGAAAAACGCGACTCACTTTCCCGAAAGACCAGGAGGCCCGAGCGGATATAAAAACTCCGTTCAAGGTAAAAAATCTCCCCTCTGCGGATTTTTATATCGCTTACCAGGGAAAACTGCCGCGCCAGAGAATCAACGGTAACATGGATTTTGGTTCCCATATCCGGATTCGCCTTGATGATAGGCAGTCTTGAATTAGGATAAATAAATTCCACTACCGGACCGGTACTGACCGTCAAATCAACGACACAGGGGGTTTTCCCGCCGGAAAAGGGATTTTTTCCCCGCTGGTTGACCATTTCATCATAATTAATGCCCATCTCGGTATTGTTGGCATACAGATCGCCGGAAATATCAAAGCGTAAATTTTCCATGGAAAAATTGAGATCGCCGGCAGCCTCGCCGCGGGCTACAAAACCGTTCATGTCAAAGCCGTAGGGAATGGGGGTCTCGCGGGGGACAGTGGCGTCTATGCTGAACGTATCCGGTATCCAGCGGTCAATGCGAAACCAGCCCTTGACCGTTCCCGCCCCTTTTCCCGCGACGACAGGAACCGGGCCGAAATTCATTTCATTTCCCTCAATGGTTATGGTAAAGGGAATGGGGCGCACTTCCTGGGTTATGTAGGTTGGTATCCTTGCCCGTACACTGGTAGCCCGCGCGGAGCCAAAAAATTCGGGGTCGGTAATTGAACCCCTAATATCCAGCGACGCGTTGACATAACCGCCGGTCATGAAAAAATCACTGTTTTCCGGCAGGATATTAAACAATTCCCCCATATCGACGTACAAGTCGCCGCAGCGGGCATCAATGTATTTTTGTTTAATGCTGCCAATGATTGTCCCGCGCACGGGAAAGGGGCTGGAAAGACCCGCGTAAAAACTGCCCTCGTCGTCCATTCGGAAGCGGATCATATTGCGGGGGCCGCCGGCCACCGTAAAGATACCCTCCGAACGGGAGAAGGTTATATCAAATGCCTGCGCTTGTCTTGCGTTGCCGTAACTTAATTTTTTAACATGGATATTTCCGGCAAACGAATCCGCTATACGGCCAATTTCAAACCATGAGCGCAGGGGACTGAAACCGGCGGTAAACGACAAGCCGCCTTCTATCAGTTTGTTTCCGGCAAGGCCAATTATTTCCAGTTCGGCCTCGGCCGCCCCTTTTACGCCGCTCATTATGAAACGGGGTATTGTCCCCTCAATATCGGCAAAGCTGAAGTTCAGGCCGTTGACGGTTAATTCCCCGTTGTCCAGCACGGCGTAAGCCCGCGCCCCGAATTCCTGGCCAAATAATTTGCCTTTGACCGCGTACAGATTAAATTCAGTACGGAAGGAATTAATGGAATCCCATGACAGGTAAATATCCCCGTCAGCCCGCGCTTTTACTTTGACAAACGCGCGGTCAAGCTGTACGGATGACACGGTAAAGGCAAGGTTAAAATGGCGGTCGGCAAAAGACGCTTCCGCGCGGTAACGCTCCGCGCCCTCTCCCATTTCCAGCGTACCGGTAAAAGTGGCATAATCCGCCGGCCATGAAATGTCCGCCTTGCCGTTGAGGGGGCCCAGGGTGTCCCGGTAATACAGCAGGGGAAAATGCGCCCCTTTTTGATCCGCATTGCCGGCAATCCGTACCTGCGCCGGCCCCGCCGGACTGGCAATATCGGTCAATTCAAACTGTTCCAGATTAACCGACCAGGAAGCGGCGTTATCATAACGGAGACGCGCCGCGCAGGAGAAAAAGGCCGGATTCCCCAGGAAAGGCACCGGAAGCCTCTCGGCGCGCAGGGAGCCGGTGTAGCCCTTACTGCCGGACGCGGCAAGACTCACGTTAAAGCCGTGGGAACCCTGAATATTCACCGACTTTCCGTTCAGCGCCGCCCCTTCAAAAGAGTATTCGATATCCCGGTAACGGGCATTTATTACAAAATTGGTATTTTTTCCCCCGGTAAAATCCGCGTTTCCCGATACGAGCAGGGTTTCTTCCCCCCGGACAAAACGGCTCTCGTTCAGTTCAAAACGGCGCTCGGTGCCCGCCAGGGAAATATATCCCTGGAAACCTTTGCCCGCTCCGCCGTTAAAGGCAAAGCGGGGGGCGTTGTACGACCAATGGACAAAATCCGTATTGAGATGGATTTCGGTGGTAATGAGGGTGTCGTCCATGAGTCCTTTGAGGGGGGCCGGAAGAGACGCGTCTTGTATAAAAGGCAGCGCCATACCGGCAAGATCGCCCGCTGAAAAAGAATCCAGTTTCAAATTGAATTCCATGTTCCGCGGCTGCGAATCCAGAGAGCCTTTTAGCGCCAATGATCCCCTGCGCCCGTTGTCAAAAAGTTCAACGTCATCAAGGCGCAGGACGGAAACGGTAAAGCCCAGATTATTTCCCTCAGGCCGCAGCAGCGCACTGAAACTGCTCAGTTTAACCTGCCCCAGATTCAGCGTCTCGCACCATACTTTGATTTCACCGTCATGGGTAGTTACGGCGATATTCGCATTGAGTTTTTCCCTGCCGGAGAGTCCGAAATTAACCAGAGAGATGCTGCCGTCGGGGGCAAAGGGTTCCAGGCCGGCGCCGCCGCTAAAACTTATCTCGCCGCAGAAGAAATCGTCCGCGCCTTCCGTTTCAAGCGCCGAAAAGCGGAGGGTGTTAATAATGACGCGCTGTTCGTCGCCCGCGGCGTTTATCTCAAATGACCCTCCCGCAGCCGGGGAATGACGGGAAGCATTGGCAAGCGCCGCGCCGGACAAATCCACCGCGTAATCAAGACTGCCGTCATGCCTGCGTTCAAACGAAGCCGTACCGGAAGATGCGATGTCCAGCAGTTGGCGGACATCCTCAAGCCCTCCGGAAAAAGAAACAAATTCACCCAGCGTGAAATTGGCGCAATCAAACTGCGCGTCTATCGTTTTGTCATTAAGCCCGTATTCAAGGGAAAAATCACAGGGAAGCTGGTCAGGCATTTTTCCCGCGCGGATTACGCGATTCTCCAGAACAAGGCCAAAGGCAATGGGGCTTGCGCTCGCCGCGTCTCCGGTAATGGCGGGGATACTGCACATAGCCTCGCCTTCCGTCATGTCCGTTTTGAAAGAACCGTTTGCCCTTACCGCCGCGTACAGGTTCACCGGCTCACCGATCAGCCGGTCTATGGTAACGCCAAATCTCCATTTGCCGCCAAAGACCACGCGGTCGCCGTCAATCTCGACATCCAGATTCAGCGAGTCAAGATCAAACTGATCCCCGTTTTTACGAACCAGACATTTGCCGTTGCGTATCTGCACCATAAGTTTTTCGGGAAACAGCGCGGCAAAATCCTGCCGGGAATTATCTCCGCCGGTTTTAAAATTTTTAAAGAGATCAATCAGTTCTTGGTCACGAACCGTATTGAAATCAATAAACGGAGAATCGATTCGCACAGTGTGGATTGCCTGAACCTTTCCCCGCAGCAAGTCCCACAACGAGTAAGCAATGCGAAAACGGGACATGGTCAGCACCGGACGGCCATCATAATCCGTGATACGGACATTCCGCACGTCAAATGCGCCAAAAATCGAAGGACTGATTGAGGTATACCGTATTTTCCGGTCTATCTGCTGTTCCAGCCGGGTAATAAGGTCGTCCCGGATACTGACCATCCCCCCCTGTACCGCCCGCTGTACCGGCCATAAAATCAACACGCCCAGGACGACAAGGCCGGAGAAAATGAGAATTTGGACATATAGGCGAAACGGAGGTGTTTTTTCCGGCATTGTCTTCCTTCCTATTATAATATAACACATTTGACGCGATAAGGTATACTTGATAGTTCTCAAAATTTGCGGTATTTTGACATAATTGTGGAAATTTTAGGCAATTTTGCCGTATTTGAAGGGGGCGACGGCAGCGGAACCAGCACCCAACTTGCCCTGCTGAAGGATAAATTTGCCGCCCGCCGCCGGAAACCCCCGCCTTTTTTCCCCACGGCAGAGCCGGCGGAAGGCCCCATAGGCCGCATAATCCGTTCCGCATTGAAAAACAACCCCGTTTTACAGCCGGATACCCTTGCCCGGCTCTTTGCCGCCGACCGCGGCGAGCATTTATACGCTTCAGACGGCATAGTGGAACGCTGTAAACGCGGGGAATTGGTGATTTGCGACCGTTACGTGCTGTCCTCGCTGGTTTATCAGGGCATAGAATGCGGCGAAGACCTTCCCCGCAGCCTGAATTCAGCTTTTCCCGCCCCCGAACTGCTGCTTTTCTTTGACATAGACCCCCAAATCGCCCAGGAACGCCTGCACAGCCGCCCCTCCCTGGAAATTTATGAACATTTGGAATTCCAGAAAAAAGTCCGAAAACACTACCATGCCCTGCTCGGCGAATACCGCGACGCCGGAGTCCGGGTGGAGATTATTGACGCGGCGCAGAGCGTTGAAAAAGCCGCCGCCGAGGTATGGAGTTATGTGTCACAAATGCCGATATTGAGATAAGAGAAGTATCACGGATATGCTGAAAAAACCACTGAAAATGGTAATGCTGGGCATTGTTCTTTTTGCCGCGGTTATGCCGTTGAACGCGTATTACGTCACCTACAAGGAACAGTACTACCGCCTGTACCACCTGCATTATATCCAATACCCCGACGACACTATGGAAAATATTTACTGGCTTGAAAAAGCAATGAAGGCCGATTTTTGCAATCCCCTCTATGCCCTTGCCCTGATTGAAGATGAAACCCAATGGGAAAAATACCGCTACCTGTTCAATATGCACATCAACCTTAAAATGATTGAGCAGTACCTTTTTTTGGGCAACAAGTGGAACAAGCGGCGCGCCTATTTTTACAACGCCCCCTGGAAAGAACAAAATCTGGAAAGTTTAGAAACGGCGGAAACCTGTTACCGCACGGCGTTATACTACTGGAAAGCCGCGGCGGACTGGGCGAAAAAGGCGCAGGAAAAACGTTTTTACTTTATCCATTTACCCAAGGTTCAATTTTGGGAAGACGAGTCTTTACGCATGGGAACCGGAGAGCTTGATTACGAAAAAATAATTAACCGCGAATTGGCCCTGCTGCAAAAAGTACGCGAAAGATTTCAGGCGATGAGAACCGAGTAATGCACCCCCACTTGATAATGCACTGCGTTAAGCAGTGTCCATTGAATAAAACCAGCACAGTGTAGCGCCAATGAATTCCACAGTATGCATCCAAATGTGCGAGGGCTTTAGCCTGAGCAGCGCGCGTCAAGGGGTGTAGATGAATAAATCCCAATCGTTCCGGCGCCGGACAAGTTAACCATGACCAGTAAAAGGAGACCAGCTTTAGCTGGTCGTCCGCGCCGCAGACAGAGCGAGGTATACGGCAGATTACAGAAATTTTATGAATCGCGAAATAATGCGATGTAAAGAAAAATAAGAGATTCACACAAAGACACCAAGAGGAATCAACCACGGAGTACACGGAGAACACGGAGGAGAAAAGAATTCTACCACGAACCACACGAACTTTTAGAACATATCTTGCCGCTGTTCGTGTTGGTTGGTGGTAAAAAATAAACCACCCCAAAAATGGCGCTTACACGTATGGTTTCAGATACTGTTACGTTCTTCCTGTCGTTCTTTATAAGAGGCATAAAGATATATTAAAAAAAGCGGAACAACTACACCACCAAAAAGGATTAAAATTTCCATAGGTTACTCCTTGGTTTTTGCGATAATTAGTACACCAACAATAAATAAAACGATTGCGAGAATGGTTCCAAAGATAAAGGTTTGAAAAGGGTCGAATCCACCTCTCAATACAGAACCCAATATCAGGCTTCCAAATGATAATTTACCCAAGTCAACAAATATATTGCCAATGGTTTTTCTTACCTGATTCCAGTTTTTGCTGCCCATGGGTAAAGCATAGCATGTTTCTTGAAAAATATCAATATTTTCTTCCTCCGTACTCCGTAGTTGTTGATTTTCCTTTATTTATGGTATCATCAGGCATGGAAAGAAAAAATCTTGTTATCTTTTTGACAGTCTGTATTGCCTTTTCGGTTATTTTTGCCGCAGTCCTGACCGCCGCCGATCATGAGCATGACTGTACCGGGGAAGGCTGTCCGGTCTGTCTGCACATTGAAGCGGCGCAGTATTTTCTCAAAACCCTCAAACTGTCGGGTGTTGGTTTGCTTTTAGTGCTTTATTCAGCGTTTCTCTCCCAAACCGCCCCGGATACCACATTGGTCGTTTATCCCTTTTCGCAGATTGCGCTTAAAGTTCGTTTCAATTCCTGAAAACCCGCTGTAACTCACATTCTTTAAATATTTTCACAGGAGGTATAATGAAAAAAAACATTTTAATACTGATAACGCTTGCCGCAATCTTCGGCATGAGCGGCTGTAAACAAAATAAAAACTCCGTTACGCGCAACGCTGACGGTAAAATCAACGTAACCGTAACGATTTTTCCGCCATTTGATTTTGTCCGGCGTATCGCGGGGGACATGGTAAACCTTACGATGCTGCTCCCGCCCGGAGCGGAAAGCCATTCTTTTGAACCTTCGCCGAAGGATATTATCACTGTGCAGAACAGCGCCCTTTTTATCCATGCGGGCGGGAATTCGGACAAGTGGGTAGAGCGTATTCTTGAATCCATGAACACGGATAAAATCAGAATCCTTGCCATGATTGACGCGGTTGAAGCGGTTGAAGAAGAAATTGTTGAGGGCATGGAAGATGACGAAGACGAGGGAGAAGATACCGAATATGACGAGCACGTTTGGACTTCTGTCCGCAACGCGATTTTGATTGTCAATGCGATAACCGCGCTGCTGTGCGAAGCCGACCCCGCCAATGCGGATTTTTACCGGCGCAACGCCACCGCCTACGGCGAGGAATTGGCGCAGATTGACGCCGCTTTTAACGAAGTAATCGCGGGAGCGCAGCGGAACACCATTGTTTTCGCCGACCGTTTCCCCTTCCGGTACTTTGCCGACGCTTACGGCTTGACTTACTTTGCCGCCTTCCCCGGCTGTTCTACCGAAACCGAACCGAGCGCGGCTACCGTCGCCTTTTTAATCAACAAAATCAAAGCTGAAAAAATTCCCGTGGTGTTTCACATCGAGCTTTCCAATGAACGCATGGCCGATACCATCAGCGGGGAAACCGGCGCGAAAAAACTCCTGCTGCACTCCTGCCATAACATTACCAGACGTGATTTTGATTCCGGTTTGGGTTATACTGAAATTATGCGCCGAAATGTTGAAAACCTGCGGGAGGCGTTGCGCTGATGACGCAGATACAGTGCCAAAATACCGCGTTTGGCTATGACGGACAGAGCGCGGTCTGCGGCCTGAACTTTTCCGTAGAGGCCGGGGATTTTCTTCTGATTGCCGGGGAAAACGGCTCCGGCAAGTCCACCCTGATTAAGGGCCTGCTGCGGCTGATACCGCCGATGGAGGGAACGCTCAACTTCAGCGCGGAATGTACGCCGTCCCGCACCGGCTACCTCTCCCAGCAGACTGCCGCGAAACAGGATTTTCCCGCCGGGGTGTTTGAAATCGTGCTGTCGGGGAATTTGGGGAAGAAGGGGCTTGTACCCTTTTACCGCTCTGCGGAAAAACAAAAGGCGCACGAAAATCTGCGGCTGCTGGACATTGCGGAATTAAAAGACCGCTGTTTTCGGGAACTGTCCGGCGGTCAGCAGCGGCGGGTTTTACTGGCCCGTTCCCTGTGCGCCGCGGAAAAACTCCTCGTGCTGGACGAACCTTTTGCGGGTCTTGACCCGCTGATAAGCGCGGAACTGTACCGTCTGCTGGCGCACATCAACCGCGAAACCGGCATGACCATAATCATGGCATCCCATGACAGCGAGGCCGCCGGATGCGCCAAAAAAGTCCTGCATTTGCACCAGCGGCAGTTGTTTTTTGGCGGCATGGAAGATTACCTGCATTCGGAAACAGGGAAAAATTTTTTTATAAAAAAAGAGACGTGAAACATGGAAGAGAAAAGAATTTTTACCACGGAGAAAGAAGGTATTAAAACCACGTACTCCGGGTCTATCCAAAAAGAATTTTTCACCACGGAGGTCACGGAGAACACGGAGGAAGAAAAGATTTTCGTACCAAAACTCCGTGGTACTCCGTGTACTCCGTGGTTAATTCTTACTTATTGGACACCTCCAGATGGTAATGATTCTTGGGGGGTTCAAAATGTTTGATGTAATTTCTGAAATGTTTAGTTACCCGTTTCTGGTGAGGGCGTTCACGGTCGGCGCGCTGGTATCAGTCTGCGCCGCCCTGCTGGGTGTCAGCCTGGTGCTGAAACGCTACTCAATGATAGGCGACGGCCTTTCCCATGTCGGCTTCGGTTCCCTTGCCCTTGCCACCGCGCTGCACACGGCCCCCCTGACCGTGGCAATTCCCGTCGTGATAGCCGCCGCCTTTCTGCTGCTGCGCCTCAGTGAACACAGCAAAATCAAGGGCGACGCCGCAATCGCCCTTATTTCAACCGGCGCTCTGGCTGTCGGCGTGATTATCATATCGCAAACAACGGGAATGAATACCGACGTATGCAACTACCTTTTCGGCAGCATTCTTGCCATGAACAAAACCGACGTGTATTTAAGCGTCGCCCTCTCAATTATCGTATTGACGCTCTTTATCCTGTTTTACCATCATTTATTCGCCGTAACTTTTGACGAAACGTTCGCCAAAGCGACCGGCATACCAACCGGCCTGTACAATATGCTCATCGCCCTTTTAACCGCCCTTACCATTGTGCTGGGTATGCGCATCATGGGGGCCATGCTGATTTCAAGCCTGATTATTTTTCCCGCTTTAAGTTCAATGCGCCTGTTCAAACAATTCAGAAGCGTTACCGTTTGTTCCGCCCTTGTTTCAATATTGTGTTTTTTTATTGGAGTCGTTATTTCATACATATACGCGACACCGACCGGCGCCAGCGTGGTATTGATTAATATAATCGTTTTTGTGTTGTTTTGGCTTATTGAAATTATGCATAATTCAACTATACTTAACAGATACAGGAGGGAAAATCATGCGTAAAGACAACTCCGCGCGAAACAGCCTTATTATCGCCCTGGTTACGCTCGCGGTAACCGTCTCGCTTTTTTCGTTTAACTATGTCAGGGCAAAGCAAAAAATCGAAAATTTGAACGCGGTATTGGGGAAAAGCGCGGAACTTAATTTTTCCCCAACGGCGCAGGATTTCTTCGGTAATCAGAAACCAGAAACCATCGAAGAAAAAACACGTTATGCGTCACTATCGCCAAACAAGGGCCTCGTCGAAATAAAAGAAAAAATGTTTCTTGCCCAGGTCAATGATGTCTACCTTAACCCCGCAGATTATTTGGGAAAAACCATTAAACTTGAAGGGATTTTCAAGGAAGAACAGGGTTATGAAAAATCATACTGTTTTGTGATACGGTATGGGCCGGGATGCTGCGGCAATGACGGAAACGCCGGGTTTGAAGTGGCATGGGCCAAAGAAGATGCGCAGCCGTATCCCGCCAACGATTCCTGGGTTGAAGCGGCGGGCGTGTTAAAAAGTTATGAAGAAGACGGGTATTCCCAATATCTGTATCTGGATTTGGCCGCGCTGAACGTATTGAGCAAACGGGGCGCGGAAACGGTATTGCAGTAAGTAATCCCTGTCTTGAACAATTCTGAAAATTCTTATATAAAGTATCAATATGAAACCATAAAAATTTTTAGGAGGTGGTATCATGAAACGCTGTGTACTGCTTGCTCTGTCTCTGTGTCTCTTAAGTTCATCCCTGTTCGCTGAGACTAAGGAAACTCTCAAGGTTTACCAAATTGAAGTTTCAAAATCTGACTATAAGGAAGGTCATCCTTTATGGCCTGGCCGGAAAGCGCCTGATGGCGGTTGGATGTGTTTTTGGTGGAATGAATTGTCTAAAGAAGCTATCACTTTCATAAAAAAATCAAAAAGCATTGAAATGTCTGAACCTGTTGAATTAAGGAAATTCATTAAGTCATGGACAAATCTTGATGATTCAATGTCAGATAAAGCGGCAAGAGATTTAAGAAGTAATGCGAAAAAAGGATTGGTTTCAGAAATTGTCACTCCATACAAGAAAAGCGACACTAATACTATAAGAATAATCATTTTGGACATAAAGGGTTCCATTCAGTAAAGGGAAGCAAACAATGCGCCCCCTCCGGCTGGTCTCTACCGTGGACAACAGCATTTACCCTGTTACATCGGTATAGGGCGGCACGGGGGACAGCGCTGGGGTTGCCAAAACATTATGGGATTCTTCGACGGAGCAGACCAGGGAGTAAAAGCAAAAACTAAGTGTACAGTAACAGCCGCACGGCACGGAAAGCAAGAGGACACGCTGATAATGGAATTACCCCTAGTTTTGAATAATGCACAGAAGCCGTGCGGGGGCTGCGTAGTTGAGTTCCCCCATCTGCTTTGGCAGCCCCGCGCTACCCCCTGTGCCGATTTACGCGCTATTGATGTGTAGATAAAAAGTAAATGCTGTTGCCTTGTCGGGCTATTGACCTTTTTTCCGTCCTGTTCCATACTGATTTATCTTTATACAAGGAGATTTAAGTGCCCTGCGGAAGAAAAAGAAAACTGCGCAAAATTGCCACCCACAAACGCAAGAAAAAACTGCGGAAAAACAGACACAAAAACAAATAACGGAGACTCTTTCAAAACTTCAGTTCTGAGAAAGTCACTTTTCACTATCTGCGTTGCACAACTGAGTTTATTCAGAAATGTATGCTGAAAAAGGGATATATTTATATAAAATGGTGAATTCTGGCTCCCTTTTGTCCCACATTAACGGTCCGGGCGACCTTAAAAAACTCAATCACAAAGAACTGGAACGGCTGGCGGTTGAGATACGGGAAGTTATTGTTGACCGGGTGGCGCAGAATGGGGGACACCTTGCCTCGAATCTGGGGGTGGTGGAGTTAAGCATAGCCCTGCACCGGGTGTTTGATTCGCCGCGCGACAAGATTGTCTGGGATGTGGGGCATCAGTGCTATGCGCATAAACTGCTGACGGGGCGCTATGCCGCCTTTTCCGGGCTGCGTAAGGCGCGGGGGCTGGCGGGCTTTCCCAAACGGGAGGAAAGCCCCCACGACGCGTTTAACACCGGCCATGCCTCAACGGCCATTTCCGCCGCCGCCGGTCTGCTTGCCGCGGAACGGATGGCGGGGGGTGGGGTGCGCCCTTCCCGTGCGGTTGCGGTCATCGGGGACGGGGCTTTGACCGGCGGGCTTGCCTACGAAGCCCTTTCCCACGCGGGGCATCTTGAACTTCCCCTGATCGTTATCCTCAACGACAACAATATGTCGATCAGCCCCAACGTGGGGGCGCTTTCCAAATACTTAAGCCGCCTCTCGATGAAGGCGAAATATCAGCGGTTCCGCCGCTACTTTGATTCCATGGCGAAAAAAATTCCCTATGTCGGCGATGTTTTTTTTGATATGGTGGTGCGGCTTAAGCGGGCGGTTAAGGCGGTGTTTTACACAGACAATTTTTTTGTAGATTTGGGCTTTGAGTATGTGGGGCCGATTGACGGGCATAATATCCAGAGTCTGGCGCGGGTGTTTGAGGATGTGCGGCAGCTTGAACGGCCGGTGGTGATTCATATAATTACCCGCAAAGGCAAGGGTTACGGTTTTGCTGAAGACGATCCGGGGAATTATCACGGGGTGGGGACATTCTCGGTTAGCGGAGGTCTCGCCGGCGGCGAAGCCGATGATGTTGAAATCCCTGCCGTTACATCTAACGAAAACGGGCTTTCTTTCAGCGCCGCTTTTGGCGCCGCCCTGCTTGACCTTGCCGGGCGTGACAGCCGCATTGTCGCGCTGACTGCCGCTATGGAAAAGGGCGCCGGACTTTCCCTTTTTAGGGAAACGTACCCGGGCCGCTTTTTTGACGTGGGTATCGCCGAAGCCCACGCGGTCACGTTTGCCGCCGGTCTTGCGGCGCAGGGTTTAAGGCCGGTAACGGCGATTTATTCAACGTTTATTCAACGGGCGGTAGACCAGGTGATTCATGACGTTGCCCTCCAAAATCTGCCGGCGCTGTTTGCCCTTGACCGCAGCGGTTTTGTTGACGGCGACGGCGAGACCCATCAGGGCCTATTTGACATAGCCCTGTTCCGTACCGTTCCCCACATGACGATTCTTGCTCCGGCAAGCGAAAGCGAATTGCGGCTGATGCTGGATTATGCCCTGCGCCTTAATAGTCCGGCAATGATCCGCTATCCCAAAGCCCCCTGTCCTGATGAACTGCCCCCTTTTTCCCTTCCGTTGGAGCAGGGCAGGGGAGTGTGGCTGCGGCAGATGGCGGGCAGCCGCGTTTGTCTGGCTTTTACGGGAAGCCTGTATCCCCAGGCGCTTGATGCCGTGGAAAAGCTAAAAGCCAAAGGGATTGAAGCGGATTTGTACAACCTTCGCTTTCTCAAACCGGTTGACGAAGATTATTTAGCCGAACTGTTAAACCGTTACGATCTGGCCGTCTTTATCGAGGAAGGGATACGCTCCGGTGGATTTGGCGAATATGCCGCGGCTCTGGCCCGCTGCCGGGACTGCCGGGCAAAAATTTTAACGCTGGCAGTGGAGGAAGACTTTGCCATTGAAGGCCGCGCTCTGGGAACACGGGAAGAATTGCTGAAAGCCAACGGCCTGGACGGTAACAGCATTGCGGATAAGATTGGAGAGTGGTCACTGAGCCCTTCGACAAGCTCAGGGTACCCCTAATGACACTACCGGTAGCGTATAATGTCGCATAACGACACCAGGCTATTCGGGTGACAGGCACCTTTGCGCCGCCTGCTTGTTTGCCAATGAAAAACTGTGTTATACTGCAGCCATGCAAAACAGAAAAACCAAAATTGTTTGTTCCATAGGTCCCGCATCGTCCGGCGACGAAGTTATGCGCGGTCTTATTCTTGCGGGTATGAATGTCGCGCGCCTTAATTTTTCGCACGGTTCGCATGAAGAGCACCGCGCCAGAATAGAAAGTGTCAGGCGGATTTCCGGCGAGTTGGGTATCTGCGTCGCCCTGATGCTGGACACCAAGGGGCCGGAAATCCGTACCGGCATGGTTGAAAACGACGGCAAAGTGACGATAAAGGCGGAGGACAGGGTTGTCGTTACCACCGACGACTGCCTTACCGTGCCGGCGCAGGGGGAAAGCCCCGCCCGCCTCTCCATTTCGTGGAAAGAGGCCGGTTCAATGCTAAAAAGCGGGCACCACGTTCTTATAGCCGACGGGCTTCTTGATCTTGAAGTGATTGATACGGTGCCGGGCGCTGTCAATTGCCGGGCGCTTAACGCCGCGGTAATCGGCAGCAAAAAAAACGTCAACCTTTTAGGCGTTCATGCCCGGCTTCCGATAATGAGCGAGCAGGATAAAAAGGACATCGCGTTTGGCGCGGAAATGGACCTTGATTTTGTCGCGGCAAGTTTTCTTAGTTTTCCGCATGAAATTACCGAAATCAGGAATTATCTTAACAGCCTTAAATCGCATATCAAAATTATCGCAAAAATCGAAAGCGGCGAAGGGGTTGAAAACATTAAGGAAATCGCCTCTCTTGCGGACGGCGTAATGGTGGCGCGCGGGGATCTTGGCGTACAGCTTCCTGTCGAACAGATTCCGCTTGTGCAGAAACAGATAATCAGCGTATGCCGGAAGATCGGAAAACCCGTCATCACCGCGACGCAGATGCTGGAATCGATGATTGTGAATCCCCGGCCAACGCGCGCCGAGCTTACCGATGTCGCCAACGCCATCTTTGATGGAACGGACGCGGTCATGCTGTCAGGCGAAACGGCTGCCGGGGCATACCCTGTTGAAGCGGTAAAAATAATGGATAAAATCGCCCTCACTGTCGAGCAGTCGCCCGAATTCCTGTCGCGTATGAGAAGGCATCACAACGAATGTCTTTCATGGGATCACAATTCTGATGAAAACCTGGGCATCATCATGTCGAGATCGGGGGTAGAGATAGCGTCCGAGGTGAACGCGAAGGCGATAGTCACCCCGACCCTGACCGGCAATACTGCGCGGATACTGAGCGTGTTCAGGCCGGATGAACACATACTCGCGTTAACACCTGGTAAACACGCTGAACGCGTTATGCAGTTGTACTGGGGCGTCCGCGCCTGTTATGCGCCGCGTGTCGGCGAATCGGAAAGCCTTATCCAAAAAGTTATAAAAGCCGCCCTGGATACGGGTATTGCGGGCATATCGGACAAAATTATGCTTGTGGCTGGCCTGCCCCTCGAAAGCCCCGTCATGGTGAATACCGCCCGCGTTCTTATACTTGGAACCGTGCTTGCCCGTTCCGGCGCGGGAAGATTTGCCAAAGACGGCGTTACCCGCCAACAGGGCAGGGTTGTTCACGCAGCAAGCCCGGAAGAAGCGCACGAAAAAATAATGCAGCTGGGCGGCGCGTCCGGCGGTGATATACTTGTCTGCAAGACGCTTACCAAAGACTATCTTCCGGTTATTCCCATTGTGAACGGGGTGATATGCGAAGGCGTTTCGGAAATAAGCGATCAAGAGCTGCGCGATGCCAATCCTAACCTTGTATGGCTTA
>JAITCL010000028.1 GCA_031283105.1 Treponema sp. | reverse complement strand
TAAGCCCTTAAAACCCATACTATTAGTTATATAAGAATTCGCTATTAGTATGGTATCCTTCGCTATAAGCATATATTTACCTGCTTCCAGATTACATAATGGCATACTTTTGGGGGGTTGTCAAGGGGTTTATGATGGCAGTCACCTATTGCCTATAAAGCATTGATAAAAGCCTATAGAGCATAGGTGTCAGTCACCCCCACCCGATTCGAAAGAATTTTGTTTCAAACGTAAAAAGTGACTGACACCACTACGGTACGGCGAGCCATGCGTAGTGAGAAAGCAGGAAGAATTTTCACCACGGAGAACACGGAGGGGGAAAGGGGGTCAGCGGTGACTGACCACCAATACTACCAATTACCCATGAGGTTGTCGTTTTTGTCTTCTTTGTCTTTGGTTCGCTTTTGTTCCCGCATGGATAGTATCACTACCATTACAAACAGGGCGATCAGGAAAATGACCAGCATTATCAGCATCGGGATATTATGACCCGTTGACACGGGCGGAAGGTCGGAAGGCGACATATCCGGCAGCAGTAGCTGTTTGGGAGTTGCCGCCGATTTAAAGAAAAAAATCAAACATATTATGACCGTTGTTATCATCAGAGCCAAAGCGCCCAGCGCCGCGATTCTGATCTTAAAGCTGGATTGCGATGAAACAGCCAAATAAACAATGCCGACAAAAGTAATAATGCCGACCAGTATTAGAAAAAACATAGGTATATTGTATATCTGCGGTGTGAAAAAGACAAGCTGGTAATTAACGGGGGCAGAATTTTCACCACGGAGGACACGGAGAACACGGAGGAAGAAGACAGGGGTAGAATTACAGAATACCGCGTTATTAACGCATAAAGGCAAAAGTCCTGCTTTTGTTAGAGGGGAAAGCCTTCCCCTCTACCGTCACAGGGCAACAGCATATACCGTGTTATATAGGTGATAAAGTGAAATAAGGCGGCACAGGGAGACAGCGCGGGGTTGCCAAAACATTATGGGATTCTTCGACGGAGCAGACCAGGGAATAAGAGCAAAAACTAGGTGTACGATTAAAAGCCGCACGGCACGGAAAGCAAGAGGACACGCTGATAATGGAATTACCCATAGCCTTCAATGATGCACGGAAGCCGTGCGGGGGCTGCGTAGTTGAGTTCCCCCATCTGTTTTGGCAGCCCCGGCGCTGTTCCCTGTGCCGATTTACGTGCTATTTCGTATATGAAAGAAAAAGTACCTGCTGTTGCCCTGCGTTATCATTCAAATTTGTGCAAAAAAATAAAAAAAACTGGCAAATAAGGGCTTTTTGATGTATAATTGAAACCTATACATAAACGTAATTAACCAAGGGGTTTAGGTGACAAAGCACGACTTTCCGAGGATTCACTTCTATGATCAGGATTTTGTCGATATTTACGATAAAACATGGGCCTGGATACAGGATTGCTGGAATAGCGGGAACGAAAAAGGCGGAATAGAGGGAAAATTCTTTTCCTATCCGGGGTCTCAGACTGTTTTTCAGTCCGATGCGATCTATTCGTCCTTTTTTTTGGTGTATTCCAACCGAATTTATCAGGCAACGCCCAGTTTGGACCTGTTTTACAGCCGCCAGGAGCCGGATGGGGCCATTCGCAGCGCCTATGACATCAATACCGGCGAGCCGGTGGCGGAAAAGGACAATGCCGAGGGCTTGGGAGTCCCCCTTTTTGCCTGGGCCGAGTATAACATCTACCACAAATCCGCCAACAAAAAGCGGGTCAAGGATGTTTTGGCGGTATTGCACAAATATACCGAGTGGATAGACTCAACCTTTAAGAAGTCCAACGGCCTGTACCGGGTTCCCCTGGCGGTTACGGGAATGGCTAACGCCCCCCGCGAAGGAACTTATTATTCGCTGGATTTTAACGCCATGATGGCGGTTAATGCCCTGTATATGTCCGCAATGGCGGACATCCTCAATGACAAGGATTCCAGCTTTCAGTACAAGAAACAGTATTTCTCCCTTAAAACCCGAATCAATTCCCTGATGTGGGATCCCCATGACGGCTTTTACCATGACATTGACCGCAGTGAAAAACGGCTGCCGGTTAAAACCATCGCCGGTTATTGGCCGCTGCTCGCCGAAATTCCCAATGATGAAAAGGCGGAACGTATCATCGCAAAACTTTCCGATCCTAAGTTTTTTGGCGCGCCGCATCCGTTTCCTTCGCTGTCCCTTTCCGACAAAAATTTTGATGAAACCGGGCGGGGCTATCGCGGGTCGGTGTATCCCCACCTCACCTTCATGGTGATTAAGGGGCTGGAGCGTTACCAGCGCTGGGACTTGGCCCGTGATTGCGCCATCCGCCACCTGTATTTTATGCTGGATTCGATGAGTCCCGACGGCGACCATCACAAGGGCAATTTGTGGGAGGCGTATCTGCCCACCAAAGAAGGCCCGGCAAAATGGCACGGCAAGGTTGATTTTCCCCGCGCCCAATATCTTTCCTACGACGCCCTTTCTACCATTACCTTGACCATTGAAAATATTGTGGGTCTGTGTATTTCCCTGCCCCGCAAAACGGTGGACTGGATTATTCCCAATCTGGAAATTATGGGGGTTGAAAATCTTTCCCTCAAGAAAAACATGATAACGATTCTTTCCAACAAAAGCGGGCGGGGCTGGGAGATACATATGGAAAGTGAAAAGTTGTATTATTTTACGATTAACATTTTGGGGAAGAAGAGAAAAACGCTGCCTATCCCTTCGGGAAAGTGTTCAATGCTGATAGATAAGTTGTAGGAAAATGGAAAACCGTCTGGTCGCTGTTTTGGAAATAGGTTCTACCGGTGTCAGATTGCTCGTCGCTCAAATACAGGACGACGGACAGTGGACGGTCATGGATAACGCGGGCAGGCCGGTAGCCCTGGGACGCGACGTATTTAATTCAGGCGAATTTTCCCGCGAGTCTCTTTTGGAATGTCTTACCGTTCTGCAAAATTTCAAAGAGTTACTGGCCGGCTGGGGCATTGCCGCCGCCGACGCCCACGTTATCGCAACCAGCGCCCTGCGGGTTGCCCGTAACCGCGATATGTTTATCGACCGGATACGGCAGGAAACTGACTTTAACCTGTCCGTAGTGGACGGCGTTGAGGAAAACCGCCTGATGTATCTGGGGGTGCGTTTTGCGTTGAAGCAGGATTTGCCCCTGTTCTGGCGGGCCAATTCAATGATTATTGAGGTGGGCGGCGGTTCTACCGAGATAATGCTGCTGCGCCGGGGGCAAATGGTGGCGGCGCACAGCATCAAACTGGGAACGATTATCATTGACCAGCGGACGCGGCTGGGAGCGGGGCCGAGCCTGTTATACGAACGTTACCTCGGCGAAACCATCCGTAATACCACCAGTCTTTTAAATGCCGAAATGGATCTGGCCCATGTACGCACCTTTGTTATGGTCGGCTCCGACGCCCGGTATGTCGCGCTCCAGGCCGGTACGGAACTTAACGAGCATTGCCGCGTTATTGACCGTAAGGATTTTATCGCTTTTGCCGAAAAAATCCGCAATTATTCCGTTGAAGAATGTGTTCAAAAACTGGGTATCACCTATGCCGAGGCGGAAGGTTTTATTCCCGGCATCCTCGTGCTGAAATTATTTCTTGATCAGACCGGCGCGGCCCGCGTGGCGGTTCCTCTGGTAAGTATCCGGGAAGGCTACCTGATTGACATGGCCCTGGGGGTGGATTCCGATGTGCAAAAGGAATTTTATTCCCAGATTATCGCTTCCGCGGTTAACTTAGGCCGCCGTTTCCATTTTGACGAATCCCATTCGCGGCACGTCGCCCGGCTCTGCATGACGCTTTTTGACGCGCTGGAAAAGGTACACGGCATGAATCAGCGCCAGCGTATGATGCTGGAAACCGCCGCAATTCTTCACGACATAGGGGCTTTTATAAAAGCGTCCGGCCACAACAGGCACGGCCAGTACATTGTCGCCAACTCAGAAATTTTCGGCCTGCCCCGCGACGAACAGGACATTATCGCCAATGTTATACGCTACCACCGGGGCGACCCTCCTTCCGAGGCTGACATTGAGTACATCAGCCTCCAGCGCGAGGAACGGATACTGGTGCTGAAAATGGCTTCTATCCTGCGGGTTGCCGACGCCCTCGACCGGGGCCATTCCCAGCAAATCAAAGACATTACGATAGACCGCCGCGCTGAAACCATAGTCCTCCACGCCCAGGGGAGTTATGACATTTCACTGGAACTTATGGGCGTGGAAGAAAAAGTCGGCCTCTTTCAGGACACGTTTGGATATAAGATAGTTTTGAGTTAGCATGTTATTAAAACATGTTTGAATTTTACCACGAACCAGCACGAACTTTTGCTCCATATCTTATTGTTGTTCGTGTTGGTTCGTGGTTTTTATTCTTCTTAAATCTGCGGTTCGTTAATCGGTGTCTCGGGAGGAACTGACGGCTGTTGCGGTACAGACTGTACTTCCACAGGTTTTGGTTCCGGTTTTACCGTGACAACCGGCGCTTTTTTTACCGGTACGGATGGTTTAGGCGCGGGCGCGGCTTTTTTAGCCGGGGCTTTCTTCACAGCCGGGGCTTTGGCAGCCTTAACCGTTTTCTTGGGTGATGATTTTTTGGCGCTGGTTGCGGGTTTAGCCCGCTTTACGGACGTTTTTTTTACGCCCTTGGCAGCCTTTTTCGGCGCGGCCTTTTTGGGCTTTGCTGCGGCTTTTCTGCCCCGCACGGACTTCTTTGCGGGCTTCCCTTTGGGCTTGGCCTTTTTGGCGGATTTTGCTTTGGTGGTTCTTGGTTTTCGCTCGAACGTCGCCTTATCTACGGTGGGGATGTCCTTGAGCGCCTTGGCCAGTTTTTTATCCCCAGCGGCTTTGGCATTGTCAAAGTCCATCTGCAAGGCAAGCCAGTATTCCGGCTTTGTCTTGAAAAACTTCGCAAGGCGGAAAGCAACAGAGGCCGACACCGGATTTTCATCGCGGGCAATAAGGCGTACCATTGCGCTGCTCAGGCCGATTGCCTTTGCCAGACGGTTATAATTCAAACCGTGTTTTTTCAGAAGCGCATTCAACGCAGCTCCCGGGGTTTGTTTGGTTTTTGCCATAATAACTCCTTAATAAAAGTATATAAAAACTATATAATGTTTTTTATTTTTTGTCAAGGGAGTAATATCAGGGCAACAGTATCTACTTTCTTCATATACGAAATAGTGCGTAAACCGGCACAGGAGACAGCGCCGGGGCTGCCAAAACAGATGGGGGAATCCAACTACGCAGCCCCCGCACGGCTTCCGTGCGTTATTGAAAACTATGAGTAATTCCATTATCAGCGTGTCCTCTTGTTTTCCGTGCCGTGCGGCTTTTACTGTACACCTGGTTTTTGCTTTTACTCCCTGGTCTGCTCCGTCGGAGAACCCCATAATATTTTGGCAACCCCACACTGTCCTCCTTTGCCGCCTTATTCCGGCTATAACCAATGTAACAGGGTAAATGCTGTTGTCATGCGTTATTGTTTGCCTTCATCAAAAATGGTATAATAAACTCATGGCCTACATTAAAAACCTCTTTGACCGCAACTTTCTTGAGTACGCCTCCTATGTCATTAAAGACCGGGCAATTCCCGATCTGGAAGACGGCCTGAAACCGGTGCAGCGGCGCATTCTCCATACCCTTTTCGAAATGGACGACGGCAAATTCCATAAAGTCGCCAATGTAATGGGCCAGTGCATGAAATACCACCCCCACGGCGAGGCCTCTATCGGTTCTTCTCTGGTAGTGCTTGCCAACAAGGAACTATTTATCGACCGGCAGGGGAATTTTGGCAACCTCTACACCGGCGATGAAGCGTCCGCCCCGCGTTATATCGAATGTCGGGCGACGCCACTTTCCAAAGATATTTTTTATAATCCCAAACTTACCGACTGGGCGGATTCCTACGATGGCCGCAACCGGGAACCGGTGCTGTTTCCGGCGAAAATTCCCGTCGTGCTGGTAATGGGCGCCGAGGGAATCGCCGTGGGTATGTCCACGAAGATTCTGCCCCATAATGCCGTCGAAGTGCTGGAAGCGGAAATCGCCTGCCTTTCGGGAAAAAAATTTCAATTGTACCCGGATTTTCCCACCGGCGGCCAGGTGGATGTTTCCGATTACCGTGACGGGAACGGCAAAGTGCTGGTGCGGGCAAAACTTGACACGTCCGATCCCAAGCGCATACTGATTACCGAACTGCCCTTCGGCTCAACCACGGAGGGATTGATAAACAGCGTGGAAGCCGCGGCAAAAGCGGGCAGGCTGAAAATTCAGGGGATCAGCGACTTTACCACCGAAAAAGTTGAAATAGAAGTAAAACTGGCCCGCGGGGTTTACGCCCAGGAAACCGTTGACGCGCTGTTTGCTTTTACCGAATGTGAGCAATCCATTTCAGTTAACCTTCTGGTCATTAAAGACGGCCTGCCCACCGTGATGACCGTTACCGAAGTAATCAAACATCACGCGAAACAACTGGTCAAGATTCTTACCAGTGAACTTGAGTTGGAAAAAAGAGAGCTACAGGACAAGCTCCACCTGCGTACCCTTGAGCGGATTTTTATAGAAGAGAGAATCTACAAAGGCATTGAAAAAATGAAAACCGCCAAAGGGGTTGAAGACGCCGTTATTTCCGGCTTTCAGCCCTTTATGAAAGAAGTGGGGCCGCGCGGCGTAAGCCATGACGATGTTGAACACCTGCTGCGTATCCCCATCCGCCGGATTTCGTTATACGACATCAACAAGGCGCGCGATGAAATGGAACAGATACAGGCAAGGATAAAGGAGATCAACGCCCACTTAAAAAATATTGTCGCATACTCCATAAATTATCTTAAAGGAATTATCGCCCGGATACAGGCCAATGAAGAACTGGGAAAGGGAGTCCGCAAGACCAAAGTCGGCGCGTTTGACAAAATTGACGCGAAAGAAGTGGTTAAAAAGGACGTTGAGTTAAAATATGACCGGAAAACCGGCTATCTGGGGACCAATGTCGCCGGGGCAAAAATTACCGAAGTTTCCCCCTTTGACCGTATACTGACAATCCGCAAAAACGGAATGTACTCGGTGATGGATTTGCCGGACAAGGCCTTTGTCGGAGCAGACGCATGGTGGATAGGCGTCGCCGACAAGGAAGCATTATCACAAACAATTTTTACCATTATTTATAAAGAAAAAGAAACCGGCTGCGCCTTTATCAAGCGTTTTATTATTGAAGGCTGGATTATGAACAAGGATTATTTTCTGGTGCCGGACGGGGCGGCGGTTCTGTATATTGACACCCGGCCAAAATTTACGTTTACCCTGAAATATACGCCCAAACCCCGGCTCAAGGTTCTTATGGAGGAGTTTAAGGCCCATGATTACAGCGTACGGGGGCTTAAAGCCGGAGGTATCAGGCTGGCGAACAAGGAAGTATCAAAGGTTGAAATAGCGAGGAAGAAAAATGACGAATAACACAGTAACGTATAACGAAGAAGCGGTATTTGACGCGGCCTGCGGAATTTCCGAGGAAGAACAGCGGGAAATTTTCGCGCAGATAAACGCCATTGCCGAAAAAAATCGCCTGTCCCTCGCGGCCGGCGCGGACAGCGTAACCATAAAAGGTAAAAAGAAAGGCTTAAAACGGCGCTTTAAGGCGCAAAAAAGCGGCGGGCTTTTTCCCGTTCTGGTTAATATAGCCGCTGTTGCGGCGCTTGCCGGCGGTTTTTTCGCCCTGTACACGCTCCAGGGAAAAACCGACGCCGAGGTTCGTGAAGGGACAAAGGTGTACAATACCGCCGAGCGGGCGCTGATTGATACCATCCGCAAAGAAACATCTTCCCGCCTGGAAGAAAAAGAAAGTGAAATTTCCGTCATCGCTTCCCAGCTTGAAGACGTTGACGCCCAACTGCGGGAACTCTATTCAAACAACAAGGAACTCAGCGTGGAGCAAAAGGCCGCCGAAGACCAACTTAAATCCCTGCAAACAGAATACCGCAACGCGCTGACATCGGTACAGGATGAACGTTCCCAAATACTGGAAGAATCCCGTGCGCGGGAGGCAAACCTTCAGTCACAGCTTGAAAGCCGTACCCGCGAGCTTGCCCTTGTTTCAAAACAAAACGCCGCCATCGTTGATCTTGCCTTCAACGAAATGGACCAGCTTTCCGGAGAGCAGAATCAGGCCGCCATAGTGGAAGCCCAGATGGGCGCTTTTCTCGCGAATCTGAACAATAAAATTAATGAAAACCGCCTTGATGAGGCCGCCGAAATTGTGCAGTCAATGCGAAACTTTTTGAACACCCCCGCTTTTCAGGGGCTTCGCGCCATACAGACGCGCAAAGAAATGTACGTCCAGACCATAAATGCCTTTGAAACACTGATAGACGAAATGCGCCGGAACCAGGCGGCCCTGGCCAGCGGCGTAGTGCCGCTCGACCGGAGCGCCGAAAAAATGTTTGCCGAACTGCAGGAAAAAAATACCCAGCTTGAAAAAGCCATACAAACTTTCAGCTCCGACGGCGCCGGTATGGTCAAGCGGCTTGCCAATCTGGAAAAATCGGTTCAAACGCTGGAAAACACCAACAAGACTTTAACGGCAAGCTCCGCCGAGAAGGACAACCGGATAAGGTCGCTGGAAAGGGATACCGCTTCACTGAACCAAACCGTTGCTGCCCGCGAAAATACCATTGGCGACCGGGAAAATACCATTAGGACTCGTGAAGCTACCATTACAGCCCGTGAAGCTACTATTGCGAATCGCAATGAAGTTATCACCAGAATTCGCAATGAGGTAGAACTGGACAGGGATTATGATGAGATACCCCCCAATGAAATTAAAACGCGCATCACCAGAATCCAGAATGCCCTGCGGTCTTTAAATCAGTAGGAATTACTCAAGCTCCGCAAGCCATGCGGCGGCGGATCGCACTTCAATACCTTCCTGCCGTTCCCGTTTCAGATTCTTCACCAACTGTATGCCCGGAATATTATACAGGGTGCAAAAATAGTGAAGGTTTTTGCTGATATTTGAATCGGACAGTTTTGTTTCCATAAGGTACTGCGCCTTGCCGTTTCTGACATAGCAGAAATCAACTTCCCTGCCGTCTTTTGTCCGTATGTAGTGAAGGGCGGCGGAAACTCCCCGCAGGTCTTCCTCGGCGGCGGCTTCTTTTGCCAGCGACAGGGCAACAAGGTTTTCAAATTTGACTCCTTCATCTCCCTCAACAAGGGCGGTATCAAAAAAGTAAATTTTCGGCTCTTTCAGCAGGGAACGCGCGATATTTTCGCTAAAAGGACTAACAATAAAAATTATATACAGTTCCTGAAAAACATGAATGTATTTTTTTACCGTGTTAGGGGCAATGCCAATATCCCTGGCTATGGATAAATATGAAACCGGGGAGCCGACCCGGCTTCGCAGCAGTTCCAGACACAGTTTGAGGGATTTGAAATCACTGAAATTTTCAAAATCAAGAACATCTTCGCGGATAAGCCCGTCCACATACTGTTTGCGCCAGCGCCGGGCAAAGGTCTCTCCACCCAAAGATGGCTCGCCATTGCTCAATGGCGGATCTTCCGCCAAAAAAGGCTCGGGAAACCCGCCCCGGCTCATCAGACGGTCAATGTCCGGCGCAAGACCCGCCGCAGCCGTTTCTCCCGCCGAAAAGGGGAAAAGCCGGTGGGTAAAAAAACGGCCCGAAAGCGAATCGCCTGCCTGCCTGAAATATTCCAGTCGGGCGCTGCCGGTTACCAAAATTCTCAGCTTTTTCGGCCTGGTATCAAAAACCCCTTTTATATACCTTTTCCAGTCCGGCATCTTGTGAATTTCATCAAAAACAATCAAATCCGTAGAATCAAGCCATGCCTCTTTTTCAATAATTTCCCGGTCGCCGTGGCTGTCATAATTAAGATACAGGGGGTGGTCAAATTTCCGGGCAATATCATGGGCAAGCCAGGTTTTACCAACCTGCCGCGGGCCGGTCAAAAAGACAATTTTTGAGTCGAGGTCTTTGAGTATCTGATCTGTACGTCTTCGCTTCATACGACTATTTTGCATCATTTTGCAAGAAAGTCAAGACTTTTTTGCATCATATTGCGAAAAAGTCACGACTATTTTGCAATACGGTGCATTTTGGTCGTATTGCGATGCAGATATGCAGGGTAGCAGCATTTACCCTGTTACATCGGTTATAGGGTGGAATAGGGCGGCACAGGGGGCGGCGCGGGGTTGCCAAAACATTATGGGGTTCTTCGACGGAGCAGACCGGCCCAGAAAAAGCACGCGAACCGGTGAGCGTGTAGATGAATAAAGGTAACACGGCCTAAGCCCAATAATTGCTTTAGATTATGCAGTAAATGTAATCAGGCTGGGGAACAAATGCAAAAACTAGGCGTATAGTAAAAGCCGCACGGCACGAAAAACAAGAGAACACGCTGATAATGAAATTACTCATAGTTTTCAATGATGCACAGAAGCCGTGCGGGGGCTGCGTAGTTGAGTTCCCCCATCTGTTTTGGCAGCCCCGGCGCTGTTCCCTGTGCCGGTTTACGCGCTATTGGTGTGTAGAATAGAAAAGTAAATGCTGTTGCCCTGTGCAGAGGTGCCTATTGCGGCGCATACAGAATGCGGGTTACACTATACAGGGCAAACTCATGAAGAATAATAACGGCGGTGTTTCAAAAAGAAGAAAACCAAACTTGTCGCGCTATCTGTTTTGGGATATTGATATGCGCAAGCTCGACTATGAAAGCCGCGCGCCCTTTATTTTGGAACGGGTATTTACCATGGGAATGCAGGAAGACGAATGGAAAGTAAACGAATACTATGGGAAAGAACGAATCAGAAAAGAAGTGGTAAAATGCAAATCACTTGACAGAAAAACTTTGAATTACCTGAGTATTTTTTACGAAATACCAAAAAAGGAATTCGTATGTTATATGAAGGATGTGTTTCAGAAAGGCTTTTAGCGCTGACCCGAAAACTGGAAGGCGAGACGGTTTTCAGGGATTTTTTTTTGGTGGGAGGAACGGCGCTTGCCCTGCAAATTGGACACCGAAAATCAGATGATATAGATTTGTTTACCCAAAAAGAATTACGGATACCTGAAATAGCCAAATATTTGAAACAGCATCATGGCGGCAAATACCAGCTTCTTAACAGCCAAAGTATGATATATCAGGTAATGATAGACGGAATAAAAGTGGATTTTGTTCATCATCCTTTTGAACTGGTTGAAGCGGCGCATCATGACAGCCGGATAACCTATCTGGGGAAAAAAGATATAGCCGCCATGAAACTGCACGCCATAGAAACCGAGGGAAGCAGGGCAAAAGACTTTGTGGATATATTTTTTTTACTCAAGGAAATGCCGCTTGAAAAAATGTTTGAGTATTACCGGAAAAAATATGCCACCGATAATATTTTTAACGCAAAAAGAAGCTTGGGCTTTTTTGATGATGTGCCGGAATCAAGCTGGAATGAAGTACGCGCGATTAATCGAAAAATAACCGCAAACATGGTAAAGAAACATATTTTAAATGCCATACATGAATTTAATAATGCCCAAATGAACAGACAGGCATAAAAAGGGATATGTTTTTTCTACTTCGTCTTCATTACCTCGACACCGTCCCAGCCGGCGGGGGGCGGGCTGCCGGCGTATTCGGCGCAACGGCGGTACAGGCTTTCCGCATTGGAGTCTTTGGCAAGCACACGGTATACTTCCCGGAATTTTTCCGCAGCCTCGCGGAATGAGCGCCGGTAATACAATTCCATTCCCTGATTGTGAACCGGCCATGCCACCGCTTCCGCCGCGTTAAGGGAACGTTTGAGCGTGTATATCTTTACCCCTTTGGTTTTGCCTTTGACCGCTACGGTGTCAAGCAGCCTGAAATAAAGACGGGGCGCGTTAGGCACAGTCTGTAATGTTTTTTGCAATTCCTCATAAACAAATTCAGAGATAAGCAGTTCGGAATGATAGGTTTTGGTAAGACCCTCCATGCGCGAGGCAAGGTTCACCGAGTCGCCTATGACCGTGTAGTCCATTTTCCGCTCGCTGCCGATATTGCCGACCGTCACTTCGCCGTAGTTAATCCCGATGCCGATGTGGAATTCCGGCCCACCCAGTTTGCGCTGGTTTGCGTTAAAGCCGGAAAGGGCGTCAATCATTTCAAGGCCGGCCAATACGGACTGTAACGCGTCATCGTCATGTTTTTCCGGCGCACCCCAGAATGCCATTATCGCGTCGCCGATGTATTTGTCCACTATCCCCTTGCGGTTGTAAATAATGTCAACCTGCCCGGAAAAATAGCGGTTCAATGAATTCACCAGATCGTCGGGGGCCATGCCCTCGGAAATGGTGGTAAAACTGCGAATGTCGGAGAATAAAATCGAAAGTTTACGGTTGTCGCCCACCAGCATTTTTTCCGGCGAGGCAAAAAATCGTTCAATGACATCTTTGGGAACATATTTTTGAAATATCTGCCGAATGCGTTCTTCTTTTTTACCCGCCAGCACCGCATCAAACGCATAACGCTTAATCTGCCCGTAAGCGTTGTCCAGTTCGCCTATCATCTGGTTAAAGGTATGGGCAAGGTTGCCCGTCTCGTCCTGATACTCAACTTCCACCCGTGAAGAAAGATCCGCCGAATTGATAATTTTATTCATGGCTTTAACAATGCGGCTTAAAGGATTGGTCAGGTGCCCCGCAACCATGATTAACAGAATCGACGTAATGATAACGGAAATACCCAGGGTAATAAGAGTTTGCAGGGCGATGCGGTTTGCGTCATGGTAAAACACGTCGTTTTTTTCGCTTATCAGCAGATACCATTGAAAGGGAGAAAAATAAAACGCCTGAAAAACCCTTTTTTCACCGCCGATAACGGCGTTTTGCAGACCGGGATTTTCCGCGTTCAGCAGGCGTATAAGGGGGGCTTTTTCCTTTTCCTGCATTTCAAGGGGGCCGCTGGCCATAGCCACGTTCCCCGCGCCGTCCACGGCAAAAATAAGTTCGGTGCCGCTGAGGATTATGCTTTCGGCATATATTTCGACCGCTTTTTGTGCCGCCTCAACCATGTCCGGCCTGCCCGCATAGTTATTCTCTACCAGCAGCGACCATTGGTTGTCGGCGTATTTTTCCAGTTCCCCCAGCTTGAACCCCAAAAGCTGGCGGGCAAGCCGCGTTACGCCGTTTACCGCGTTAAAATACGAGGCGGTTTCCGCCAGCGCGAGGGTTACGATGATAAGAGGCAGAATAACCAAAAACATCTTTAGGCGAATTTTCATGGATATAACCCGTTATTACTCCTCAATGTTACACAAAAAGGTAAATACCGAATTTGGTCAACAGTTCAATACCTTCATTCAGCAACAGGGGGCGAATTACCTGCCAGGGCACAATAATCTCGATACTGCCATGAGCATAGGGGGCAATCTGATAGGGAGCCCAATGCAAACCCAGCCCCTTATTGGAGACAAAAAAATTGAAACTCAGTTCAGGTTCATCGGAAAAGAATATCCCTTGCGAAAGTTTCTGCCCGCTCTCCAGTTTACTGTATTTCCCCAACTCAAAATAAATAATATCCCGCAGCCGCTTTTCCCCCTGATAATCGGGAAAGAAATCAGTAATTTTTAACTGTTTATGCTCATCCATATCAAGGACATAATACCGCTTGGTACTCATGCCGTGGGCGCCACCGGAATAAACGTCATAATCACGCTCGATGACTATCCCCTGCCGCCCGGAACTTTTGATATTAACGGCTTCAGCATAGCGCCAGTTATAACTTGCCAAATCTTTCCCGACAGGCTGCGCCGCCGTATCAAACAAACTGCTGCGGTATTTTTTCCGCTGCTCGTCAATTATCCGGTCTTTGTACACGTCAAAATTGCCGGTCGAATACAGAAGCTCGCTTAAGTATTCCGCTTTATCAGCCGGATACTTCATATACAGCAGGGACAGCGCAATATCGAACTGGGGGCTGTCACTCGGCCTTTCAGGGTCAAGAAGTATGGTATACGTATAATGCCACTGGTCATACTGGGATTCTTCTCTCCCGGGCGCGCTGACGCACGTACAGATCAGCAGGATCGGGACAAAAACATAAAGCAGGAGATATTTTTTCATATTGACCATTGTAGCATAAAAAATGACCGGTATACAAGGGCGCGTTACGGGCAAATATTTTGCCGGCCTGTCCCGGAAAATTGCGGGTCAAGTTCAGTCTTTAACAGGTATTTTATTCCGTATATAATAGCAAGAAGAATTATGGCGGTTGAAATTGAGTTAAAGGCACGGTTGGACGATTACGCGCCGGTAAAAGAACGGCTTTCCCTTGTGGGGGATTATTGCTGTTCCTACAAAAAGTCCGATTCTTACTGGCTTCCCGCGCAGCCGGCCGCCGGAATATCCGTTCCGGCATCGGGGGTGCGGGTTCGCCGCGAGAGCGGCATTGACGCGGCGGGCGCGGCCCATGAATCCGTTTTGGCGACCTATAAAATCAAGGAAATTTCCGGCGGCATTGAGGTTAATAATGAATGTGAATTTACCGTTTCCGATGCCGGGCTGTTTGAAGCATTGCTGGGCCGTCTGGGTCTGCGCCGGGCGGTGCGCAAGGAAAAAGAAGGCTGGGCGTGGACTATTCCCCCGCAGGACAGCGGGCAATCCCCCATTTTGGCGGAACTTTCCCAAGTGGCGGGTTTGGGCTGGTTTTTGGAAATCGAGATTATGGCCGCCGATGATTGCGAACAAATCGTTGAGGAAAGCCGGAGGCGGCTGTTTGCTCTGCTTGAAAAATTGGAAATCCCGGCTGAATGGATAGAAACCAGGCCGTATACGGTGATGCTGCGGGAAAAGGAAGAAGAATAAACACCACGGAGGGCACGGAGAACACGGAGTTTTGATACGATAATCTTTATTCCTCCGTGAAACTCCGTGTACTCCGTGGTAAAAAATATTAAGTAAACGTTACGGTAGTGATAAGGGAAAGGTAGGAGGTTTTTATGGAAGACAATGTATACCGCAGGCCAAGCTGGGACGAGTATTTTATGGAGGTGTGTGACGCTATCGCCAAACGGGCTACCTGCGACCGGGGGCGTTCCGGCTGCGTCATCGCCAAAGACAACCAGATACTGGTAACCGGTTATGTGGGCGCTCCCGCCGGACTGCCCCACTGCGACGAGGCCGGTCATCAGTTTAAGAAAATGCTTCATGAGGACGGCAATGTTACCACTCACTGCGTCCGCACCGTTCACGCCGAACAGAACGCCATCTGTCAGGCCGCCAAGCGGGGCATATCAATTAACGGCGCAACCCTCTACTGCCGCATGACCCCTTGCCGCACCTGCGCCATGCTGATCATCAACTGCGGCATAGTCCGCGTGGTATGCCAGCGCCGCTATCATGATTCAGGCGATTCAGAAGCGATGTTTGCTGCCGCAGGAATCAAGCTGGAATATGTGAGTGAGGAAATTCAGCAGTATGATAAGCAGTAATATTTATGAAGAAATAAAAACCTCACCCTAAAAAGCTAAACTTGACCCACAGATGTGCAAAATCAGGCACAGGGGGGCAGCGCCGGGGCTGCCAAAACAGATGGGGGAATCCAACTATGCAGCCCCCGCACGGCTTCCGTGCATTATTGAAAACTATGAGTAATTCCACTATGAGCGTGTTCTCTTATTTTCCGTGCCGTGCGGCTGTTACCGTACGCCTAGTTTTTGCTTTTACTCCCTGGTCTGCTCCGTCGGAGAACCCCATAATATTTTGGCAACCCCGCACTGCCCCCCTGTGCCGCCCTATAATCAATGTGACATGGTAAATGCTGTTGCCTTGTTACAATAGACACCAGCCAGAGGGGGTGGGCGGGTAGCGGAAACATTTGGAATTCCCCGCCGGAGGAGACCAGCGGGTAACAGTAACAAGTGAGGACAGAAAAAGCCCAGCACCTCCATACCATAATTATTCGTACTATCACGATTCGCATGATTAATGGAGGTGCTGGGAGGCTCCGTAGGCGGATTCCACAAGCGTTTCCGCTCGCCCGTAGCGCCCCCTCTGGCTGGGATTTCTGCACATTTGTAGATCACGTTGAGTCCTTCAGGGCGGGGTTGTTGAATTAATCATTCTCCAAATACTACCGCGGTGAAAGTGTGCAGAGTCGCGTCAGGGGCGTTATACGATTCCGGGGGAAGGCCCGCTTTGACGCAGATATAGTCCAGATATTCATCCAAATTCCAACCTTGTTCAACCGGAACCTGAGGCAGCAGCACACCGGCCCGTCCGCCCCGTACCAGATACAAACCGTGAACGCCGACCTTAACCTGCCGCGGATCGGGACAAACCGTCATGGGCGAAAGGGCCGATATTTCGATATGGCACTGTTCCAGTTCGCCGGGCCTCAGCGGGGGAAAACGGGGGTCGCCGAAAGCCGCTTCACGCGCCATAATGCGGACGGTTTCCGCCAGGGGCAGGTTAGCCGTCATTCTGCCAATGCAGCCCCGCAAACTGCGCTCGCCTTGGGCGACGCCCGCTCCGCCGAAGGCATTTTTGTGCAGGGTGACAAATGCCCCGCAGGGCTGTTCCAATACGGGGCTTTGCGCGACTTTGTCGTGTGGGTACTGGGCTTTGCGGTTTTCCAGTTCAGAGGCAATGCTTTCGCGGGCAAGCGTCAGCAGATACCGCTGCTCGTCGGGGCCAATGGTAAAATCCATAGTGATAGTATACCTGAAAAATGGAATGAAGGGTATCAATACCGCAGAGCAAGCCCTGCCTTGACAAACTTGCCAAAAGTGTCATAATAAACCCAGCGAGGAACTGAATGAATGTAATTGTTTTGGTAAAACAGGTGCCTGACACCCAAAATGTTACGGGCGAGGCCATGACGCCGGAGGGTACGGTCAACCGGGCCGCGCTGCCGGCGATTTTTAACCCCGATGACCTGTACGCTCTGGAAGCGGCGCTGCATATTAAAGATAAAAATCCGGGAACAAAGGTAAACGTGGTGACTATGGGGCCTCCCGCCGCCGCCGCGGTGCTGAAGGAGTGTTTGTACCGGGGCGCGGATTTTACCGCCCTCGTGTCTGACCGGGGATTTGCCGGGGCCGATACCCTTGCCACTTCCTATGCGCTCAAATGCGCCATTAACAAAATCGGGGAGTTTGATGTGGTGCTGTGCGGACGGCAGGCGATTGACGGCGATACCGCCCAGGTAGGCCCCCAAACGGCGGAAAAACTGGGGATTAACCAGATTACCTGCGTTTCAAAAATAGAATCGATAGATTCAACAAAGAAAGAAATTATTGCGGTACGTTCCATTGAAGGCGGCTGGGAAAAAGTGAAAGCGAAGTTGCCTGTCCTTGTTACCTTTACCGAGGAAGGTGAAATGCCGCGGCCTGCTTCGGCGATTAAAACCATGACCTATAAGCGGGCGGCTCCTGTTTCCGGCGGCGCGGGTTCTCCCAGCGACCCGTTTGCCGAAGGTACGCAAACCGCCAACCCGATGGCGCTGTGGGATATTGCCGCGATTAACGCCGACCCGCTGCAATGCGGCCTTTCCGGTTCTCCAACTAAAGTGAAGCATATCAATTCCGTGGTGTTGACCGCCGCGGATATCAGGTATATCGACCCGGGCGAAGCCGGTGTCACCGAACTGATTCACGGCCTTATTGCCGATCATACATTTGGATAAAAGATAAAGAGGATAAGCATGAGCGCAGAAAACAGTGTAATGGTATATATTCAGCAAAACGGGGGCAAAGCGGCGGAGGTGAGTCTGGAACTGGTCAGTAAGGCCCGCGAGCTTGCCGACCGGCTGGGAGTGGAAGTCAGCGCCGCCCTTTTTGGCGAATCGGTAGCAGGAGAGGTAACGCGGCTGGCAAGCCTCGGCGCGGACAGGGTGTACCTGCTGGAAGACCCCCGCCTTAAATACTACACCCCCATTCCCTACAGCAAGCTGATGATTCAGGTAATCACGGAGCGCAAGCCGCAGATTGTTCTGTACGGGGCGACCACCGAGGGACGCGACCTTGCCCCCCGCGTGGCGTCGAACCTTAAAGTGGGGCTGACCGCCGATTGTACCGATCTGCAAATCGGCGACCACACCCAAAAAGAAACGGAATATAAGGACATACTCTATCAGATACGGCCGGCCTTTGGTGGCAACATTATCGCTACCATTGTCAGCCCGGAAAAAAAGCCGCAGATGGCAACCGTCCGCGAAGGCGTTATGCGCATGGCGCAGCCGAATCCTTCCCGCACGGCGGAAACGGTAAAAATTACCGCCAGCCTGGGGGCGGGTGATTTCCCCAGCGAAATAATAGACCGCATAATGGAAGAAAAAACCGTCAACCTGAAAGGGGCGCAGATTATCGTGTCCGGCGGCATGGGAGTGGGAAGCAAAGAAAATTTTGCCCTTATCCGGGAACTCGCCCAAACGCTGGGCGCCGAAGTGGGGGCTTCCCGCGCCGCGGTGGATCAGGGTTTTATCGGCAAGGAACATCAGGTGGGGCAGACGGGAACCACAGTCAGGCCCAAGCTGTACATCGCCTGCGGCATTTCCGGGGCGATTCAGCACCGGGCGGGCATGGACGCTTCTTCCCGGATAATTGCGATTAACAGCGATCCTGAAGCGCCGATTTTCGGCATTGCCCATTACGGCATCGTGGGAGACCTGAACGAGGTTATCCCCCGGATGATTAAAGCATACAAGGCCAGAGTTTAAAGGAGGGGGTAATAATAATGGAAAACTTTTTAACTGATAACGAAGATATTCTGTTTCATCTGGATCATCTTGATCTGGACCGGATTATTCACTTTAAGGAAGATAATTTTGAACAGGCGAAACAATTCGCCTACGCCCCCAAAGACGCGGAAGACGCGAAGGATTCATACCGCAGGGTGCTTTCCATTATTGGGGAGATAGCCGGCGAGTATATGGCGCCTAACGCTCCGGCGGTTGATGAGGCCGGCCCCACTCTGGCGAACAATCAGGTAACCATGCATCCGGCGACGCAAAAAGCGCTTGATATGATGGCGAAAGCCGATATGATGGGTTTTGTCATTCCCCGCAAATACGGCGGATTGAATATGCCCAACACGATACTCAGCATCGCGGCGGAGATAGCCGCGCGAGCGGACGGGTCATTTCTTAATTTGGGCCTCCAGCAGGACAACGCGGGGACTATCAACAAATTTGCATCGGAGGAACAGAAGCAGGCTTATCTGCCCAAACTCTGTTCCGGTGAATGGGACTCGTCGATGGTGCTTACCGAACCGGACGCGGGCAGCGACCTCCAATCGGTCAACCTCAAGGCCGTTCAGGACGCTGACGGCAAATGGTATCTGAACGGCGTTAAGCGTTTTATTACCAACGGCTGCGGAACCATCGGCCTGGTGCTGGCCCGCAGTGAAGAAAAAGGCAAGGGCGCGCGGGGGCTGTCGTTTTTCCTGTACAAACGCGATGATAAAATGATTATACGGCGGCTGGAACACAAACTCGGTATACACGGCTCCCCCACCTGTGAGCTGCAATTTAACCATGCGCCGGCGGAGTTAATCGGCGAACGGCAACGGGGACTGACCAAATACACCCTGTGGCTGATGAACAACGCCCGTCTCGGAGTCGCCGCCCAGGGGGTAGGCATTGCCGAAGCCGCTTACCGCGAAGCCGACCTTTATGCCGCCAAGCGGATTCAGTTCGGCGCGCCGGTGCGGGATTTGGCCCCGGTGTTTGAAATGCTTACCGAAATGAAAATTGCCGTTGAAGCGGGGCGGACTCTCCTCTACGAAACCGCCCGTTTTGTTGACCTTAAAGAAGTATTGGAAGACTATTCCGACCGGCACCCGGAAGACAAAGGCGCGATTATCGAAGAGAAAAAACGTTACGCGAAACTTGCCGGTTTCTTTACCCCGATGATTAAAGCCTACGCCACGGAAATGGCGAACAAAGTCGCCAACGACGCGATTCAGATTCACGGCGGCACCGGCTACATGAAGGAATTTAACGCGGAACGCCATTACCGTGACGCGAGAATCACCAACATTTACGAAGGAACCACCCAGTTGCAGGTTGTCGCCGCCATCGGTCCGGTAACTTCCGGCATAGCGCAGACGATTCTGGATGAGTATGACACGGCCAATTATACTTACGGCGCGGATTTACTGGCGAAAATCCGGGAAAGCCGGAAAGTCTTTAATGAAGCCCTGGAATACGCAAAAGCCTATGAAGGCCACGATCAGTTCCTGACCTACCATTCCCGCCGGCTGGTGGAAATGGCGACCGACCTCGTAATCAGTTACCTGTTACTGCGCGACGGCAACCACAGTGAGCGCAAGCAAAAAGTGGCGGCGATTTTTATCGCCAAAATGCCGTCAAGGATTAAGGCGAACCGCGACTTTATCATGGACGATGACGGGACGCTGCTGAAAAACTACGAAGCGGTAATCGGCAAGACGGTACTGTAGCGAAACGAAGAATATAACCACGGAGGAAGAAATGGTTTGGTACCAAAACTCCGTGTCCTCCGCCGCGCACTCGGCTTGCTAAAGCAAGCCGGCATTATTGTAAACGGCGGTCTTTATTGTGCGCGGTAACGTGTCGCGTTTATTCGGTCAACGCCGTTTAACACGGCGCTGTTACTCGGTTACCGTGGTTAAAAATTCTTCCCTTTTTCTCACCACGCACAGCTTCCCGGTGACAGTTACTTACCCTAACTTTCAGCCGCTATTTTAAACTGTTCTTTTACCGCGAAAAACACCCGGGCAATGGCGGGATCAAACTGCGTGCCCGCGTTTTCCATGATGATACGCTCCGCCTCTTCGGTAGAAAAGGCTTCCTTATATGAACGCCGGGAAATCAGCGCGTCGTAGGTGTCAACTATCGCCATGATGCGCCCCTGCAGGGGAATGTCCGTTCCCTTCAGCCGGTGCGGGTAGCCTGAGCCGTCCCAATATTCATGGTGATAACCGGCAAACAGTTTCGCGTTCTGCAAAAAGTCCGCCTCGCCCGTTTGTTCAACCATCTTGTCGATAATCCGCACGCCTTCGTCGGCATGGGTTCTTATTGTCTCGTATTCCTCGCCGGTCAGCTTGTCCGGCTTGTTCAGAACCACATCGGAAACGACAATCTTGCCCATGTCGTGCAGCCGCGCCGACAAAATAACCGTTTCTATATCCCATCTCTGTATCTCATCGGCATACACCCCGCGTTCTTTCATCGCATCCAGCAATATTCTGATATATGCCGTTGTGCGTTCAATGTGGCCGTCCGTCGCAATGTCGCGGCTTTCGACAATATCCGCCAGAACGGACACAATGCCGGTTTGCAGCCGCTGGAGCTGAGCCGTACGCTCATGGATAATTTCATCAATGTTCAGATATGTTTTAATGCGGTGCAGAAGCACCGGTACGGAAAACGGTTTGGTGATAAAATCCACCGCGCCCAGTTCAAAACATTTGGCTTCAATGGCAGTGTCATTGCGGCCGGTCAGGAATATGACCGGGATTTTTCCGAATATATTGCTGGCTTTCAACCTGCTAAAGGCCTCTACCCCGTTCAGTTCGGTCATTTCAATATCCAGCAGAATCAGGTCGGGCGTGATTTTTTCCAGCAGCGTAAACATTTTTACGGCGGAGGGCATAGTCAGTATCCGGTAGTGTTCTTCCAGCGCTTTTTTTGTCAATGACAGGTTGGTGTCGCTGTCGTCCACCGCAAAAATTGTTTTCATGTTTCTTTTTTAATGATCCTTCCTATTCTGTTTATCAGATCGTCTTTATCAAAAGGCTTTTTGATATAATCAACCGCCCCCATTTCACGCGCCCGTTGCATGTCTTTCGGGTCGTTTGAAGCGGTAAAAAACGCTATCGGGGTATCGTGCAAATTGCCGAGCGCTCTTATTCTGTTGTACGTATCCCATCCGCCCATTCCCGGCATTACCAGGTCCAGTAATATTAAGTGGGGAACCAGCCCCTGATAGAACAAGCCCAGCGCTTCTTTGCCCGATTTGGCGCTTGATACGTCATAATCGTTTGACAGCACCGCATGTACCATTTCAAGGTGGATAGTGTCGTCATCTACTATAAGAACTTTTTGCTTTTCGTTGCCGGCGGCAACGTTAAATTTTTCCGTTTCCTGTTTGAGCGATTCAAAGTTATTGTTGTTTTCCAAACTCATTTCGTTGACATGGCTTACCGAAACATTTATCTGGTTAATGCCTTTCAGTATTTCGTTCATGCCTTCTACCGTTTCTTTGCTGGTCTTTATGAATTCATCGGTTTCCTTAACCAGAGCCTCGCCCGATTCTTCCATGTGATCAGAGCCTTTTTTAACCGAGGATGTTATGTCCCGCAGACGGCCTATGGAATCCAGTATTTGCTTTCCGCCCACTTCCTGCTCTTCCATCGCGTGCAGAATATTTTGCTCATGCTGCGAAACGGTTTTTACGCCGGAGTCTATGGCGCCAAAACGCGACAACACTTCATCGGAAGATTTGGTGATGTTGTCTATGGACATTTTTATTTTTTTCAGCATCGCCGCGGTGGTTTTTGACTGCTCTCCCGATGATTCGGCGAGTTTGCGTATTTCATCGGCGACAACGGCAAAGCCCTTGCCGGACTCTCCGGCATGGGCGGCTTCAATCGCGGCGTTCATCGAAAGCAGATTGGTCTGGCTGGCGATATTGTCCATCACCGAGTTTATTTCCAGCAATCCTTCGGAATCCCGCGCTATTTCACCTATCTCCTGCGCGACTGCCTGAAGGCCTGTCCTGCCGTGCTCAGACGCTTCGGTCAAGGCGCCGACGTTTTTGCTGTTTTCCGCCAGCGTCTGGGTTACCGAATGAATGTTAGCCGTCATTTCCTCAATGGCGGAAGACGACATATTTACGCTGTCGGTTTGTTCTTCTATTATTTTTTTAAGATTGTCGATATTTTCCTTAATATCCCCTACCGCCCTGCCCGCTTCGGTCGCGCTGGTTTCCTGTTTCACCATCAGGTTTCTCATGCTGTCAAGGTTCGATGAAATCTGCCGCACGGCTGTAGAAGTTTTGCCCATATTGCCGGAAAGTTCAAAACTGGTATGGTTAAGCCCGTTAATTTTGTATTTTATGGTACCTACCAGATTTTTGATTTTTTCAATGGTAGTGTTAAAGTCATGGGCAAGATCGCCTATCTCGTCTTCTGTATTGATATTGATGTTCTTCGTTAAGTTGCCTTCGGCCACAATCCCAAGGGCGACGGCTATTTTTAAGATTGGTTTTGTAATGCTGCCGAGGACAAAGTACACTACCAACGCCCCCGCCAGAATTGCTATCACCGCAAGGATAATGGTAAATCTGGTAATCGCCCTGATTTCTTTAAAAATATACGAATCCATAGTTCCTATTAATATCGTCCAACTCGCGCCCGAATCGCCGATGATAAACGGCTCCATTACCAAATTGACATTTTCATTGAAATTCGGATCATACATGGTCAACTGATAAGGCTTTCCGTCTACTATTGCCTGATAAGCCACTTGTTGGTGAGAACCGAATTCAAAATCGACATCACGCGTATTTTTGCCAATCCTGTCGGAAAGAAAATGCCCCAAAACGGTTCCGTTATTTGAATACATTATCATTACGGAAAGCGCTTCGGAATTGGTAAGAAGATCCATTATCGTGGCCTGTATTACATCAATAGCCAAAAGGCAGCCTAATCCCCCTACTATTTCATTGGTATGGGAATTAATGATGGGAACCATCATTTTAAACGCGAATGTATCCTTCCCTTTTACTCTCCATGGCTCGGGATTATCCACCCGGTCTTTGTGCGCGTTGGGGCCGTTTAAGTAAGCCATAGTGTTGTCAATATCAACGCTGGCCCGGCCTGCAATCTGGCCGGTTTCCTTGCTAAAGGTCATTGCGTACTGCCCCGTGGGACTTGAACCTGTCCGGCCTATGTAACGGCTGTCCATACCGTCTAACGCGTTTGGTTTCCAGATCGTATATATGGTAATCATATTGGATTCCGCTTCCAGAGCGGAGTGCAGCATATCGTCGTACCGGTCACGGCGATCCGCAGCAGGCATGGATTCAAAATCATTCATTACATTTGCCAGTGTATGTAAGGCACGTATATAGGCGTCTTCCCGGCCTTTCCAGTATTGGGCTTGCTCTCTGGCCATATACCTCAGGCCGCGCTGGTTAGCTTCCCGGCTTATCTTGGATGCTTCCTGCAGCAATATTACGGCAATACTGCCCGCCACGACCGCCACAATTGCAATAACCATGAGGCTCAATTTGATTTTAATCTTCATTTTACTCCTCCTGTTTCAACCGCGCGAACAGCGACATGAATCGAACGGCTCCGCGAAGCGGCGACGATTTCCCTCTTGCTTCTTCGGTGTAAAATGTGTTTTATGTTTTTCTTTGAAATATCAGTGAATATTATCATAAAATACATGATATTTCATATATAGTCAAGTACGGTTTCCCTGATATTTCATATCATTTTATGTTAACGATGAACCATAATTTTAAAGAAAATCTGAGAAATGAGCTTGACTATCAGGGTATAACCGTCAAGGAATTAAGCGTACGGACAGGAATTCCCGTTGCGACGCTTGACTGTTACCTGGGTACCCGCGCAACTATACCTTCTGCCGAAACCGCGGTCAAAATTGCCCAATCTTTACAGGTTTCGGTTGAGTATCTTGTTATTGGCGACACTGCAAGAATGGAAAGGCCCTCCAACAAACCGGGCCGGGAAGCGCGGGAAATTATCCATTGGATTGAAAACCTCAACCCCGAACAGTGCAGGGCTGTCCTGAAGCTGGTAAGGGCTTTTAAGGATTAAATTGCGCGTGACGTCTTTATTGGACGATGAAGGGGCTGTCCAATAAGTTGAATTTTACCACGAACCTCACGAACTATCACGAACTTTTACTCCATATCCTGTAGTTGTTCGTGTTGGTTGGTGTTGGTTCGTGGTTTATTATTCTTTCTGGACACCTTCCGGGTGCAGGGCTCTGCCCTGCGCGTTTTTACTCCACCTTGAACCGCGAAACCTCCCGTATTAAGGCGTCAATACCGTCGCGGTTCTTGCCGCTTATCCCGTTGACTTCGTGTACCGCCGTGTTGATTTGATTCGCTCCCGATGCCATTTCATTCATACCGCTGGTTATTTCCTGAGTCGCCTTTTCAAGATTCTCGCTTTCCTGTATTACTTCCTTCGCCCCGTCAAGCATTTGCCGGGACGCGCTTTTTACCTGCCGCGTTATTTCGTTCACTTCGCTGACGCCTTCAAGCACCTGCTTGCTCCCCGTAGTCTGCTCCTCCATTGAAGCGCGGATATTTTCCTCCTGATCCGCAACGGTTTTGACGCTTGAGTTAATCGCCTCAAATTTGGTTAATACGTTCTCCGTAGATTTGGTTATTTTGTCGATGGAATTTTTTATCTTTTTTAGAACGGTACCGATTGTTTTTGACTGTGCGCTGGAACTTTCCGCCAGTTTGCGGATTTCTGCCGCTACTACCGCAAAGCCCTTTCCCGCCTCCCCCGCATGGGCTGCCTCAATCGCGGCGTTCATCGACAGCAAATTGGTCTGGCTGGCAATATTTTCCATTACCGAGTTAATTTCCAGCAATCCTTCGGAATCATGGGCTATTTCCTGAATGTCTCCCGCTACTTCCTGTATACCGGCGCGCCCCACTTCGGAGGCATCCCGTAATGTCTTTACATTGGCGGCGTTACTGACCAGCGTTCCGGTAACCGAACTGATATTCGCCATCATCTCTTCAATGGCTGACGAGGCCTGGGCGACATGAGTGCTCTGGTTTTCAACATGGTCGTTGAGTTTATGAATGTTTACGGTAAGCTGTTCCATAGTCGCGTGGGTTTCACTGACGCTGGCGCTCTGGTTGATAATCCTTCCCTTGATGCTCTGGATATTGGCGGTAATTTCATTCACCGCGGCGGCGGTCTCGTTCATATTGCCGGCAAGGTCGGTTCCTATGCCGGATAAAATATTGGCCTCTCCTTTGACATTTACCACAAGGTTTTTGATTTTTTCCAGCGTTTCGTTGAAGTACAGGGCAAGGTCGCCCACCTCGTCCTGGGAATGTACTGGTATGGTGTGGGTCAGGTCGCCTTCGCCTTCGGCAATATCCTTGAGGTTAGCCGCCACTTTGACGATTGGTTTGCTGATAGTCCGGGACATAAACAGCGTCGCCAAAACTACCAGAGCCAATACCGCGAGACCTATCTCTATGGTTATTTTACGCATTTCGTTAACCGGCGCCATTATCGTATTGTGCATAATGGCTGTCGCATAACTCCAGGGGGTTTTAGTGGTTCCGACAGTAAAGGGAACGGTAAATATTTTCATCTCCGCCTTCACCGCCTGGATGTAATTGGAAAAAGTAAAAGGTGTGCCCGTTTTAATCGCGTTCACAAAATCATTCATATAGGGACCTGCCATGTCCGCTTCGGTATCTTTCATGTTTTTTCCGAGACGGCTTGGGTCGAAGTGGGCCGCGTTCGTGCCATCATTACTGAATACGGCGGTTACAGAATCGGGAAAAGGCTTTTGAGTTTGCGATATTTCCTGAATACCGGTCAGGGGAAGGTCAAAGCCCATAACCCCTACGACTTTGCCGCTGACACGTATCGGAACACTGATTGAAGTCATCAATAGCATCTTCCCGCCTACGTTATATTCAAATGGATTCAAAATGGTCGGAAAACCGGAGTTCCTTGCCAAAAGGTAATAATCGGCTCCGTCAAAATCTTCAAGCGCGTCTACTTCAACTTTTCCGTTTTCCCAGTAATAGTAGGGCGAAAAACGTCCGCCGGAGCTGGTTCCTTTTGTCCCGATATACTGCCGGTCGCCGCCTTCCAAAACGTCCGGTTCCCATACGCACCATGCCCCGATAATGCCGGGATTTGCCTGCGCTATGCCTTCGAGTATAACATTAAACATAGTCCGCCGGTTGGCAGGTAACACATACTGGTATTGTTCCATTACATGAGCGGCGGTTTCCACCTTATAAAAATAAATATCAAGAAAGCTGCGAACTTGAGCGGCGGAGTCATTGGTCATGCTCAAGACATATTTTTCCGAAACGCCGGTGATACTGATTCGGGAGCGGACAAGCAGAGTAAGACTGACCGAGACAATGGCGAACAGGTTAAGCGCCACCATAAGCACCATAAGTTTAGATCCTATTTTCATTTTTTTTCTCCAGTTTATCTTAATAAAATACCATGATATTTCATATATTGTCAAGTAAGTCTTCCTTATTATGGCCGTCCTGGGGGCTGGAATTACAGCCGATATAATGCCATAGTAAAGACGTGGCGGGAAATATTTTTGGCGAATTATTTAAGGTAGTGAGTTTCGGGGAATCCCACGGGCCGGCTCTGGGCTGCGTGATTGACGGTTGTCCGGCGGGGCTTGAACTTGCGGTTGAAGACATCAGTCGGGAATTGCGGCGGCGCCGTCCCGCTCAGGGCGTTGCGTCCACCAGCCGCAGAGAGGATGATGAGCCGGAAATTCTGTCCGGCGTATTTGAAGGTAAAACCCTGGGTACGCCCATCGCGATAATGGTGCGCAATACCGACTGCCATTCAACGGATTATGACAATCTGCGGAATGTATACCGGCCAGGCCATGCGGATTTTTGCTGGGAAGCCAAGTACGGCATACGCGACCACCGGGGCGGCGGCAGAAGCTCCGGCAGAGAGACCCTGTGCCGCGTCGCCGCGGGGGCGGTGGCAAAAAAATTACTTGCAAATTATAGCATACGAATAACCGCCTGGACTTCCGCTCTTGCCGGGCTTGAAATGCCCCGTCCCGGCAGCCCCGAGTTTGATTTTGACGAAATTGAACAAAACCCGTTGAGGATTCCCGGCAGGGCGGCTGCGGAACAGGCGCTCAAAGCCATTGAAGCCCTGCGCGCCGAAGGTGACAGCGCCGGGGGCATCGTGTCCTGTCTGGCGCAGGGCGTGCCGCCCGGCCTGGGCGAGCCGGTTTTCGGCAAACTTGACGCCAGGCTGGCCTCGGCGATGCTGTCCCTGGGGGCGGTCAAAGGTATAGAATTCGGGGCGGGTTTTGCCGCCGCCGGTTTGAAAGGATCGGAAAACAACGATACACCGGTTAACAAGACCAATAACGCCGGCGGCATTCTCGGCGGCATTTCCAGCGGTCAGGATATTACCTTTAACGTTGCCTTTAAGCCCACGCCTTCGATTGCCAAACCCCAAAAAGCCATCGGTAAAGCTGACGGCAAGGCCGACGGCACGGCAAACGGTGAAATTATTGACCTGATTATCAGCGGGCGGCACGATGCCTGCATACCGCCCCGCGCGGTTCCGGTAGTGGAAGCCATGACCGCCCTGGTGTTGGCGGATTTAGTGTTGCTACAAAGGGCGGCTAGAGTTCTGTAAAATCTATAACTTTATAATTTAGTCCCAAGAATTACACACAAAGACACAAAGAGGAAAAGAGGGAAGAATTTAACCACGGAGGACACGGAGAACACGGAGGGGAAAAGAGGGAATTGTTGTTCGAAATCCAAGCGTGAGCCTTACGAAAAGCTAACGGACAACAACCCCATTTTTTTCTTCTTGGTGCTCTTCTAACCTTTGTGTCTTTGTGAGAGATATTGCGAGTAAAGTTTAGTTTTTACAGAGCGCTCTACTGGTTCCCTCTCCTCACATACAACGGAATAGAGCCGATTTCTTTGTCGTCCAAAAACAGGGTGAAATTGATAACGCTTGGATTCTTGAAACGCAGGTTGCCAATGGTAAAGACCAAATGTGAAACCGCGGTGGCATTGCCGACCCCCCTGACATCAAGGTTGCCGCTAATAGGCTCCATGTTCATCTCGCCGTCAAGGTTACGGGTTTCAATGCGAAAGTTATGGGTGGAAAATTCCCACAGATCAAAACGCATTCGAATTACTACTGAAAGCTGAGGATGGATGCAGGGAAAATTGCGGGAAATGATCGTGTCGAAAGTTCCCACGATGGTGAGCTTGCCGCCGTTCTCCTGGGCAAAGTCACAAAAGGTAAAAAGTTCTATTTTCACTTGGTTAAGCATAACGTGAAAGACCCGTCAGGTCAATGACCGGGGAGCAATGCGAGATGTGAAAGCAGGGAAGAATTTTCACCACGGTAACCAAATAACAGCGCCCCGTTAAGGGGCGTTGACCAAATAAATGCTATACGTTACCGCGCACAGTAAAGGCCGCCGTGTACGGTAATGCCGGCTTGCTTTAGCAAGCCGAGTGCGCGGCGGGAGACACGGAGAACACGGAGAGGGAAGAAAAAGGAAAGGGGAGCAAACAATGCGCCCCCTCCGGCTGGTCTCTGCTGTTATAGGTGGCAGCATTTACCCTGTTACATTGGTTATAGGGCGGCACGGGAGGACAGTGCGGGGTTGCCAAAATATTATGGGATTCTCCGACGGAGCAGACCAGGGAACAAAAGCAAAAACTAAGTGTACAGTAGAAGCCGCACGGCGCGGAAAACAAGAGGACACGCTGCTATATGGAATTACCCATAGTTTTCAATGATGCACAGAAGCCGTGCGGGGGCTGCGTAGTTGGATTCCCCCATCTGTTTTGGCAGCCCCGGCGCTGTCTCCTGTGCCGGTTTACATACTATCGGTGTGTAGGTAAAAAAGTAAAAGCTGCCACCTATTCCCCCAACGATAGACCCTGCGGTATACTAATGCCATGTTTGCACAGCTTATCAAAGAAATTCTCGCACAAGCGCCCCAGTCCCAGGAAGTGAAAATTTGCGGCTGGGTCAGAACCAGGCGGGAAATGAAAAATTTGGTCTTTGTCGAGGTCAATGACGGTTCCTGCCTTGCCGGTATCCAGTGTACCTTTGACCGGGGCACTGCGGCGTTTCCGGCTGAAACGGACGCCGCGCTTGCCGCCCTCAGTACCGGTGCGGCGGTTGCCATCGAAGGGCATCTTATAGCTTCTCCCGCTTCGGGGCAGGCGGTGGAAGTTGCCGCCCAATCGCTGCGGATAATCGGGGAAGCGCCGGCGGAAAACCGCGATGCCCAGCCTGCTTATTTGGCAACGCCCGCGTACCCCCTCCAGAAAAAACGCCATTCCCTGGAATTCCTGCGGGAAATTGCCCATTTACGGCCACGGACAAATACCTTCGGCGCAGTGGCGCGGGTGCGCAACCGCATGGCGTTTGCCATTCACCAGTATTTTCAACAACAAAATTTTCAATATATTAACACCCCGATAATTACCGCCGGTGACGCCGAAGGCGCGGGGGCGATGTTTCAGGTGACGACCCTCGATGTAGAGGATCTGGCAAAATCCGGTGCGCGGCAAATCGACCATGCCAAAGATTTTTTCGGCAAAAAAACTTTCCTCACCGTTTCCGGCCAACTGGAAGCGGAAACCTATGCCGCGGCCCTGTCCCGCGTGTACACTTTCGGCCCCACGTTCCGCGCGGAAAACTCCAACACGGCGCGTCATCTGGCGGAATTCTGGATGGTGGAACCTGAAATTGCCTTTGCCGGTCTTGAAAACGATATGGCGTTAGCTGAAGATTTTTTGAAATTTATTTTCAAAACAGCCCTTGTAGACTGCGCCGAAGACCTTGCCTTTTTTGACGCGCATATTGAAAAGGGCATTATCGAAACTTTAACGCGGGTGGTGAACGCGCAATTTGCCCACATCACTTATACCGACGCAATCGGCGAACTGGAAAAAGCGGCGGGCAAAAGTATTGTTTTTGAATTCAAACCCCAGTGGGGCTGCGACCTGCAAAGCGAGCATGAAAAATACCTGACCGAAAAAGTCGCCGGAGGGCCGGTGATTGTTACCGATTACCCCAAAGATATTAAAGCCTTTTACATGAAGCAAAATGACGACGGCAAGACCGTGCGGGCAATGGACGTGCTGGTTCCCCGGTTAGGTGAAATTATCGGCGGTTCCCAGCGCGAAGAAAATCTGGAAAAACTGTGCCGCCGTATGCTTGAAATGGGAATGAAACTTGAGGATTACGCATGGTATCTTGATACCCGCCGCTACGGAACGATTCCCCACGCGGGTTTTGGCCTGGGCTTTGAGCGGCTTATTCAATACATAACCGGCATGGCAAATATCAGGGACGTTATACCCTATCCGCGCGCCGTGGGACAGGCAGACTTTTGAAAAGAGTCCCGTTTTGTTTTTTGTTACTTATCCTCTGCGGCGCGTATCTCTTCCCGCAGAACATTCTTGCGCCCTATCTTGCTACCGCGCCGGAAATTGTTTCGCAGGCGGCAGTGGTTCTGGACGCGGAGACGGGGACAGTCCTCTACGCCAAAAATCCCGATGAAGAAATTTCCCCGGCGTCCCTGACCAAACTCATGACCATGCATCTGGTGCTGAAAGAAGTTGATTCGGGCAGGGCCTCGCTTGATGAAGTTATTCCTGTCGGGACGGAAAGCTGGGCGCTCAAACAGCCCCCCCGTTCCAGCCTGATGTTCCTTGCCCCGGGGCAGATTGTAACGCTTAGGGAAATTATGCTGGGGCTGGCCGTTTCATCGGGGAACGACGCGGCTGTTGCCGCCGCCCTGCGCCTTGCCCCCTCGGTCGCCGATTTTGCCGCCCTCATGACGCAGGAAGCCCGCCGCATGGGTTTAAGGAAAACCCGCTTCACCGAGCCGTCGGGCATTTCCGAAGACAATATCACCACCGCCGCCGAATTCGCCGCGTTGTGCCGGGAGTACCTGCGCCAGCATCCCCAGAGCCTCGCCGCATTTCACTCGGTGCGCGAATTTGCCTATCCCCAGGCCGCCAATGTGGCGGAGGCATTTCGTGACAACCCCATGACCATTGTGCAGGGAAACCGCAATGCCCTGCTCAAAACATTTCCCGGCGTTGACGGATTAAAGACCGGTTATATTGACGAAGCCGGTTACAATATCGCCCTCACCGCTCAGCGGAACAATACCCGCTTTATCGCGGTTATCCTCGGCGCTCCGGCCCATCCCGGCGGCGACCGCATCCGCGACCGTGACGGCGAACGCCTCCTGTCCTGGGCTTTTGAAAATTTCAAAACCGTCCGCCCTGAAATAGGGCCGCTTGAACCGGCACGGTTATGGAAGGGCAAACATAAATGGGTTGAATGGGAGCTTGCCGAAGCGCCGGTCTTTACCGCCCCCGTTGGCCGCGCCGCCGCCGTACTGCAATTCACCGCGGAAATCGAACATCCCCTTATTGCCCCGCTGCCCGCGTGGTATCCTGCCGGCTGGCTGGTCATTGCCGATGAAGAAGGGGAACTCCACCGCGTGCGGCTTCTCACCGCGCAGGCGTATCAGCGGGGGAATATCTTCAAACGGGCATGGGACACTATACGGCTTTTGTTCATCAAAAAATAATGAGGTTAACAATTGTTGAACAGATTTTAACGGAGGAAAATTATGGAAAATTTTGGAATGTCTATGTTATGGTTTTGGGTATGCTATTTTATAGTCACTATCGTTGGCATATTACATACGGTCTTTAATATATATGTTCTGCATATGAAACCTATGGATAAAAACGGAATGGGCGAGGGATACGAAAAAACCAAACCCTGGCATCCGTTGTATAATATAATTCTGTTTTCATTATTCGGTTGGCTTTATATGCACGGATTTCAAAACCCCACTATTCAAGAAGCATTAATAACCGGCGCACTATGGGCGGGGATATGTATTGTTTTTGACCTGTTCGGCTGGGTAATAATAAAACATCCGTGGAGTTTGAATTTCAAAGGATTTTATATTGATTATCAACCGTGGATTACGTTAATATATATTGCAATATTTGCGGGTCCCATAGTGGGATATTTATTAAAATACCTAAAAGGGAATATATGACAAGAATTCATCAAGATATAATGAGGTTTTGTGTCTTCTTTACAATGTTGATATTTTTTTCTGTTTCCTGTCATAACGGCAAGAAAACAGAAAATTTGACGAACTACATGACGCCTGCTGAAAGAAAAAGCGTCGTATTTAGCGCCGTTTCCGAAAACCAGAAGTATTACAACGAAGTCGCCGATGTTGCGGAATATATTCAGGAAATGACGGTGTATGATGAAGAACTTGACAGTACCTACATTATTCATATAACCTTGCCGCCTGATTATGACAAAAATAAATCATATCCGCTATATATGATGACCGATGGAATTTGGCGGTTAAGCGATCACGCCGAACTTAGACCTATGATGGTTAATGGCGATATTGAAGATATAATAATGGTCAGTATCGGTTACAATTACGGAATAGATGCTGAAAAAGCAGAAACCCGTCTTGTTGAATTAGTCCAAAAGAGCGACATTTTTCTTAACTTCATAACCAATAATCTTGTGCCATACCTGGGAGAACTTTACAATATAGATTACATACGCTCTGCTTTAATGGGGCATTCTCTTGGCGGATTGTTTGCGTACTATGCGGTATTCAACCATGATAAATATAAAAATCAGCCTTTTAATTATTATGTAATGGCAAGTCCGTCTTTCTATATGACGAGTAATCAATCTAATTGGAAGTATGGTGATATCGAGAAGGTTTACTTTAAAAAGAATAAAACACTTAAAAAGGAAATATATTTAACCGTCGGTGATAGGGAGAACGGTTTGTCAAATATTGATAATTTTCTGCAAAGATCAAAGAAATATGGAATAACAACGTTAGATTATGAAATATACAATGGCAGCCATACTAGCTATGTAAAACCAATGATCCGAAAATCACTTTTGAAATTTTATAACAAGGATAGGTAAAAAATGATTTCAACCATATTGCTGATAATTATTTATCTTTCGTTTATTAGTTTAGGTCTGCCGGATTCATTGCTGGGGTCGGCGTGGCCTTCAATGTATGGCGGCTTAAATGTTCCGCTGCATTATGCCGGATATGTTTCAATGATTATTGCCGGCGGAACGGTTATTTCAAGTATTTTCAGCGGAAGAATTATCAGGCGGCTGGGAACGGGCATGGTTACCGCTTTGAGCGTTTTAATGACCGCCGCCGCCCTCCTGGGATTTTCTTTTTCCTCTGCTTTCACGCTGTTATGCCTTTGGGCTGTTCCCCTTGGTTTGGGCGCGGGTTCTGTTGACGCCGCGCTGAATAACTATGTCGCTCTGCATTACAAAGCAAAACACATGAGCTGGCTTCACTGTTTTTGGGGCGTTGGGGCTTCAATGGGGCCGATTATCATGTCATTTTTTTTGATACATAAGGATTCATGGAACATGGGGTATCGCGCGATTGGTTTGCTTCAATGCTGTCTGGTGGCGATATTATTTATCACTATATCACTATGGGGAAAAAATAAATCTCAAAACAACAGTGAAAAAAATGAAACTTCTCAAGGAATACAATTTAAGGAACTGTTTCACACTGCCGGGGTAAAACAAATTTTAATCGCGTTCTTTTGTTATTGCAGTCTTGAAAGCACAACCGGATTATGGGGAAGCAGCTTTTTGGTTATGGAAAAAAATATATCTCCCGAAACAGCCGCCCGGTGGATTTCGTTATACTACATCGGTATAACATTCGGACGCTTTATTTCCGGTTTCCTCACCCTGAAATTAACCAACCGCCAAATGGTTCGTTTGGGGCAGGCTCTTATCGCCGGTGGAATTATCGCGTTACTATTACCCGTCGGCAGAATATTATTATTACCGGGCTTTTTTATAATCGGGCTGGGCTGCGCTCCCATATATCCAAGTCTTTTACACGATACTCCCGGAAATTTTGGCAGTGAAAAATCACAGGCAATAATGGGAATACAAATGGC
>JAITCL010000005.1 GCA_031283105.1 Treponema sp. | reverse complement strand
TTTCCGGAGAAGTATATGGATATTATTATAGAACCTGTAAAAAAAGAAGAAAAAGAAATATTAAAAAATTTACTGGAAAAATATAATTATGAATTTTCTCAATATAATGGTCTTGATATTAATAATTTTGGACTTTATGGTCATGACTATTTAGATAATTACTGGACTGAAAATAATAGATTTCCATTTTTCATTAAGGTAAATAGTAAATTGGCTGGATTTGTTATGATAAATAATTATCTCGAAATAAAAGTTGAAACAAATTATACAATGTCCGAGTTTTTCATAATGTATAAATATAGACGGCAGGGGATAGGTAAATATGTTGTGGATTATGTTTTAAATAAATTCAAAGGAAAATGGCAATTATAATATCATCCAAAAAATGAAATTTCAAAAATATTCTGGATAAAAACAATAGGAGAATACACGGATGGTAAATATGAATTAGTAACAAATGATCCAGAAACAATATATGAAGATGGAACAATAGGACATACATTAATATTTGAAACTTAAAAAATATATATAATAGTGTACGCCACAACTTCGCCTAACAGGACTGTAACTGCTTCGCCGCATTCGGCGGCTCGGGCTACGAAAAACCGCAGTCGGGCTAACGCCCTTTGTACGGTTTTCTCCGCCACATTTTTTTGCACCCGTAAAAATGCTTCACATCTTTCCTTATCGGGCGCAAAAAAACGTGAGTTACAGCCGGAACGTTAGACGCCATTGTACCTATATATATTTGAAAATTTATTGAAAAAAAGGCTTGACATATATAAATAATATCTACTAAAATACTAAACATGGGGGTATAAAATGACAGTTTTCTTGGTTATTATTGGTGTGGTTATAGTTTTATTTTTTGTAGTTCGACCTTTGTTAAATAAAACCGTCTCTCAATCATCGGATAAGGATTGGGAAAGAATATTAAATACTCCAGAAATTGATCAAATGTTTAGACAAACATTTCAAGTAAACAATATATTTCATGTGATTGCTATTCTATTAAAACCGTTGAATATAAATTTTACAAAATTTGTTTCAAATATTGTTTGGTTGGCAAATGATGGAAATGAATATACTATTAAAAATAGTCCTGATCAATCATATTATCAATTTTATACACCTTCAATAAAATATTTCACTCGTAGTATAAATAGACCTCAAATGCCTATTTGGTATATAGCAGCGTTCCCTGATGTTAATAAATGGAGAAATGATGACAATACAACGGAAGAAGATGTTGAGAATAAATTATATGTTGGAATTACAGAAGATGAAGTTGAAGAGGCAATTAATTCAAATTGGGAAAGTAATAATGCAATCAATACATTAAAAAAGGTTGTATTAAATTATAAAAATAATGTAAAACCCTATTTTGAGGTTCAATAAAATATAATGGAATACGGCATAACGGCGTATAACAGGTCTGTAACTGTACGCCGCCTTTCGGCGGCTAGGCTACACAAAACACCAGTCGGGGCTACGCCCCTTTGTGGTGTTTTGTTCCGCCACATTTGGGGCGGGGGTCAATGCTCCGCATTGCCCTATTACCCGCCCCAAACGTCAGTTACAGCCGGAACGTTAAGTGCAATGGGGACTAGGGTTTTTATGTAATTTATTAAGAAATATTGGCAAAGGCAAAATATGTCAATATTGTCTTAATTAACTTGGAATGTATATTCCAAGTAATTTTTTGAAATATGAGGTCTGAAAATGAAAAGCAAATTACTCTTTGTTCTTTGGGTTGTTTTTTCTGTTGTGTTTATGGCTTGTGCCACAACACGCGGTTCAACTTCGGGTGAAGAAACAATAGTTTGTTTTGGAGACAGTTTAACTTCCGGTTACAGCGCTACCGTTGTTGGTAAAGATGACAAGAGTAAAGCCTGGCCGGCGTTTTTGCAAAACAAAGTAAATATTCCTGTAATAAACGCTGGTGTGGGCGGAGATAATACCGCGCAAGGGTTGGCGCGCGTAAAAAAAGACGTGCTTTCCAAAAATCCCAGAATTGTAATAATTTTTCTTGGTGGGAATGATTATATACAGAGAATTCACCCGGATACTACAAAAAATAATCTCCAAAAGATTATTGACATGGTTAATGACGGAAGACGGAAAATATATATTACTAGTTTTTATGGACCAGATTGGTTTGACGAAGTCAAAGATATGTATAATACGCTTGCGTCATCAAACAATATTGAACTGATTGATTTACCTTTTTTTGGTGAGATAAGGGCAAAAAAAGAATTGATGGCGGATGAATTGCACCCCAACGCAAAAGGGTGTGAAATAATGGCGGATTATTTTTTTAAGGCGCTAAAACCATATTTGGAGGCCAATAATTTATTAAAGTAGTACATACCGAGTGTCAGTGGCGGCGCGGGGTAACGCAACAGTGCCTGACACCGAAGTAACGCTTGACAATGACTAAAAAATGAGTCAAATTGTTAATATGAATACAGCAATTTCACTGGATATAAATGTTTTTCGGGAAGCGGAACGGGAAGCGGATTATTTACGCATATCCGTGCCTGAATTGTGCTCAAGGGCAATACAAGAATTTGTAAAAAACAATGAAAAAAGCAAAACAACCAAACAATTGGACGGTTTTTATTCGACACATAAGGCTATAATAGACGATGATATTTTACAGGCTCAATATGACCTTTTGGGCGAAGAAGAATGGGAATGGTAAAAGGTGAAATATGGAGGGCTCATTTACCTTCTGCGCGTGGGTCTGAGCCAGCCAAAGACCGGCCTGTGCTTGTCATACAAGGCGATGATTTTAATTCAAGTAAAATAAATACGGTAATTTGTGCAATTATATCTTCAAATTTAGACCTTGCAAAATCCACACCCAATATACTGCTTGAAAAAGCATATTCGCATTTAAAAAAGTCATCCGTAATTAATTTTTCTCAAATAATCACAATAGATAAATCATATTTTATTAAAATGATTTGTATGTTGCCTAAACAATTTATCGAACAAATTGACAAAGCTCTATTAACTATTTTTAATATAAATACAAAAGCATAAACACGCCGAGCCAAAAACCGCCTAAAAATTTTCCCTTACCCCCTCCTTGCAAAAATGCGGTCAAGCAGCAGGGCGAGAAACCGAAAAAACCGTCCCTTACTTTGACCATATTTGCGTGAAAAATCACCGGCGGCTTCGGCAAGAGAATAACCACGGTATTTCTTTTTCAAAAAATCCCAGTGCTTGACAATCCACACGTACAAATCGCCTTCGGTTCTGCCGGGAAAGTTTGCCAAAAGCCACCATTCCCGAATAATGGCGAGTACCGGACTGTACACTTTGTTGTACCATGAAACAAGGGCCTCGGAAAAAGGTATCTCTTCTTCCATTGATTCATTTAAAAAATATTTGTGTACCAGAATATGGTCGTAAATTACGTCATAACGGCCCGGCGTGCTAAAGTCAAGCGACATATCGCCGGTCAACTCGCCGAATTTGGTTTTATCGTAAAAAACATTTTTCTCCGAATTTATAATGGCTTCCTTTAATTGGTCGGTGGTCATGCCGGGGCTGATGGTAATTTCCGAGGAAAGGCTGATTACTTCAGCATCAATGAATTCAACATTTTGCGTTTTTGCCACTGAAACGCGGTGGTTGCCGTCGCGGACAAAGTACACCCCCCCGATTTCATATAATTGAATCGCCGGAAGAATAATATCCCGTATATGGGCTTCGTCTACCCGCTCCCAGCGGCTGCGCAGATGTTCGGCTTTGGGAAGAAAAAAACGGTTAAAATCATGGTAACGGCCCTCGCTGCCCACGATAAGTTCTATCGGAACCGTTTGGCTGCCCCTGTACACCTGATTTTTCGGTTTGAGTATATCCTTTACGTCATAAAATGAAAGCATCTTGTCCCGGTCGGTGTTCAAAAAAGATAAAAACTTTAACAATACTGCCCGGCCCCTGGCGCGGTTAAAATCGGCGGCGGCAAGATTTTTAATGCCTGTGTATTCCATTGTTATTCCTCAATAATGTAGTGGCCAAAGGCGTTAATCACCTCGGTTTTCATACAGCGGGTGCGGCGGACATCCGACAAATCATACAAATGAATATGCCCATGAACCAGATACCTGGGCTTAAACATTTTCATAAACCAGAGAAAAGCCTTGAACCCGCTGTGGCATTTATCCGGCTTGTCGTGTATGCCCTTCGGCGGCGCATGGGTCAGAAGAATATCAAGATAGCGTCCGTGAAACAGCCGGTTGAACAGCAGAATGGGAATGAGTTTTGCAATTTCACCGTACATTTGAAATTCGGTAAACTGATTCGGCCCCCGGTTGTAGCGCATGGAACCGCCAAGTCCGGCAACGATTAACCCTTCCTCTCTGCGTATTTTTGAACCCAGATGAGTAGAGCTGAAATTACAGTTCCCCGGCTTGTCGTCATTGACCAATTCTTCAACATGATGATTGCCAAAAACAAACAGCAGGGGCTTGTTCAAATTGGTGACGATAAAATCAAGGTAATCCAAAGGAAGGTCGCCCGCGCCCAGAATCATATCCACATCGGCAAACCGTTTTTTTATCGAGTTGGAGTATACTAAAGGGTCGATTTGGTCGGAAACGCAGAGAATTTTCATACCTTGTCTTACTTCTCATTATATTTTATGATATTGGAAGGAAATATAAAAGCGGATTATGAGCGATATACAGCCCAATTTAACGCCCCCCCACCGGCCCATTCAAAACTATGTTTTTGGGGCGATTCTTATTCTTCTTTTTCTGATGGTGTGCAGGCTTTTTGCTCCGTTCTTCTCGGTGCTGCTGTGGTCGGTTTTGCTGTATATTATCATAGGCCCCCTGCACAAGCGCCTGATACGGGGCATTGATTTCAGCACCATAAAGGGAAAAATCCTGCGTAATTTTTGGGCGGTGGTTTTTACCCTGGGGACGCTGGCGGTTGTACTTATCCCCATTTCCCTGCTGGTTTCAATATTTTTCCGGCAAATTATTGAACTGGGGCGCTATGCCCGCGACCTGTTAAACGAAAGACCGGAATATCTGCGCGAGCTTTTTGAAAGAATATCGAATTTGATTCATGATGTTTCCGCCGGTCAGGTCACTATAAGCGCCGATGCTATTGAATTGCAGATAAAAACTTTTATTACCAATGGACTGCAGAATATGGTTTTTCTGGGCAGTAATGTTGCCCGTAACATCGGACGCTTTTCCATAAATATGTTGGTAATGACATTTTCAATGTATTTCTTTTATATTGACGGCCCCTATCTTTCCCGTCTTGTGCTGCGTTCCATTCCGATAAAAAGCGAATATATCAGCACGCTCACGGCGAAGTTTATGGACATAACGCGGAATCTTTTTTTGGGCTACATTATAGTCGCTTTGCTGCAATCGGTTGTGGCATATATCATTTTTACTATTTTCAATATTAAGGGGTCGCTGGTTCTTTCGGTGGTGACTTTTCTGCTGGTATTTTTTCCCGTGGTTGGGGCGACGCTGGTTTATATACCCCTCGCCATTCTCAAAATCGCGGGCGGAAATATTGCGGGCGGTATAATTTTCTTTCTTGTCTCGGCGGTTTTTATTTCCGGTATTGATAACGTTCTGCGGCCCTTTTTTCTGAAAGACCGGATACAGCTTCACCCATTGATAATATTTTTTGCTATTTTGGGCGGCTTGATTGTTTTTGGCTTTAACGGGCTTATTCTGGGCCCGGTACTGGTAATTCTGTTTCTCACGGTGCTGGACCTGTTTTTAACCGAACATAAAATCGACCATCAGAAGGAGTACCGATGAACGCGATTATTACGGTTGTAGGTTCCGACAAGGTTGGTATTATCGCCAAAGTGTCGGCGTATCTGGCCGAGAGAAATATCAATATCATTGATATTAGTCAAACGGTATTAAGCGGCAATTTTGTAATGATGATGGTGGTTGACCTTTCGTCCAGCGCAAAAGCTCTTGAAGACGTAAAAAAAGAACTTCTTGCAATGGGGGAATCTTTTAATGTTTCCATCAGTTTAATGCACGAAAAAGTTTTCAGCGAGATGCACCGGATTTAATTAAAATACAGGCACTTTCCCCAAAATTTAGTCAAAAATCTACTTTTTCGACCACATAAGATTTTCTAATCTACTCTCAATAGAAGAAATATCGGCTTTTACACCCTCTTGGAACTCTTTTAGAGCCTCTGGCGGAAAAGGAGCAACAGAAAACAGCTCCGGCGTGTCAAATTCAAGGGCAACAGCAATACGTTCCAGCATTTCAGGGGAAGGAAACTTGATTTTTCGCTCAATCTGGGAAATATAATGGGTAGAAGTTTCTACCCCTTCGGCTAAAGCAGCCTGTGAAATCCCCAAAAATTCCCTTCTTTTTTTGATATTGTTGGACAACAAAGACCTAATATCTGTCATGCATAATGTAAATTTAACTTATATAGCAGTATTGACAAGGCTCTATTAGCTCCATTACCATACAAATATCGAGCCATTGGTACTATATTTTGCTAAAATAACCAAAAAGCAAAATATTGAGCTATAGACAATTTTGTCTGGCGGACATTAAACGCATAAGGAGCTTTATATGAAAACGAAAAGACTGTTCGGCGTTATCGCATTGATGGCGGTAATCGGATTCACAATGGCGGCCCTGTCTCTGGCAGGCTGCAGCGACGGCGGTGGCGGCGGCGACGACGGACCGAAAACAGTAACCTATACCGGCACAGCAGGCGGCACAACCTACATACTGGTAATCACCGGAGACACGGCTTACGTATTGACTGTCGGGCAAAAGACAAGTTCCGGCACGGTAATGAGCAATAACGGCGGCGTTTTAACCCTTAAACCATCAAATGCGGAAGAGACATTTACAGCGACCGTATCGGGAAGCGGCCTTACCGCGATGAACGGCACAATAACCTATACTGATGACACAACTGCCTCCGCACCGAGCGAATTAACACCCAGCGGTGGTGGTGGTGGTGGCGGTACTATGACATGGACAGCCGTAACGGACAACTCATTAGGCATAATCTTCGCAATCGCCTATGGCAATGGCAAGTTTGTCGCCGGGGATTGGAATGGCAAAATGGTATATTCGCCTGACGGCGTAAACTGGACAGCCGTAGCGAACAGCACATTCGGTACAAGCATGATCTGTGCAATCGCATATGGCAACGGCAAGTTTGTTGCCGGGGGCAGTGGAGGCAAAATGGCGTATTCGTCTGACGGCGTAAACTGGACAGCCATACCTGAGGGAACCAGTACGGGGACAAGCACATTCGGCACAGATAACACAATCTACGCAATCGCCTATGGAAATGACAAGTTTGTTGCCGGGGGCAGTGGAGGCAAAATGGCGTATTCGTCTGACGGCGTAACATGGATAGCCGTAACGGATAGCACATTCGGCACAGACTACATTACCAGCGACATCACCGCAATCGCCTATGGCAATGGCAAGTTTGTTGCCGGGGGCAGTGGAGGCAAAATGGCGTATTCGTCTGACGGCGTAACATGGACAGCCGTAACAAGCAGCGTAATCAGCAATATGTCCATCCATGCAATCGCCTATGGAAACGACAAGTTTGTCGCCGGGGGGCCTAACGGCAAAATGGCGTATTCGTCTGACGGCGCAACATGGACAGCCGTAACGGATAGCACATTCGGCACAAACCGCATCAACGTAATCGCCTATGGCAACGGTAAGTTTGTCGCCGGGGGCGATATAGGCAAAATGGCGTATTCGACTGACGGTGTAACCTGGACAGCCATTAATACTGGTACGGCATTTAATTATATAAATTCTGAGGGGGGAATCAGCGTAGCCTACATCCACGCAATCGCCTATGGCAACAACAAGTTTGTCGCCGGGTGCGATGTTGGCAAAATGGTGTATTCAGGCAACGATGGCGGCAACAACCAAGGCAGTGGTTCGCTGGGCACTACCTTTACGATAACAAATGCGCAGGTGTATAATTTTACCTCTGACTATAAAGTAGGAACTCCGTATAATGGAACTGTTCAGGGGGGTCTAAACTATATAATGGTTCTTGACCCTGCATCTGGTGAAGCGCCTCTTAAATCGCTCAGTGAGGTTATAAGCGGCTCCCCGAGCGTAACGCTGACAAACGGCAAACTGTCGATAAGTCTGGGAATGCCGAAACCCGCAGCGTTGTGGAGTCTGGACTCGTTATATACTGGGCTTACCATAAGTACGAGCGACGCGAAATGCTTTATGATTTTTACTGGTTTTTACAGCAGCACTGATGAGTCTACCATGGCTTGGTTGCTTCAAGTGGACGACCGCAATGATGAGACTGGTATTGAATATATTTATGTCGATAAGAACGTAAAGATAACCGGGACTTATGATGGCGAAACTACAACTACTATTTACGCGATGGATTTGAAAACCGGCTGGAACTTGGTAATTGTGGAATCTACTAAGACTGGAGAACATAGAACAACCACCGAAAAGACCGCAACGCCCACTGCAAACCACAAGTGGGCAATAGATGTGCAGTAACAAGCAGTAACAAAAAGGTGTCAGTCATTTTTGAGGCTAATGCAAAGGTGACTGACACTATTTTGGAAGAATTTAACCATCAGTTTAATGCACGAAAAAGTTTTCAGTGAGATGCATCGGATTTAATGAACACCCTCGCCGCAAAACACTAAACTTGACCCACAAAATTAGGAAGACCTCACACAGCGGCACAGCGGCACGGACACGGAAGAAGAGAGGAAAGAAATATGAGAAGTGATGACATGGACTTGATACAACAATACCTCATTCTTCCCTCTGTGCCTCCGTGCCCGTCGTGCCGCCGTGTGAAATTTTGACAGATTTTACCCTTTAGTCCTTACATTTAGCGGTAAGGACTTTTTCTACAGCCTCGCCAATTATACGCTCAATATCAGCGGCGACAGTAACCTTTAATCCAATAAGGGCATTTTCTGCGGCGGAAGGCATATAAAACAGTTCGTGGGGTTCAATTTCCAAAGCCGCAGCAATGCGTTCCAGCATACCGGCAGAGGGGAATTTTTTGGCAAGTTCTACCATAGCAAAGTAATGCGTTGAAATATTGGCTTTTTCAGACAGTTTTTCTTGTGTTAAACCCAGTTTTAGGCGATTTATCTTCAAATTGAGAGCTAAAACTGCCTTAATCCCCTTTATTTGTTCCGCCAACTTTACCTCACAGGCAATGTTAAATTGTTTATGCCTATTGACATATTCTTCAATAGGCAAGTATAGTTTGCCTATTGGGTCATGTTTTGTGTTTTCATGCAATTTAAGAGCCATGATTCAGGAAAAAGCATGTTTCCTTGTGGGAACAAACATCACGCTCCGCAATGAGCCAAAACTACGGAAGGAGTTCTTTATGAAAAACTGTACAAAACTGTTCGGCACTATCGCATTGATGGCGATAATCGGGTTTTCTTTCACCGCTTGCGGTGGCGGCGATGATGACGGCGGCGGCGGAGGAGGCGACGGTTCACTGGGCGCTACCCTTACGATAACCAACGCGCAGGTGTATAATCTTACCGATGAGGGTAAAGTAGGGACTCCGTATAATGGAACTATTGAGAACCTAAACCATACAAGGGACTTTACAATTGATAAAGTGCCTATTAAACCGCTCGGTGATCTCATAAGCGGCTCCCCGAGCGTAACGCTGATAAGCGGCAAACTGTCGATAAGCCTGGGAACGCCGAAATCCACAGCGCTGATGGATGGGGATGATTTTGCTGGTGAGGGGGTTACCATAAGTACGAGCGGCGCGAAATACTTTGCGCTTGATTGGGGTTTTTACGACGGCACTGGTGATTCTGCCTCCAACTGGGTGTTTCAAATGATGGAAAACAGCAAGAATCATTATGGCGCTGTGTATTATATCTATGTCGATAAGAACATAAAGATAACCGGGACTTTTGTTGATGTTGATGAAGAAGATGATGATGGTGAATACACTACAAAAACTGTTTACAAGATGGATTTGAAAACTGGCTGGAACTCGGTAATTGTGGAAGAGACTGCGACTGGAAAAGATAGCAGTACTTTCACCATGAAGACCGCAAAGCCCACTGCAAACCACAAGTGGGTAATAACAGATATGGAGTGAGCCTTTTCCAAAAGGTGTCAGTCACATCTTTAACGGGAAAAAAGTGCCGGCTCCGACCGGTACTTTTTTTTCCCAGTGAATTATATTGCAAAAAATAAATATAGTGTATATAAATTATGGTGTAGGGCAAACGGCATTTAACGGACAGGTAAAACCATGTTGTTTACGGCGCGTGAAATACAGGAAACCGTAGATATGTTTCTGCGGTACAAGTTGGACATTCGGGCTATTACCCTGGGGGTGTCGCTGCTGGACTGCGCATCATCTTCCGGGGAAGAAACCCGCAGAAATATCCGCGCAAAACTTGAACGCATTGCCGGCCCGCTGGTTAAAACCGGACGGGATATAGAAACCGAATACGGCATACCCATTATCAACAAACGCATTGCGGTAACGCCCATCGCTCTGGTTGCCGCTTCCTGCGGGGACAGCGATTTTACTCCCTTTGCGCAAACGCTGGATAAAGCCGCCGTTGAATTAGGCGTTGATTTTGTGGGGGGCTTTTCCGCTTTGGTGCAGAAGGGTTTTTCCGGCGGCGATGAACGGTTGATTGCATCGCTGCCGCAGGCGCTTGCCCAAACGGAAAGGGTATGCGCTTCGATAAATGTGGCGGCCACCAAAAGCGGCATCAACATGGACGCGGTAAAACTGATGGGCGGGGTGATTAAACAGGTTGCGGAAAAAACCGCGGACAGAGACGGCATTGGCTGCGCAAAGCTGGTGGTGTTTTGCAATGCGCCGGAGGACAATCCTTTTATGGCGGGGGCATTTCACGGCGTTGGCGAAGCGGAAAGCTGTTTGAACGTGGGAGTTTCCGGCCCCGGCGTGATAAAAGCCGCATTGGAAAATTTAAGCGGCGCGAGTTTTGACGAACTTGCCGACGCCATTAAAAAAACAGCCTTCAAAATTACCCGCATGGGACAGCTTGTGGGAATGGAGGCCGCGCGGCGGCTGGGCGTGCCTTTCGGCATTTTAGACTTGTCTCTCGCGCCGACTCCGGCGGTAGGCGATTCAGTCGCCCGTATTCTTGAGGAAATGGGCCTTGAGGCCGCCGGAACTCACGGCACAACCGCCGCCCTCGCCATGTTAACCGACATGATAAAAAAAGGCGGCATCATGGCGTCAACCCATGTCGGGGGCTTTTCCGGGGCCTTTATCCCCGTTTCCGAAGATGAAGGCATGGTTGCCGCGGTGAGAAGCGGCGCTATCAGCTTGGACAAACTGGAGGCGATGACATCGGTTTGTTCTGTCGGTCTGGACATGATTGCCCTGCCGGGCGACACCAGCGCCGCTACCATTTCCGCGATTATCGCCGACGAAATGGCAATCGGCATGGTCAACAACAAAACCACCGCCGTGCGGGTTATCCCCGTGCCGGGCAAAAAGGCCGGCGACTGGGCGGAATTCGGCGGCCTGTTGGGAGGCGCTCCGGTCATGGCGGTAAATTCCGCGCAAAGCGATATTTTTATCAATCGCGGGGGCAGAATACCCGCGCCGCTTCACTCATTCAGGAATTAACCCTACACGGTAAACCCATTGGCGGTAGCTGAAATTTTTTCAATGGAAGCATGGGTGGCGGCGGCCAGATGTGAAACTTCCTGCGCGCTGGTATTGATATTTTTTATGCCGCCGGACATTTCTTCCATGTTGGTCAGGATTTCCCCGGCGCTGCTCTGCAGAGCGTCAATTTCACGAATCATGGCTTCGTTGTTTTGGCTGATCTCATGGCAACCGTCATTGACCCGTGCGGTGGCATCGTTCATGGTATGCAGGGCTTCCATCACCTGACCCGCGCCGGCTTTCTGTTCATGAATTGCGTTGTTCACTTCAAAAACCAATTTTTCTGTTTCGTTAATCCGGTTGGAAACCTCGGTAAAAGCCTTCATTGAAGCCTCGGAATCTTTAACGATGTGGTCGATGGTAGCGCTAATCTGTTTAAGTTCAACGCTGATCTTGCGGGATTCATCGGAAGAATTTGTCGCCAGTTTGCGGATTTCGTCCGCCACTACGGAAAAGCCTTTTCCTGATTCTCCGGCATGGGCCGCTTCAATCGCCGCGTTCATTGCCAAAAGATTCGTTGCGGCGGCAATGGTGGCGATTATTTTATTCGCCTCAAGCAGAGCCTCGGATTGCTGGACAATCTCAAGAATACGATCGCTGCTTTGTTTCTGAACACGGCTTCCTTCGCCCGCCGCTTCTCCGACCGTCTCAAACTGATCAGCCATTTTTTCAGTTACCGTACCAATAGAGGAAATATTCCCAATCATCTGCTCCACCGCCGCAGAAGCCTGAGTCATGCTGGACGTTTGGACAGAAATGGATTCTTCCAGCGCTTTGGTATGATCGGCAATTTTCTGTATCGCCAGGGAAGAATTGTGGGTGCTCTCTTTCTGACCCTGAGTTTTTGCCAGCACCTGTTCCGTTGCTGTAGAAATACGAACAAGGGAATCCGCCATGCCGGAAGCGTTTTCTTCCAGCCGGTTTCCCACTTGGGAAAGTTCCTGCTGTCCGCCTTTAATATCCCGAATTCCGCCGCCCAAATGTTCGCTAAACGCGTTTACCATACCGGCGATAGTACCCAGTTCATCAACAGAGCAGATGGAAATTCGGCGGGTCAGATCTTTTTGTTCGGAGGAAAGATTTTCAAGCTGCGCGACTACCGTCGTGTAGAGTGCGCCCGTGTTTTTTTTCAGGGTAAGGGCGAGAGCCGAAATGCTGATAAAAAAAACAATCAGCGGGATTAACAGGGAAGACAGGGCGCTTCCTTTCAGCGCGTCCAGCGTTCCCCCAATCCGGTGAATACTCAGCAAGGTAACGGAACAGGTAAAGCCGAGCGTTACCAGAATTGCCGCGATGGGAATAATCCACGCCTTGGCTTCCTGCCGCTTTTCCCGGCAGTCAGGGGGATAGCGGGTAAAGTTATGAGCAAGCAGGGTACGGGAAACCAGACCGTCGCCCGCTACATATACAAATGTCCCCACCAACATTCCAAAGGCCAGGGCCGCCAGAAACAAAGACCCCTTTATGGCTGGATCAATTCCCAGATAATCGCCCGAAAAAACAATCCCCAAAAAAGCGGCGTGGGTTATCACATTAAGGGCAATTCTTTTAATCGGCACTGCCCCGATTGTTTTAAGCCACAGCAAATAATGTTCCCCGTCCAGTTTGGTAAAATACTCGTGATCAAAATTCCGTGCGCCCCGTCCCAAAATAAAACAATAAAGGGCGAGAAAAATCAGTGCCGGAACACCAAGCCGGTAACAAAGCTGGGAAAATGTATTTTCAAAAAAAAGCAGTATCAAAAAATCTGCCGCCAGCATGGCAAGTCCCGTCCCCACAATAAGGGCCAGAAAAGTATACTTTTTATTATTCATATAACGCTCCTATTACAATGTAGCGGGCTTTATTCGCAAAATCAATAGAAGTTGTGGGCAGGATTATTGCATTTACTTTTGGACGATATGTTTGGCTTAAGAAAAAAAGATAACAATGGTGAGTGTCACCGATTTGTCATTCATAAAATTCCTGTAACTTGCCCTGTTTTCGTTCATTTTTTAATATGGTAGAGTGTATATAAAGGGGGATATGCGTGCGGCAAGGCTATTTTCTCATGGCGTTTTGGTGCGTGAGCGTGTTATTCCCTGCCGCCTCGCCGGCCCTTTCCCTGGAGGATGCCGTCCAACAGGGGCTTGAAAGCAGCCTGAACCTGAAAAAAAGCCTTATCGACCTTTCTTCCGCGGAATATTCGGCAAAACGCTTGTGGGCGGAGGTTTTTCCCACGATAAGCGGCACTGTGGGCGCTTCGTACAGCAGCAAGCTGTTTTCCGGCGACGGTTTTGAACTGGATAAAGAAATACTCAATACCAGCGCCGGTGCGGGGATAGTCCTGACCCTCAACGCGGGGATTCCCTTCACCATGAAAAACATCAAACTCGCTTACCAGACCCGGCTGCTCAACTACGAAGACGCCCGCAACCAGCTTGAGATACAGATAACGAAAAATTTTTACAGCCTTATCGCCGACCGTGACAACCTTGCCAGTCTGGAGTATATGCTGCAGTTGGCGCAGCGGCAGTATGACAGAGATCAGGTGGCATTCAGAAACGGCGTTATCGGGGAAATGACTTTGATGCAGAGCAGGCTGGGGCTGCAGAATGCCCGTTACAGCCTCAGCGCGGCGCGTTCCGCTTACACCAACCGTATGAGTGATTTTTTTTCCCAACTGGGCATTGCGCATGATGCGGATATAGCGCTTGAGGGGAAGATACAAATTGTAAAGATAGAAGCCAATGCGGATAATCTTATCCGTGAGTACCTTCCCCGGCGGCCCGATATTATCAGCAGGCGGCAGGAAATTGAACGGCTGGAAAATACCAGAAAACAATTAAGTTCTTCCGGCAAAGCCCCTTCACTGTCAGCGCGGCTGTCAGCAGACTGGACGGGTCAGGGTATGGATCCCTTTATTGATAAGCTCAGCGATAAACTCAGCGGAAGCGCGTCAATAACTATCCCCATTGATCCCTGGCTTCCGGGAACCAGCAGAAGCCAGTCTGTCCGCGCCGCAAAACTGGCGGTTGACAAGGCGCGGCTTGACCTGCAAAGCGCCGAAGACGCGGCGGTGGCGCAAATCCGTTCCCTTGCCGCCAATCTGCGCAATTCATGGGACAGTATCGAGATTGCCCGCCTTAGCGTGGGTGTTGCCGAGCGGGGCTATGAGCTTACCGATCAGGGTTTCAGAAACGGCACGGTTGAGTCGCTCAAATTGGGAGACGCCCGGAATAATCTGATTAATGCCCGGCAGCGGCTGTTGCAGGCTGAGCTTTCGTATCTTAATATGATACTGGATATTTCAGCAGCCCTGAATATAAATTGGAAGGATTTAATGAAATGAAAAAGAAACACGTTATACAGGGAACGACAATATTAAGCGCCGTTATTATCGGGCTTATCATGCTGTTTGCGGCTCTTATCGCGTCCACTATTATCAAGCGCGGAAAAGAGGCGAATACGTCCGCAGTGGCTCCCGCTCCGGTGACGGCTAACACACCGGGTGGAGGTTCGTCCGAAGGCAGACAAGGCAGACAAGACAGACAGAATAATACCCAGGGCGGACAACAGGCGCAAGGTGGTGGTTCCGGTGGTGGGTCTCCTGCGGGCAGTACGCCCGCGGGCGGAGGGCGTAACGCCGCCGTAGTTCAGGTTACCGTAGTTGAGCCGGGGACTATTGAAAACAGCGTGGTTATTAACGGCGATGTTTTGGCGCAGAATCAGATTTCAATTTTTCCCACAATGGGGGGCAAACTGGTAGAGGCCCGCGTCAATATCGGCGACCGGGTCAGCCGCGGCAAAATCGTGGCGATGGTTGACCCCTCGCGTCCGGGGGAAGTTTACCGGCACAGTCCCGTGGTATCTACCATTGAAGGAACGGTGTTACAGGCGCCCTACAGTATCGGCGATACCGTTTCGGCGCAGTCGGCGCTGTATGTACTGGGAGACCTTGCCGCCCTGCGGGTAGAAACTTTTATACCGGAACGTTTTGTTTCTTCGGTTAAACTGGGACTTAACGCAACGGTGATGTTTGAAGCGATTCCCGATGAAACTTTTCTCGCTGAAGTTGACGAGGTAAGCCCCGTGCTTGACCCGGCAAGCCGAACCCTGCGGATACGGTTGCGTTTTGTTGACCGGCAGGGAATGGCGGTAATAGACCCCCGGATTAAAGCGGGAATGTTCGCCACTATCAGCCTGGTTACCAGAACGCGAACCAATGTGCCGGTTATACCGCGAAGCTCGGTGATTAACACCTACGGTTCATGGATTGTTTTTACCATTGATGAACAAAACATTGCCCGCCGGCGCACGGTGGAACTGGGCATTGAAAATGAAACTTTATTTGAAGTGTTGAACGGCGTCGATATGGGAGACCGGGTGGTAAGCGCCGGGCAGAATTTTCTTTCGGACGGCGATCCGGTTCGCATTGTGGAGTAGGGAATGAATATTGCCGAATATTCGGTCAAGCGGCCGGTAACCATTGTTATTTTGTACGCTTTAGCCGTGGGCATTGCGATAACCCTGATTCTTAATCTGGCGGTTGACCTGTACCCTTCTACCACGCGGCCTGTGCTTTCGATTTTTACCCGTTTCCCCGGAGCGGGCCCCGCCGACGTTGAGAAAAATGTCACCGAACGGCTGGAACGGGCGCTTTCCGCTTCGCGGGGTCTGGTCAATATGACCAGCAATTCACAGTTTGAATCGAGCGTCATCAACCTTGAATTTGCCTACGGAACCAACATGGACAAGGCCGTCAACGACGCGCAGGTTTTGGTAAACCGGCTGGCCAATTCCCTGCCCGATGACGTACAGACTCCCACGGTACGGCGTTATGACATGAGTGCGCTGCCGATAATGCGGCTGGTGGTGCGGGGCAATTACCCGCCCGACCAGCTCCGTATTTTTGCCGAAGATGAAATACAGGCCAGTATTGAGCGTGTCGATGGAGTGGCGTCTGCGGAAGTTACCGGCGGCACCACGCAGATTGTCAAAGTGGCGGTTTCGCTTAACCGGCTTGCCGCCTTTAACCTTACGTTAAACGATATTTCCAACGCGCTGAAAGGGCAGAGCATACTTTCATCCGGCGGCAATTTGCGGCGCGGCACCCGTGAGTACCAGATTATGACGCAGGAAGAGCTGGTCAGTCTGGAGCAGATAAAGCGGCTGGTGGTAAAAACGGTTAATCTTTCCACAACAGGTACCGCTCAAACCGGAGGCGTCCGCTCGCAGCTTATACGGATTGAAGATGTCGCCGATGTAAACATGGGTTACAATGACAATGCCGCGCGGGTAAATATAAACGGTCAGAACGGCGTATACCTTCAGGTGACCAGCGAAAGCGGCAGCAATCAGGTGCAGGTATCTGACCGGGTACAGGCCGCTCTTGTGGACATTAACGCCTCGCTTCCCCAGGGCATTACCCTGCAAGTTCTTTCAGATAACACTTCCATGATCAGGGCAACCCTCGACCAGGTGTACAGCAACGCCCTGCAGGGCGCGGGTCTGGCGATGCTGGTACTGCTGTTTTTCCTCCGTAATATTAAAGGCACGTTAATCATCGGTCTTGCCATTCCCATTTCGATTCTTCTTACCCTTATGTTAATGTCGGTTTTTGGCTTTACCCTGAATCTGCTGACCATGACCGGGCTTATCATGGGTATGGGAATGACGATGGACGGCTCTATTGTAATTCTGGAGAATGTCCACACCTACCGCGAACGGGGCGCTAAAGCGGCCATTGCCGCCATTTTGGGAAGCCGTGAAATGATGCGGCCCATCATCGCTTCATCGGCAACAACCCTGTGCGTATTCATTCCATTGATTATTTACAAAAACGATTTGCAGGAAATGGGACAGCTTTTCAGCGACCTTATCTTTACCGTGGTAATTTCCTTAACCGCGTCTCTGTTAGTCGCTATTACTCTGGTTCCCAGCCTTTGCGGTTCTGTTCTTCCGCTCAACACCCGCATACAAAAGCCGCTGAAAAACCGTTTCTTGCGGGCGATAGACGATAAAATGGAATCTTTTTTCAAAATGCTGGAAAACAAATACCGGGGGGCGCTGGAGTACTGCCTGTCCCACCGTTTGATAATTGTTATGCTTGTTGTGTCAATTTTGGTTTTTTCCCTGCTGCAATTCGGCGGTATCGGCATGAATATGTACGTCCGTATGCGTACCGATGATAATGTTAATATCAATGTTGCCATGCCTCAGGGAACCGCTATTGATGTCACCGAAGAAATGCTGTTTCGGCTGGAAGAGTTGGTCAAAAAGGAAGTGCAGGGCTACCGGAACATTATCCTTACCGCGCGGCGCAGCGGAACCAATCAGGGAACGATTCAAATTATTCTTCCCGAACCCGCCAAACAAATTGATACCCCCGATTCAATAATCCGCAAACTGACTCCCTATACGAACCAAATTCCCGGGGCGCGAATCAGCTTTAGGGCGGGCCGTGGAGTAGGAAATACTTCGGCGATTGAAATTGCCGTAAGCTCGCGCAATTATACCGCCATTACGGAAACCGCCGAAGAAATTCACCGTATCATTATGCGCTATTTGCCCGAAATCGAAAATCCCGTGATAAATATAGACGAAGGCGCCCCGCAGTTACAGATTGAAATTGACCGTGACCGCGCCGCAAGTTTCGGGCTTTCCCTTGCCACTATCGCTACGGAGATTCGTACCGCTATGGACGGGAACGCCGCCACTACCATGAGCCGGGGAGACCGGTTGATAAATGTGCAGGTACAGCTCAAGGATGATGACCGCCAGGGTCTGCCCAATCTGGACGCTATTTCTGTCATTAGCCGTAATGGTTCCCGCGTTTCCCTGTCCAATGTGGCGCGTATTGCGGAAGGCCGCGCTCCATCCGCCATCCGCCATGAAAGGCAGGAACGTGTCGTCCGCATTACCGGCGATCTTGGGCCGGGGATTGCCGCTACGGATATGCAGCGCCGCCTTGAAGACACCGTGAAACATTATTATATTCCCCACGAGGGGGTAAGGGTTCGTTATTTGGGAGAAGCGGCGGAAATCCAATCGTATTTCTGGCGTTATATACTTATCATTGGCACGGCGGTTTTTCTGGTTTTTGGCGTTATGGCAAGCCAGTTTGAATCTTTTGTCGATCCGTTAATTATTTTCTTTTCGATTCCGCTGCTTTTTATCGGCGTTATCTGGATATATAAATTTGGCAATCAGGCGATGTCGATGTTTTCCGCCATCGGCATTGTCGCGCTGGTCGGCGTTGTGGTGAACAACGGCATTGTACTGGTAGATTACACCAACACTCTGCGGGCACGGGGAATGAAGGTGCGTGAAGCCTGTCTCGAAGCGGGCCGCAGCCGTCTGCGCCCGATTATGATGACCAGCCTGACCACCATTCTGGGCATGGCCCCCATCGCTTTCTTCCCCGGAGCGGGCGCGGACACCATTCAACCCATAGGCAAAACTTTTGTGGGAGGGCTTATGGTCAGTTTTATTATGACGCTTTTTGTAACGCCGGTAATGTACTCGGTGTTAAACTCGCGGCATGATAAGGCCCTTTGAAAATAAAACTAACTTATGGTAGAATATCTCTTATGGAAATTAATACAGACATTTTTTGCGGCGATGCCTCCGATATTTTACAGGATATAGAAGAAAATTGCGTAGATCTTATAGTTACATCACCCCCTTATGCAGATCAAAGAAAAGATACTTATGGGGGTATACCCGCTGATAAATATATTGAATGGTTTTTACCCATTTCCAAAGAACTTTTACGGGTTTTGAAGCCAACCGGTACTTTTGGAACTATCGAGTTGGTTTATTAAGCTTTTTATTAATAGAGGCGAAAATGTCTTATGAGTTATGAGCGAAATATGCTTGTCTTGCTGGCAATGCCAGCAAGACAAGAAGTAAAAAATGCCATAATAGAAACGCTGTTTAAACATAACGGCAGTATTAAAGAATTTGCTGTAGGTGAAACTATTGTTACTGAACTTGCTGATTTATTTTCATTAGACTTGTTTAATAACCACTTAAACAAGCCGGTCATAGTTTATAAGTCCACAAATTAGTTTCATCCTT
>JAITCL010000018.1 GCA_031283105.1 Treponema sp. | reverse complement strand
TCAATAAGCAGGGGGGCAATAAATTGGCCGTCGCTATAAGGACTAATTACCAGATAAGCAACGGGAATGATCTCCTTGTGTCCGTATATCTTGTATGGAGCCGCAGGATCGGCTCCAGCGTCAAGCAAACGTTCCGTCAGTGTATATATTTCAGTTCTATCGTTTTTCGAAAAGAAAGACGTATCCAGAAGACGGCCAAGAGCGCTTGTTAGATAGTCTTTCCGGTTTTCAAAATTACCGCAAAAATCGGGACTATGCCGCTGTTCCCATTCCAGAATAAGCAGCGCCGACGAATTGTTATTGCTAGTCTGGTCCAACAGGGGAGACCGCCGATCATTCCCCATTACATCAAAACGCGCCCCATGTGCGATAAATAACGCCGTTATTTCACTGTTGCCATAAAAAACGGGGGGGGAATGGTTAGTATGCCCAAGGTTCGGGTCGGCGCCATGTTCAAGGAGAATCTGCGCAAGTGGAACTTTTTTGTATTGCGTCGCGTGAGTCAAGAAGGACTCTTTATATTTTTCATCATAAAAGCCGTTGGGATCGGCTCCCGCGTCAAGCAGTCTGTTTATCTCCCCAATGTCCATTTTGCCATCTGAATATTCGGGTATTGCCTTTCTTAACGCGAGGGTAAGGTCTTCCCGCTCATCAGCAAAAAGGGGGAAGGTGAACGCGCTCAGGCAAAAGAACAGAATTGCCGCTTGTCTTAAAAGCGGGAAATTGGCGCGTTGAAAAAATGAGCGTAACGCTTTCATTACACTGCTGTCAACTGCTTGACGGCAAAGGCGGCTGTTTTGCGCAGATCGCCCACTGTTTTCCGCTGGAGTATAACCAGCCGGAATATCGCCGCCTCAACAAAACTGTACAAATAATCATCGGTGGTTTTTATATTAACCGCTTTCAGTTCGCCCGATTTTATGCCTTCAATTACCATAGATGCCAGAATGTGCCGCAGTTTGAGCGTGCGGCGGCGGACACGCTGTTCCGGATCGGTGTTGCTTTTTGAAAGGAACAAAAGGTAATCAAGAAGTACCGAGAGCAGGCGGCGGTTTTCCTCAAGATTCCTGAAAATATCCAGCAAAACCCTGGTGATTTTTTCAACGCTGCCCAGCGAGGCGTCGCAGCGGATACACTGGATGCCCTCCTCAACTTTTACCAGAAGCAGCTTTATGCTGTAAGTGAAAATTTCTTTTTTATTTTTGAAATAGGTATACAGCGTTGTCCGGGTAATGCCGCAATAATCGGCTATTTTCTGAAAAGTGGTATTTTCAAAGCCTTCGTCAACGAAAACATACAGGGCCTTTTCAAGAATTTTTTTCCGCCGTTTTTCATGTTCTACAACAATTGACATTATATTCTCCTTTGAATCTACAACGTTTCATACTGAAAAAAATATGCGGCAATGGGGCCGCCCTGCATTTCACGGCAGGTATCCGCCTTCCTGCCAAAAAACGATTCAAAACCCGGATGGTCGGTTATGAGCGCCAGTTTCCATTGGGGGAAACGCCGCCCCAGCCCCGCCATTTCCCCGTACAGGCGTTCCGATGCCGACTGATCCCCCACTCGTTTTCCGTAAGGGGGATTGGTAACAATAAAACCGCCCGGCATGGCCGCCGCCGGCGCATCTTCTGTTACCGCAAAGGGCGGCTGCGCTCCGCGCAGGGGCAGCGTCCTTACCACGGGATACGGCTCTTCCTGTTGATTCTGCCCTGCTCCCGCTAAATCCCGCGCCCGTTTCAAATTCGTTAGGGCAAGCGCCGTTGCGGCGGCGTCTTCATCACTGCCGGCAATCCGAATCGTCCGCTCAAAATTAATTTTGCCGCGCAATTCATTACGAATCGTTTCCTCTATATTGTTATCCGCAATGAGCAAATCATTCAAGGCAAAATTCCTGCCCAGCCCCGGAGCCATGTCCCACGCGTACATAAACGCCTCGGTTAAAATGGTGCCGGAACCGCAGAAAGGATCGTACAGCGGATACTTCCGTTTCCAGCCTGAAAGCAGGAGCATTGCCGCCGCGGTTGTTTCCCGCAGGGGGGCAATGCCCCCTTCCTTCCGGTAGCCCCGCTTAAACAGCGGCTCCCCGCTTAAATCCAGCAGCAGGGAAACCATGTCCTTTTCAATATAAACGCGGATTTCCGCCGTTGCGATGCAGGTTTCAGGCAGCCGCGCCAGTCCGTGCGCCTTGCACAACCGCTGCGCCGCCGCTTTGTGTACTACCGCCTGTATGCTGGTTTCCGCCTTGAGTTGCGAGCGGTTGGAACGAACTTTGGCAACCTTCAGTCCCATCTGCGCCGGAATCAGACGCTCCCATGAAACGGCCTCCGTCCCTTCAAATAACGCGTCAAAACCGGCAGCGGAAAAAGAACCCGCTTCCAGCAGTACACGGTCGGCGGCCCTCAAGCCCATAAGGGAGCGGTACAACCCCGCCGTATCCGAGCGGAAACGAATCCTGCCAAAACCGGAATCGGTTACGCCCAGCCCCAACTTTTTAATTTCATTCGAGACCGCCTTTTCCGCGCCCACCGCGCACAGCGCAACAGCGTTATAGGCGGCGGCGCCCTCCGGTTTTTCCACGGTTTTAGTATAGCATATTCTTTATTGTTTCTCACAGAGGAGTAAATGCTGTTACCCTTAACGGGGAGCTATGCGAGATGAGAAAGCAGGGAAGAATTTTCACCACGGAGGACACGGAGAACACGGAGGAAGAGGACAGGGGTGGAATTACAGAATACCGTGTCATGAACGCATAAAGGCAGAAGTCCTGCTTTTGTTAGAGGGAAAAACTACCCCTTCTATCGGCATAGGGCAACAGCATTTACCGTGATAATAAGTACTATATCAGCATAAGCCGCCTGAGAGAGGCCGGCGGGGCGGCAAAAAAATTCCGGGAATTCTCTGCCGGAAGAGACCAGGGAGCAAAAACAAAAACTAAGTGTACAGCAAAAGCCCAGCACTTAAATACGACATGATTTCATAGTAATACGATGTGCATGGTAATTTAAGTGCTGGGGGGCTCTGTAGGCAGGTTCTCCCGGTTTTTTGCCGCTCCGCGCGGACTTCTCAGGCGGCTTGTTGTTTTATATCGCAACTTATGCTATTGGCTATTCCCTATTCCCTATGTTACACTAACCCCATGCTGGACTATAAATTTATCGCTGAAAACACAGACGCGGTGGCGGCGAATATCGCCAACCGTTACATGAAAGCCGATGCCCAGGCGGTGGCGCGCCTGTATGCCCAACGGACGGAATTAACCACCGCCCTGCAATCATTGCAGCAGAAACGGAACACCAATGCCGCCGCCATGAGGGGGAAACTCGAACAGGAGCAGCGCAACGCCCTCATTGAAGAAGGGAAAAAACTTAAAGAAGACATTGCCGCGGCGGAAGGCAAGCTCGCCGCTGTTGAAAAAGAGCTGGAAACCGAAGCGCGGAAAATTCCCAACATGGCCCACCCTGAAGCGCCGCTGGGCAAAGAAGACAAGGACAACCTTGAAGTGAAGCGGCACGGGGAACCTGCACAATTTAACTTTAAGCCCGCCGACCATGTACAACTCGGCCAGGATTTGGATATTATCGACTTTGATTCGGCAACAAAAGTGTCCGGCGTTAAATTTTATTATCTGAAAAATGAAGGGGTATTTCTGGAACTGGGCCTTATCCGTTATGCGCTGGATATTCTGCACAAAAAAGGCTTTACCCCCTTTATTACGCCTGACGTGGCCCGCACTGAAATTCTTGAAGGCATCGGTTTTAACCCCCGCGGCGCGGAATCCAATGTCTACGCGCTGGAAGGGGAGGATACCTGCCTTGTGGGGACTGCCGAAATTACCCTGGGGGGTTATTACTCCGATACGATCCTTGCCAAAGACAAACTGCCCCTCCGCATGGCGGGCATTTCCCACTGCTTCCGCCGTGAAGCGGGAGCGGCGGGCCAATTCTCCAAGGGCCTGTACCGTGTGCATCAGTTTACCAAACTGGAAATGTTTGTGTACTGCCTGCCCGAAGAATCCGACCGGTTTCATGAAGAATTGCGCCTAACAGAAGAAGAAATCTTTGCCGGCCTTGACATTCCCTTCCGGGTGGTGGATACCTGCACCGGCGATTTGGGCGCGCCCGCTTACCGCAAATGGGATCTTGAGGCATGGATGCCGGGCCGTAATAACGGCGAATGGGGGGAGGTGACCTCAACTTCCAACTGTACCGACTATCAGGCGCGGCGGCTGAACATCCGTTACAAGGACGATGACGGCAAGAATAAATTTGTCCACATGCTCAACGGTACGGCGGTTGCCGTCTCACGGGCCATTATCGCCATTCTGGAAAATTTTCAGCAGGAAGACGGTTCGGTGCGGATACCGCGCAATCTGGTTCCCTATGTTGGGTTTGATGTTATAAAGAAGAAGTAATTTTAATTACTAAATAAAATAATACTGGACAATGGGTGAAAAAATAAATGAAACATACTATTTATTTAATTATTTTATTATTATTTAACTCATGCGGTTTTTTTAAACCTGATTCAGTGCCTCATGGAATTGATGAATTTGCATACGAACCTTTTGGGAAAAACGGCAGGGGATCAAAAACCGCAATATTACCGGAGTCGTCAACTTTGAAATTAACGGATAATTTGCCGAAACTTGACGGGGCTACGGCAATATATCCGCTTTATGCGGCGTTTGTTCAGGCGGTATATCCTGAAGGAGATTATTACACGTACCATAATCCAATTGTTGGTATGACTACAACGCCTAAGGCTTATGAGAATCTGATTAACGGAAAAGTAGACATAATATTTTGCGCAAAACCGTCCAATGAGCAAATAGAACGGGCAAAAGAAAAAGGGGTTAATTTTAATATGACTCCTATAGGGAAAGAGGCGTTTGTGTTTTTTGTTAATAAAAAAAATCCTGTTAACAATTTGTCAATTGAACAGGTAAGAAATATATATTCCGGTAAAACAAAAAAATGGTCTGCACTCGGCGGGAAACACAGAAAAATAATAGCATACCAGCGCCCCAAGAACAGCGGCAGTCAAACAATATTGGAATCAATAATGGGAGAAGAAAATATAGTAAAACCATTAACGGAAAACGTAGTAGAAGTAATGGACGGTATAATTAACCGAACGGCTGAATACCGGAATCATAAAAATGCGATTGGATATTCATTTTTATTCTATACAACTCAAATGGTCAGAAACGATAAAATAAAACTTTTATCCATCAATGGTGTGCTTCCTTCCAAAGAAACAATATTGAATGAAACATATTTTTATACAGACAGCTTTTATGCAATAACAACAGATACCGACAATGAGAATGTAAACGCGTTTGTAGACTGGATATTATCCGAACAAGGACAATATCTTGTTGATAAGACCGGATATGTTCCTGTTAAATAGACAGAATTAGTGAAACGAAAATATCCTTTTCAATAATCTTGAACACCTTGGTGGGGCATTTTTCTACGCAGGTTCCGCAGGAGTCGCATCTGGACAAATCCACGACCGGGATATTACTGCTTAAATCAATGCACTGATGGGGACAGTTTTTGACGCACTGGCCGCATTTGATACAGGCGATTTTGCAGGTTTTGATGACACCCTGCCGGTTGGGATTGCGGTTGGCGCAGAGGATTATAGCGCCTCTTTGATCTTTTGAAACGCCCCTCAATAAGCCCTGGGGACATTCGGCCATACACATACGGCAGCCGGTGCATTTGGCGTAATCAATAACGGGCAGTCCTTTTTCTTTGTCCAAAGTGATGGCGCCGAATTTGCACACCGGTACGCAGTCGCCAAAACCCAGGCAGCCCCATGCGCAGAGTTTGGTGCTGCCCGTGGCAAGTTTCGCCCCCCGGCAGGTTTTAAGGCCGGTGTAGGTTCCCTTGAGTGGGGCATGCAGACAGGTGCCGCGGCAGGCAAGCACCGCTACGGTTTGTTGTACGGCTTCGCCTGACTGGCCGGTTATTTGGGCAAGTTTTTCCGCCACGGCGGAACCGCCGACGGTACAGGAACTAATGCCGGCTTTTCCGGCGGCAATGGCCGCGGCGTAATTATCACAGCCGGGAAAACCGCAGGCCCCGCAATTGGCTCCGGGCAGCGCTTCGCGGATAGTATCAGCTAGCGGGTCATGCGGCACGGCAAAAAAATCCCGGAAAAAGCCCAAAGCGGTACCGATAACAAAGGCAAGAGCCAGGGCAAAAATTGCCGTAATAATGATAATGGTCATCGCACTAACCCCTGAAAGCCCATAAAGGCGATTGAAAGCAAAGCGGAAGCGGCAAATAATACCGGCGTTCCTTTGAGAAACGGGGGAACCGGACTGGTTCTTAACCTGTTACGGATTCCTGCAAGAAGCAGCAGGGAGAGCAGAAAGCCCAAAGCGACTCCCAGCGCATATACCAGCGATTCAATAAAGCCGTATCCGCTGGAAATAACGTCAAACGTAACCGCCAGAATCGCGCAGTTAGTCGTAATGAGCGCCAGATAAATGCCCATTGCCCCGTACAGGCCGGGGGCGGCTTTTTTCAGGTAAAATTCAACTAACTGGACAAGCGCCGCAATCACCAAAATAAAAACCAGAATCTGCAAAAATACCAGCCCCAGCGGTTCCAGAATAAACTTGTACAGCGGCCAGGTAACGCAGGTTGCCAGCACTGTGACAAAAGTTACCGCCAGCCCCATTCCGATTGACTTGTCTTCATCGGTACTCATTCCGATAAAGGGGCAGAGGGCCAGAAAGCGCATTAACACCACATTGTCAATTAAAAATGCCGTTATAAATATTTTAACAAGATTCATTTATAACCTCTATTTTGGAAGTGTCCAATAAGATAAGAATTAACCACGGAGTACACGGAGAAACACGGAGCTTTGGTACGAAAACTATTTTTTCCTCCGTGAAACTGTGGGGGTTGTCCAAGAAGAAAAATAAACCACGAACCAACACGAACAACAATAAGATATATAGCAAAAGTTCGTGCTGGTTTGTGTGGTTTGTGGTAAAAGATTCTTTTTCGATAACTCTCTTAATATCAAACATGAATTTCATAATTGGCCTCCGTTTGTACCGCAGCCGGCGCAGCCTTCCGGCGGACAACAAGCGTCAGATGCCGTTGGCGGATCCTTCAGCCGGGATTTGATAAACAGGTTCAGGGAGATAAACAGGGAAAACACCAAGAAGCCCCCCGGCGGCAGTACAAAGAAAAGTATCGGCTGATAGCTTGCGGGTAAAATCTGAAAACCCAAAATCGTGCCGCCGCCCAACAGTTCCCGCACCGCGGCGATACCGGCAAGCACCCAGGTATAGCCCAGGCCCATGCCCAGAGCGTCGGGGATGACATCGCTTAAAGGCTGTTTGGAAGCAAAGCCCTCCACGCGGCCCATGATGATGCAATTGACGACAATCAGCGGGATGAAAACCCCCATCGCCTTTGACAAATCGGGGAACCACGCTTTCAGTACATAATCAATCACCGTGGTAAAGGCGGCGATGATAATAATAAAAATGGGAATGCGGATTGAGTCGGGGATCAGTTTGCGGAAAACGCTGATCACGACTTCCGACATCAGTATCACAAAGGTCATGGACAGGCCCATGCCTATGCCGTTGTCAACCGATGTCGTAACCGCCAGACTCGAGCAGAGGCCGATCATCAGTATCAACAGGGGATTTTCGCGGATAAGGCCGTTGGTAAAAATACGGAACAGGCGGTTCGATTTTTGAGTTTTCATTCAATCATTCTCCCTCTTCGGTTGCGGCGGATACCGCGTCAACATCAATGCCGGCAAACCAGGAACTGACGGCGACAGCCGCCGCTTTCACCGTTAAAGCAACGGCCCTGCTGGTGATGGTGGAAGCGGTAATCGCGGCGACATCGCCTTTAACCTCAAACGGATCGTTAATGCTTTTTCCGGTAAACTGGCCGTAAAAGGTTATCCCCTTTGCCTTATCCACAAAATATTTATCCGAGGCGGCATTGGCCCCCAGCCCCGGCGTGTCAGAATGTTCCATTATTTTTACGCCGGTTATTGTTCCGTCAATATCGACACCCGCCATTATTTTAATCGGCCCGCCATAACTGGCACGTGTTAGCCGCAATGCCGCGCCAACCGGTTTCCCCGCGCGGATTGCCGTATAGGCATTTTCAATAGTCACGGCGGCATCGGGGCTTTTGATTCCGTGCGCCGCTTCAAAGCTGTCCGCACCGGGAAAAATTTCCTGTAACGCCGCTTCCAGATCGGCCTGCTGCCGCCGTCCGATAATGCTTGCCGTGCCGGTATACACAAAAGCCAGCATGACGCAAGCGGCGGCGGCGAAAATCGCCAGGATACAGCCCAGTTTCAGCATATTGGTAACTTTCATTTGCTATTTTCCTTTTTGGGCGCATAGCCATATTTGCGGGGCAGTAATTTGTTGAGGAAGGGAACGGCGCAATTCATAATCAGTATTCCGTAACTGACCCCTTCGGGGTAGCTTCCCCATTTGCGAATCAGAATCGAAATAAGCCCCGCGCCGGCGCCGAAAATAATTTTGCCCCAGGGCGTAAGCGGCGACGTTACATAATCGGTGGCCATGTAGACCGCGCCGAAAATCAGCCCGCCGCTAAGAACGGCAAAAAGCGGGTCAATGCCGAGGGCAAGGGCGGCGATACCGGCGGCGGCGACCATGGAAAGAGGCGCGCGCCAGTCAATGGTTTTGGTGATCAGAAGGAAGAAAAACGCGGCAAGAATCAACAGTATTGACGTTTCGCCGATGCAGCCTGAATGGTAACCAAGAAACATTTCTTTCATGGTCTGCCAGTATTGGCCGGAAGAAACAGCGCCGGAATGGACGGCCAGGGGAGTTGCCCCGCTGGTGGCATCAGTTAAGGCAAGGGCGAAACCGTCCTGCGGGTTATGCCACGTTGTCATGGCGGCGGGAAAACTCATAATGAGGAAAGCGCGGCCGGTCAGCGCGGGGTTAAACACATTGGCCCCCAGCCCGCCAAAAAATTCTTTTGCCACGATTACCGCAAACGCCGCGCCCAGGGCGGTCATCCACAGCGGCAGGGACGGGGGAATAACCAGCGCCAGCAAAAGGCCGCTGACTCCCGCGGAAAGGTCTTTGACGCGAACCGGTTGACGTATAATCAGCCTGAATAATGCCTCGGCGGCAATCGCCGCAGTCACAGCGACAATAATATTGAGCAATGCCGGCAGTCCGAAAATAACCACGCCGAAAATCGAAACCGGCGCAAGGGCGATGAGCATATTCCGCATGAGCGCCGCGGAATTAACCGGTGAGGCGATGTGGGGGCTGGAGGCCAGCAAAAGGGGAACGGCCTTCCGCTGGCCGCCTGTTTTATTATCCGATTTGTTATCCGACATAATTTACAATTCCTTTATCACTTTTTAACGGCGGCAGTTTGTGCCGCTTGCTGCTGCCGTAACCGCAGACGCTGTTTGCCGACGCGAAACCGCTGTACCAGTTTAATACGCGCCGGGCACATATAGGTACAACCGCCACATTCAATGCAGTCCAAAAGCCCCGCCTTAACCGCGTAATCCAAATCACCGGCCTCAAGGCTGTTATTCATAATCACCGGACTGAGGCTGCAGGAGCAGTTGCGTATACAGCGCCCGCAGCGGATACAGGGGCCTTCCTCCTCGGCGATGGTTTCTTCCCGGGTCATCAGGATTATCCCCGACGTATTTTTTTGTATCGGCGTTTCAAGGGAAGCAACGGCCGTCCCCATCATGGGGCCGCCAAACAGTATTTTGACAAGCCGCGCGTGATCAATATCCATAAATTCTACCGGCATATCCTTGATACAGGCCCCGATGGGGGCGCGGATATTTTTCGGCGTTGTACAGGCTCCGCCGGATACGGTCAGGTCGCGGTCAATCAGGGGCTTGCCCCGGTAAAACGCCTCGGCGATGGCGATGAGCGTACCGACATTCTGCACAATACAGCCCGCGTCCATCGGCAGGCCGCCGGACGGCACTTCCCTGCCGGTCAGGGCGGTAATCAGCATTTTTTCGCCGCCCTGCGGATAGCGGGTACGGCACAGCCCGATGGAAATGTCACCGGCAAATTTTTCCAGCCGCAGCTCCCGTTCAATTAAAGGGACAATGCTTTTTTTATTTTCTTCCACGCCGATAACGGCGCGGTTGACTCCGGTAATCTTCATCACAATGGCAAGACCCTGTATCAACAGTTGGGACTTCGCCGTCATTGCCGCTTCATCAATGGTAAGGTACGGTTCACATTCCGCACCGTTGGCAATAATAAGGTCGATATGTTTGCCCGGCGGCGGCGCAAGTTTTACGTGCGCGGGAAAACCCGCCCCGCCCATGCCGATAATCCCCGCTTCCCGAATACGGGTAAGGGCGTCTTCCGTGGTACAGCTAAAGGGGTCAAGTGGCGGAAAAAATTCCTCCCTATCCTGGGGCCCTTCCGCCTCAATCACCACGCACAGACCCTCGGTATTATTCGACTGGGTTCTCGGCTCGATTTTGGCAACCGTACCGCTGATGGAAGCGTGAACCGGCACGGTCATGGGGCCGGGCGTTACGCCCTCGGCAATTTTTTGCCCGCGCACCACTTTTTCGCCCACACTCACCAGGCTCCGGTTGGGCGCTCCAAAATGCTGGTTGACCGGTATAACCACCTGTTTGGGATAGGGAACCTGCTCTATCGGCTTGCCTTCCGTGGCGCGCTTGCGCGTGGGAAGGTGTATGCCGCGCTTAAAACTGTTTACAACCATGCACAAAACTCCATTGGACTTGTTCGGGAACCCGGTTGGTTCCCTCACAAGTTTTGCAGTTTTTCGGCTTATAGCCTCAAAACTGCTATTTTTTATAAGGAAGTTGTTCAGAAACTGAAGTTTCCGAACAACTCTATTGGCGTATACTACCTCATGACATCAGCCTGAGTGATACTCAAAGTGCCGTCTTCCTTGCGGGTGGCGATTTGCTTAAAATAGGCAAAATATTGCTTATCCATAATGGCGATGTGGGTCAATATCCATTCCTTGAGGAAGCGGGTAAAGTCGGTAAGCGTGAGCCGTTTGCCGGCTTCAAAATCGCGGACATTATCAACGACCGCCAAAATAAACGCATCATGTTCTTTTTTATGCTCCGCATAGCCTGAAAAACGGGTGTGGAGCATTATTTTTTCTTCCGTACTGAAATGGACTTTTACATAATCTATCGCCTTTTGTATGATTTCCTTAAAGTAGACCCGTTCCGCATATTCATCTCCGACGGCATGATTGAACATATCGTTGACGAGGTTTAATAATTCCTTGTGCTGATCGTCAATTACTTTTATTCCCACCGAGAAAGTCGTAGACCATGTTACCAAGTCTCCCTTTGTTTTAGCCATTGTTTGCCCCCCGGAGTAATATATCTAACCATACTACAAATGGGCGGTAGTATCAAGCGAGTAAATGGTTATGGTTTCATAGCAATTCAAAGTATCAGAAGAATATAACCACGGAGGACACGGAGGACACGGAGGGGAAAATAGCAAAAAGCAGAGGCGCAAAGGAAGAGGAGGGAATAGGCGGGCAAAACAGATGGGGGAATTCAATGGGTATAAACCTCCCACTGTCAACAACTTAAGAGGCAAATAGAGTAAAAAGCGTGGTAAAATTAGGAATAGGGAGGGAATATGAAGGGGAAAAAAACTGCATTGAAGCCCTGATAGGATTAGTGAGGCAA
>JAITCL010000124.1 GCA_031283105.1 Treponema sp. | reverse complement strand
ATAATCTTCTCCTAAATTCCAAGTTGTAACCGGAACGAGTCCCGGCAACTCATAGCATGAAACACATTGATCGATTGCTCGTCAATGAGATTATATAATATTTCTATTAAATTTCCATTTATGTCAAACCCTATTATTGCGTACTTATTCTCATAACCATCCACAAGAACATCGCAAATATGTGTTTTGATAGCCCATCTTATATTGTCTTCAGTTACTCCATGCTTAAATGCCGCCGGATTGAAACTGATATTTATGTACATAATAAGAGTATAATATATTTATTGGTAAACGCAAGCGGAAAAGGGGCTTTTTTGGGCTGCCTTTTCTTAAAGCGGTTGCTGTGATATGGTTATAACAAGGAGTTAGCATTAACACTTCGTGTTAATGTTCGATATACAAAAGTGGCGAGTCCGCCGCTTAAGATAGGAGTTAAACCATGCCAGCCATTGAATTATTGATACAAAAGACCGAAACATTGCCGTCTGCATTATTTGAAGAAGCGGTACACTATATAGATTATTTATCCCAAAAAGCACAGTCCGCTTATTTTGCAGAAAAATTGGCTGAAGCCGAACACGAAGAGGCAAAACCCAATGCTGTTTGGCTTGATGAAAACGAGTTTTGGGGCGAAGACGAAGAAAAGGCTATACCGCCGTCATCAAGTTTTCACGAACAAGCTGGGTAACATATTCGGCAGGGGTTTGGTGGGTTGCCATCGCACGAGCATCCAGTATACGGACAGTCGCCTCGTCCAGCAGCAACATACGGGCGCGGTGTTCGGTAAAAAAGCCCCCTTCACCCTTCCTGATTTTGGGAGTGGTTTTTGTCCACAGTTCATCAAGAGCGTCCGCTTCTTCTTCAGTCATTTCAGCCATTAAATGCAGCCCTGTTGAACTTAATCCCGGCATACATAAAGTGAGCATAACATGAAAAAGAACGAAAAGCAATGGATACCGGTGAGGGGGCACAAAAGAAAAAATTGCACCCCTCATACCCTATTTAACCCGTTTATACGACTTTATTTCCTGACGCAGCCGCGTAGCAAGTTCCGCTTTTGGCACCCGCACCTGTTCCATCGAGTCGCGGAAGCGCACCGTTACCGTGCCGTCTTCTTTGGACTGATAATCCACGGTAACGCAGAAGGGAGTACCCGCCTCGTCCTGACGGCGGTAGCGGCGGCCTATCGCCCCGCCCTGATCGTAATCAGTGGCAAAGTCTTCTTTTAATTCCTTGCGTATATCCTGCGCCAATTCGGCAAGACCGTCCTTTTTCATCAAAGGCAGTACCGCAACAGTAACCGGCGCCAGACTGGGATGAAAACGGAGTACCGTACGCCAATCGTCCTCGTTACCCTTTTCCGCCACCTGTTCTTCATCGTAGGCATCGCAGAGAATCATTAACAGATTTCGTGTAAGCCCCGCCGATGTTTCAATAATGTAGGGAATGTAACGCTCGTTGTTGTTGTCCTGATCGATATACTGCATATCCTTGCCGGAGTATTGGGTATGGCGATTAAGGTCATAGTTGGTGCGGTTGTGTACGCCTTCCAGTTCGCGCCAGCCCATCGGGAAAAGATATTCAATATCGTAAGCGTCTTTCGCATAATGGGCCAGTTCGTCCGGCCCGTGCTGATGCCAGCGCAGGTGATCCATTTTAATGCCCAGCTTTTCATAATAAGCCCAGCGCCACTTGCGCCATTCATTAAACCATTCCTCATCGGAGCCGGGTTTTACAAAAAACTGCATTTCCATTTGTTCAAATTCGCAGGTGCGGAAAATAAAATTTTTGGTGACAATTTCATTGCGGAAAGCCTTGCCAATCTGGGCGATGCCAAAGGGAATCTTCATGCGGTTTGACTGAATAATATTTTTATAATTGACGTAAATCCCCTGGGCGGTTTCAGGCCGCAGGTATATGATGCTGGCTGAATCCTCCGCCGGGCCGATATTGGTTTTAAACATCAGGTTGAATTTGCGGGTGTCGGTTAACTCGCCGCTGCATTCAGGGCATTTTTTTGCCACAAGATTTTCCGGCGGAATCTGATCAGCCCGGAAACGCGCCTTGCATTTTTTGCAGTCCACCAGCGGGTCGGTAAAATTCTCCACATGGCCCGATGCCTCCCAGGTGCGGGGGTGCATCAGAATTGCCGCATCAAGACCCACAATATCATCGTGGAGCTGGGTCATTTCCTTCCACCACGCCCCGGCAATGCGGTTTTTTAGCTCTATGCCCAAAGGCCCGTAATCCCAGGCCCCGTTCTGGCCGCCGTAAATTTCCGAAGATTGAAACACAAAGCCCCGCCGCTTTGCCAGCGATGTGATTTTTTCCATTGTCGCTTCTGTTGTTTTTTCTGCCATGCTGTATTTTACCCCAAAAACAGAAATTAGGGAAGTAAGCCAGCCCCCAATTGATATTTTTCCCAAGAGGGGTAAAGTGGCATATATAACGCAGATTTTGGATATAGATGACAGTTTATGTTATATGCCATTTACCCTGAAATATTTTAAATAGCATTGACGAATGAATTAAGGTGTAATAATATTTTAATGAAGGAAGATATTATGGATAGAAATTATTCGATTATGAAGATAATGAAAAATAAAATAGGTTTAGGTTCAATTTTTATATGGGCGTTTTCTATAATAATATTTTTTATTACTTTATTATTTGTTAATGATTTATCCACAAAAATCTATTTGTTTATTGTTGTCGCATTTGTATTTTTATTTATCCCTGTTTATTCAATAATAAATATTATAAAAATAATTAAATTTTTTAAAAATGGAATTGAAGCAAAAGCCATTGTGAGGGATAATATTTATGCGGCAAAAGGTATACGGCAACTGCCTTTTGAAGCATTGGGTGAAGAACTGGAACAAACTGGGGATATTTATGCATATAGAAATAAATGGGGCAGGCGTGAATATATAAAAACGGGAATTATATATGAATATAAAATAAATGAAGAAACATATAAAAGCTCATCCACTTTTTTAATAAATTCTGATACAATGTTTCTAAAAAACGGGAGTATAATAAACATTTTGGCAAATCCTAAAAATAAAAATGATGCAATAATAAAGGATATATATATAAAAGGGATTGTATAAAATGTTATTTATGTTACTCTTGCAAAGATTATATTTAAATAATATTTTTAAGTATTTATTTCACAAAATATGGAGTTTTATTAGTATATTTAATTTGTTGTTTTTCAGTATAAAAAACAAGAATTATATTTATCATATAGGTCTTTTTGGCAGAAATTTAAATGTTGGCGATGTCGTTCTATATTCAAGATTGGAAAAAACATTTGATATTTTTTCTAAAAATACAAATTTATGGTTCCATAGATTGGCTTTTGGAGAGATAACATCAATAGAAATATATTTAATTAACAAATATTGCAAATTAATGCTTGTTGGCGGACATGGTTTGATAATGCCAGGTTCAAATAAGAACAATAATTCAGGATGGGGATTTAATATAAAAATCAATAATTTGAGAAAACTAAAAGTACCCCTTGTGTTTTTTGCGATTGGTTATAATGTGTTCAATGGTGAGGATAATTTTATTTCTGTATTTAGAGAGCATATAAGGTTGTGCGTTGAGAAATCAGCGTTTTTTGGATTGAGGAATTATGGAAGTATTAATTCGGTTAAAAAGTATTTGCCGGATTACTTGCATGATAAAGTAAAATATCAACCTTGTCCGGCTACAATGATAGAACGTGGTATAAATCAGGTTATAGCTATTAAAACGGATAATAACGAAATAGGAATTTCCGTTGCATTCAATAATTTTGAAAAGAGATTCGGAAGCAATTATCTGGAAAGTTTTGAACAATTACTTGAATATTGTAAGTTTATGAAAAAGGAAGGCTATAAAATTACGTTCTTTGGACATCATGTTTTTGATAAGCATAGTAAATATGCAAAATATTTTGATAATTCTGGATATCCAATATTACCGCTATATAAATATTCAGAAAATGATGTATATAAATTCTATAAAAGCAAAAAATTAATAATAGGAATGCGCGGTCATAGTCTTATGATACCTTTTGGATTGACAGTACCTTTAATATCGTTGGAAACACAGGAAAAACAAAAATGGTTTATAGAAACTACCAATCATAATGAATGGAATATTAAAATCACAGATAATATTTATGAGAAATTATTGAAAATAACAATGGCTATACTTGAAGATTATGATTATGTAAAAAGTGAAATAAAAAGATTACAGGAAATTAATGAAAAAATAACAAAGGAAAATATAAATTATATTTTGAATATAATAGAGAATAATAAAAACGGCGCATGACAGGGCTGTAACTGCGCTTTCGGCTATCAACCTGTAAGGGTTGGAGGGCAAGGTACGCGCCGCTTGCTACAATGGCCGTCTGCGTATACACTATGGTTATGTCCAGAGGAATTTTAATCGCGGGGAATAAATCCGCCCTAACCAACGCCATTGAAATTGAAACGGCCCGGCGCGTGGAACATTATGCCATTGCCCTGTTACCGGACCGGTCACGAGACAGCCCGCAAACCGGAGATACGGTGAAAAAGGGGCTTCTGGCACGGGGGGAAGATACTTCGTCTAAATCTTCCGCGGTTCAGGATTCGGCGCAAGAGAGCGGTATTCCCCTGGACTGGAATCCCGGCAGCCCCATTTCCGCCCGTACTTTGGTTATTGCCGCGGAAAACCGTTTTGAGCATATTGATGAAGCGATTTTGGTGTGCGATCCCCCGTCAGTCCGTTACGCCGCCGCCGATATAAGTCTGGCGGATATTGAGGTGCTGGTAAATGATCATATCAAAGGCTGGCTTTTTTTGGTAAAGGAGTTGGCGGCGGTTTTTAGGGCGCGGGAAAAAGGAACTTTGGCGCTGGTGTATTCTGAAACCAGCGGGGCCGGCGGCAAAGATGACATCGTTGACCTTTTGGGGCCGGTGGCGTTGGCCGCTTTCCGTTCCTTTACCAGCGGCCTCCTTTCCGCCTCATTCAACGAACCCTACCTTACCCTGGGATTCTCCGGCGCTGATACCGGGGACGAAGCGGGTTTTGCCGCCTTTATCTTCAAACAGCTTGAAGAGGGAAACCGCCGCAGTAACGGAAAACTTTACAAATACGGAAAACTGGGCTTTTTCAGGTAGGCATAAGCCCCAGAATATGCTACCCTGAATCATGTCCGCAATAAATCAACAGTCTGAAAAATTATCCGTTATTCGCCATTCGGTGAGTCATATTATGGCCCAGGCGGTGGTAAAACTTTTTCCCGGGACGAAAGTCGCCATTGGCCCGTCTATCGAAAACGGTTTTTATTATGATTTTCTTTTGCCCCGGCCCATTACCGCCGATGACCTTGAAACTATCGAAACTGAAATGAAGAGCATCATTGATTCGCGGCAGGATTTTGTAAAGGTAACGGTCAGCCGCGAAGATGCGCTTGCGCGTTTTGCCGGTGAAGAATTTAAAACCGAGTTAATCAATGAACTTCCGGCGGACGCTGAAATTACCATTTATGAAAACAGGGCTTGCTTGCAGCAAGGCGCCGATGGTAACGTGCTGTGGGCCGACCTGTGCCGGGGGCCGCACGTTGCCAATACCAGAGAAATAAATTCCGCCGCTTTCAAACTGCAAAGTATCGCGGGCGCTTACTGGCGCGGCGATGAGAATCGTCCCATGCTTACCCGCATTTACGGCACGGCATGGGAAAATCCCAAAGACCTGAAAGCCTACCTCGCCTTTCTTGAAGAAGTTGAAAAACGCGACCACCGCCGCTTGGGCAAAGAACTTGACCTTTTTTCGGTTCATGAAGAAGCGGGAGCCGGCCTGATTTACTGGCATCCCAACGGCGGACGTATGCGCGTTGCCATTGAAGATTTTTGGCGGCAGGAACATTACCGTAACGGTTACGAAATTCTCTACACGCCGCACATCGGCAAAAGCTGGCTCTGGGAAACTTCCGGCCACCTCGGTTTTTACAAAGGCAATATGTACAGCCCCATGCAGATTGATAATCAGGATTACATCATCAAGCCGATGAATTGTCCTTTCCATATTTTGATTTATAAAAACAGGGGACGCAGTTACCGTGACCTGCCCCTGCGCTGGGCGGAACTTGGCACGGTGTACCGTTATGAACGCAGCGGGGTTCTCCACGGCCTATTACGGGTGCGGGGTTTTACGCAGGATGACGCACACATTTTTTGTACGCCCGATCAAATGGAAGCGGAGATTCTTGAAGTACTGCGCTTCAGCCTTTCGCTGTGGAAGGTGTTTGGCTTTAAGGACATCAAGGCGTATCTGGCGACCAAGCCGAAAGAAAGCGTGGGCGAACAAAGCCGATGGGATGCCGCGCTGGAAAGTCTGCGAAAAGCGGTAGAGGCTGAAGGGCTGGATTATGAAATTGACGAAGGCGGCGGCGCGTTTTACGGCCCCAAAATTGATCTGAAAATAAAAGACGCGCTGGGACGTGAATGGCAGATGACGACGATTCAATTTGACTTTAACGAACCTGAACGTTTTGACATGACCTTTGTTGACGCGGACGGCCAGCACAAGCGGCCATACATGGTACACCGGGCATTGCTCGGCAGCCTTGAGCGGTTTTTCGGCGTGTTGATTGAACATTTTGGCGGTGCGTTCCCCGTGTGGATTGCGCCGGAACAGATCGCTGTTATTCCCGTTGCGGAAGGCTTTAACGATTACGCGCACAAAGTTACCGCGGAATTAAAGGCCCGTGACCTGCGGGTTTCCGCGGAGTTAGGCGATGAGCGGCTTAACGCGAAGATACGCGGCTGCCAGAACCGCAAGATTCCCTATATGCTCGTGGTCGGCCAGCGCGAGGCGGAAGAAGGCACGGTGTCGATTCGTCTGCGCGACGGCAGACAACTCCCCGCAATGCAGACCGCCGATTTTATCAAATATGTACTTGAGAAAATTGAAAGCCGCTCGCTGGAACTGTAACCGGATACGATAGATTGAAACGACTCGACATTATTTATGAAGACAATTCATGCATAGTGATTAACAAGCCCGCCGGTCTTGCGGTTCAGGGCGGAAAAGGGGTTGGCATTTCTCTGGACAGTATTCTGGCGCAAACATGGCCCCAGCGTCCGCTGTTGGTACACCGGCTGGACAGGGATACGTCGGGGCTTGTCCTTGTCGCCAAGACCAAAGCGGCGGCGGCAGAATTTTCCCGCTTGCTGAGAGGGGAAGGCAACGCTGCCGGCGGCGCTGCCGGCAAAACCGTCATAAAACGTTACCGTGCGGTTTGTAAAGGCAAGCCGGTTCAGCCGGAAGGAATCATAAAAGCAGACCTTGCCATTCACGGCACGGTGAAAAAATCCGAAACCCGCTATCGGTTGATTTCCGGTACGGAAGAATTTTCCCTTGTGGAACTGGAATTGGGAACGGGCAGAATGCACCAGATACGCCGCCATCTGGCGATGCTTGGCAACCCTGTTCTGGGTGACGACAAATACGGCGATTTTGATTTGAACCATACATTACGCAAGACAATGAAACTTCATCATCTGCTTTTGCACGCGGCGTGTCTTATCATTCCCGAAACGCCGGACGGTCTGCGTCTGGAACTTACCGCTCCGTTACCTGATTATTTTCAGCCGTTTGTGATTCAACCCCCAAAAACGCCTTTTCATTCACTTGATACTTTCGCCCCAAAATGGTAACATTCTCCCCATGTACAATGTCAGCGGCATAGATGCCGCCGACACTGCGTTAATGAGGAATTACAGATGCCGGAATTAAGCAGATTTAACGGAATCGTAATTAGTATGTTGTTTAAGGATATTAAACAGCATAATAAACCGCATATTCATGTATCATACGCAGAATACGAGGCGACTGTTAGTATTGACGGAGAACTGCTCGGCGGAAGTTTGCCGTCAAAACAGTTTAAGTTACTGCAAGCGTGGCTGATACTGCACGAAGAAGAATTATATGCGGCATGGAATAACGCCGTTCAAAATCAGCCGTTTGATAAAATAGAACCCTTAAAATAAGGTAAATTATGTACGAAATAGATGGCATAGTATATGCTGACAATCCCGCGCCGTTAATAACGGTCAAACAGGTGCGTCCTCTGGACGATTACCGGTTACTGGTACGTTTTTCTACCGGAGAAGAAAAAGAGATAGATATTTCTAATCTTCTTGATGAGCCGGTCTTTAAGCCGTTACAGGACTTAAATCTGTTCAGAAGTGTATATGTTGATTATGGTACTGTTGTTTGGCGCGATGGGACTATTGATATTGCTCCTGAATATTTGTATGACACAGGCGGCGAGTGATACTTTTCATAAATTAGCCTCCCCCAAAAACTCCTTGCAATATAAATCACCCAAAATGGCAAAATATCTACCATCATTATACATTTTCTTTTTTTAGACTGGTTATTCTATCATGAATAAAATGTTCAAGGTCGATTAAAACGCGCGTTTGCCAGTCTTTCTCCATTTTTTGCTCATAATGGACAACAAAAAAGAGTTCGTATCCTTTTTTTTGTAGTGCGCAGGCTATTTTTTCCAGCATTTTATCGGTCGGAAACCGCTTCCCGTTTTCTATTTGAGCAATATAGTTGGTTGCCGTATCGACTACCTCCGCCAGCCTGGCTTGTGAATAGCCAAGTTCTGTCCTATAGGCTTTCATATTTGCACTCAGTATTTTTCTCAGTTCCGTCATATTATCTATCTTTCGGCTTTATAAGGGAAATATAGGTAACTTAAAGCTATTGACACAAATAACTATTTGCTCTATATTTATAAATATAATGCTTTACGCTATTTTCCTATGATTTTTAAAGGATTTTATAGGGAGGTAAATTTTAAATGAAACAGAAAAAAGGGAAAGATAACACCATGAAAAATACAAGCAAAATATTTGGGCATACCGTTATAGCGGCAATCGGTTTCGTGGCTCTGTTACTGACAAGTTGCGGCGATGGCAGCGGCGATGATAGTGGCGGAGGAGGAGGCGGTAGCGGTGGCGGTGGCGGTGGCGGTGGCACCGGAGGTGGAACACCACCGGAACAACAAACAACTGCGGAACGCTGGGGTAAATGGGTAGATGATACATCAACCGCTACATTGAATTATTTAGTTGACCCCGGCGATGGAATGTGTACCATTACCGTAGGCGGAACTGCTGACCTGGACAGATGGAAAGCAGGCGCCAGATATAGTTACACCGCAGAGAAAGGTAAACTGTATGATTATACATTTGAGGCATGGACACGATCAGGCGCTCGTAAGTTGTGGGTTCAGTATTATGAGGACAATGATGAAAGAATATATTTAGTAGATTCTGTTTCACTAACAACGACACGAACAACCTACACTGTAAATGGGACGAACATTCCTAAAAGCGGGATACGACCTTTAGTCTTTCAATGTGCCGACCAATTAGGAACATTTTATGTCAAGATACTCACCATAAGTGAGTATGAGTATGATGACAGCCAAACCAAAACCTTTACCAGCGTTGATGCATTTAAAACATGGTTGCCAGCACAACCAAACAACACCGCCGCCCGTCCATACAGAGTCAAGCTGAACATTGACAATGAGGGCGATTTTAAAACCCTCTCAACAACGTGGTACAACAATTCAGACAAATATGTCTACCTTGACCTTTCCGGCAGTACCATAACAGAAATACCGGGAGGAGCTTTTTTAGCTTATGTTGAAAGCGAAACGATGATTTATTCTAAAGATTGCGACACACTTACCGGAATAACCATACCGAACAACATTACCACCATTGGGGAAATGGCTTTTGTCTCTTGCCACAACCTTACCACAATAAATGTTGCCGCCGGTAACACCGCATACAGTTCAGTTGACGGCGTATTATATAACAAGAACAAAACCACTTTAATACAATATCCGGGAGGAAAAACAGGCGCTTTTACCATACCCAACAACGTTACCAGCATTGGGGAAGGGGCTTTTTTCAGTTACTGGAACCTTACCAGCGTAACCATACCGCACAGCGTTACCAGCATTGGGGAATGGGCTTTTTACTCTTGCTACAACCTTACCAGCGTAACGTTTCAAGGCACAATTCCTTCAAGCGGATTTCATTATAATGCGTTCTCCAGCATAGGCGATTTGCGCGACAAGTACCTTGCCAGAGGCATAGGAACGTATACGACAACCGCGCCGGTGGTTGAGAATTCAAAATGGACGAAACAACCGTAAGAAATATAGTACTTTCTTCCTCCGTGTTCTCCGTGTTTCCCGCCGCGCGCTCGACTACCTAAAGGCAGTCGGCATTACCGTTCACGGCGGCCTTTACTGTGCGCGGTAACGTGTCGCATTTATTCGTGGCGAGGGTTTAATACCCCGCCCCTCTGGGGTGGTTATAAAGGTATTAAACCCGAGACCAATTCCACGGGAGAACGAAATACCCCGCTGCTCTGCGGCGGGGTATTTTATTCGGTCAACGCCGTTTAACACGGCGCTGTTACTCGGTTACCCTGCGTAATCGTGACACTCCCGCTCAAAAATGGTAAGATTATCACTTATCAAGGAGATAATGTGGGGTTTTTTACCAAATTGAGGGAGAAATTATTTCCGCGCCGGAAGGCAGTGGTAAAGCTGCCTCTCAGGGAATCACTTTCATTGATTAATGCGTACGCCTTCGCCAAGATACGTCCCCAGTTTAAGGCGGTACTCATGGTGAGCGTCTTTTTGGCGGCAGCCCAATTGGTGTTGGGAGCGCCGCTGCACAATGCGCTGTCCATTGCCGTTGGCGTGGGCGCGGCGATTTTGGGGCTGTCTTTTTTTCTGGAAGGGCTTTTTCTGGGAATTATGCCGCTGGGCGAGCAGTGCGGCATGAGGCTGCCGGCAAAAATCGGCGTGGTAGGGGTTACCGTTTTTTCCGTTATTGTCGGCATTACCGCAACGCTGGCCGAACCGGCTGTCGCCGTACTCCAGCAGCAGGGAAGCGTTATTCCCGCATGGAATGCGCCGCTTTTGTACCTGCTGCTCAACCGGGGCACTTCATGGCTGGTAGCCGCCATTGCCATTGGCGTGGGACTTTCGGTGGTGCTGGGCGTATACCGCTTCATGTTCGGCTGGCCCTTTAAGCCGCCGGTGTTTATCATTATCCCCATTATTCTGGCCGTTAGCTGTGTGTTTGATGAAAATCCAATTCTCCGGCCTCTGGTGAATCTTGCCTGGGATACGGGCGGGGCGGCGACCGGCGCGGTTACCGTGCCGATTATTCTGGCACTGGGTTTGGGAGTGGCGCAAATCGGCGAAACAAAATCAAATAATTCGGGGCTGGGGCTGGTGACCCTTGCTTCGGCCCTGCCGGTGGCGAGCGTTCTTTTTTTGGCGGCCATGATTGGTCCGCGAGTTCCCATGCCTTCTGACGCGGTTTCGTTTTTTTCCGCCGAATCGCAGCAGCGGACGAAGGCGGTTTATGTTGCCGGCAGTAACGGGGAATTGGTTAAAATGGCGGAAGAGGCGGTCTACTCAGGCGACCTTTCCACCGATGAATTTGCCCTGTGTTTTCCCGGTGAAACAATGAGCGGACAACAGGCGCATCACCGAATATCGGTGTTTGCCCCTCATTCACTTTTGTATTACCTCAGAACCGCCCTGTTTGCGGTGCTGCCCCTTGCTCTGGTACTGATTGTCGCCATTGGTCTGGTTGCCCGTGACAGAGTCCACAATGCTGATATTGTTGTTTTGGGCATAGTGTTTGCCGCTATCGGAATGTTCGCCCTTAATCTGGGAATGACGGGCGGCATTACCGCTCTGAGTTCTCAAACAGGCACTTCACTGAAATACACTTACACGGAGATGCTCCATGAAAAAAAAGCCGTAACGGTCAGCGGGGTTGGTGACAATTCGCTGATTACTGTTCCGGGAGAAAAGGGGCCGGAAACCTATATCTGGGTTAAGGGAGAAAAAGGGCCAACCCTTGAAAAATTTATTCCCCAGCGGCTTTCGGGAAATCAGTATATTCATATTCCCATTAAAGACGCCATGTCCTCAAGTTTCGGCACCATCGGCGCATATCTGATAATTTTGGTCATTGTCTTTTTTCTGGGATTTCTGGCGATTTTCGCGGAGCCTGCCCTTGCCGTTACCGCCGTTACCGTTGAAGAAATGACCACCGGTATTTTTAAGCGTTCAAAATTAATAATGATTGCCGCCGCCGGGGTTGGCGGAGGAATGGCTATTGGGTTTGCGCGGGTACTGTTCAGTAATGTATTGCCTTCGGGGGGTATTCATCTTTCATGGATACTGGTTCCCTGTTATGGTCTGGCGTTGCTCCTAACGGTATTTGCGCCGGAAGATTTTTCTTCGATAGCCTGGGATGTCGCCGGTATTGCCACCGGCCCCATTACCGTTCCCATTATTATTACTACAGGTTTGGGACTGGGACGCGATTCCCTGCGGGCGGACGGCGCTTTCGGTATTGTAGCAACGGCGAGCGTCCTCCCGATTATCGTCATTCTCGTGTCGGGGATTGTTGATAAGGCAAAATCAAAACGGGCGTTGAAGAATTTTTAGGGGGAATTATGGAATCAACCTTTTCCAGTATCATTTGTATTGCTGATATGAATATAATTCCGGCTCTGGACCAGACTTTGGCAGACCTTGCGCTGCCCGAAGTTTTTGTCCAGCGGGCCAAACAAATATTCCTGCTTGATAAACAGGGGTTTCTGGGGTTGCGTCCGGTTACCAAACTTGAAGAAAGCCGCGCCTTGATCTACCGGATGTATGTTCCCGCGGTGTATGAAGAGGGCGTGATGCGCCGCATTGCCGAGGCGACAGACCTTGTAATGGGGGGGCGGGGTTGTATTTTTTCCCAGCATATTGAATCTCACCGGGGGACTTCCCTTTCTTTTAATACTGAAAAACTTGACAAGTTGTGCGGAAAAATGGACAAGCTTTCGCCGGAAGAACATTCCCTTATCAGTTGTACCGTTCCCCGCGGTTCAGGGGATTCTCTTGCTCAGGCGATACTGGAACTGGGCGTTGGCGTGCCGGTTGTTTTTTTTGGCAACGGCGCGGGCATGAGGGATAAATTGGGTCTTATGAGAATAACGATTCCGGTTGAAAAGGAAATTATCTGGTTTATTGTTCCCCGTTCCGATGCCGAACTGGTAGAAAAAACTCTTATTCCCCGCGCCCGCCTTGATGTTCCCGGCAACGGCTTTTTATACCGGAGTTTTGTTCACGCGCCGGTGGTCAATCTGCGGATCAGACATGGCAAGCGGTTTCATGCCGCAACAATGGAGCAGGTTATTGCCGCAATGGACGAGGTACAGGGTTCGAGTGATTGGCGCCGCTTTGGATCGCGGAAGCATGAACATAAAGGCGGCGAAAAGAAAACCGTCAGTACCAGAGGGCTTTTTTTTATCGGCGAGGAAGAAGAAGTCGATATATTCCGCAAGGCGGCAATAGAAAACGGCGCCCGCGGCGCAACGTTTAATCCGCTTGAAATGCGTTCCTATTCTACCTTTACCCATGAGCAGGCCATGGAATCCCACTCCCGCCAACTCTGCGACATTATCACGTCTCCTGATATTGAGGAAAAAATTCGGTACATGGGCGCCCTGGCCGGCCTGTTTGACGAAGGGAGGTCTTGTATCCTCAAGACCTTCAATGTTGAATTGCCGTCTGTTATCCGCCGGAATTAAGGTTTCAACCGCATATATCACACGTTGACTTTAAGGTATCAATATCCATGTCTTCGAATTGCAGCGTAGAATGCCTTCGGCAGAGACCCATGTATCCGCCGCCGGCCTGACGGAAAAAACCGGAGTAGTGTCAAAAAACAGCGGGGGAGCAAAGGGAGAAGTTCCTATCCAGGGGCCGTAATTTACCGGCACTTCCAGACTGCTGCGGGCTTCGGGAACCAGGCGGCGTTTGTCAAAACCGGACTGGATAATTTTTGCCGCTATGCTATGCCAGTCCGCAAGCCAGGGGTCGATGCGGACTTCTGCATTGAGGCTTGGATCGTCAAAAAGCTCGCGGAAACGGGGCCAGTTGAAGTTCCAGGGCAGCCGAAGAACGGCGCGTTGTTCCACGGCGTTTTCCTCCTCCGCCCTATGGTAAGCCTGCGCAAGTTCCCAAAACAGGTTCGCGTCCACCCCGCCCTGCCAGCTTAAGACAAGGGTTTTACCGGAAGCGTCAAAAGGAAATATCGCCCCCGCGGGTTTAAAAATTCCAGGCCCTATTCCCCTATCCGGCCAATAAGGGAAGGCGGAAACGGCGCTGGGTAAAGTGGGGGGCAAGGAAATTTCCGGGCTGCCGTTCCCCTGAACAGTCTTTGTCCCTTTCCGGCCTTCGTCGTTCACCCACTCTATCTGCCAATGCGGACTGCCCAGCAATACTTCCCAGCCCCGTGGAATTTTCGGCAATTCCAGGTTGTAGTGGGAATCCAGCGGAGATTCTCCGCAACTATGCAGGAAAAACCCTGCACAAAAAACAAGAATCAAAAGAGATTTGTTCATACCTTATATAGGGTGGAAAGTTGCGTTTTGCATTAGTGGTTGCGAAAAAAAATGGTAAAAAGGTGACTGTCACTTTTTATAGGGAATTTCCCCTATGGTGACTGTCACCCATTTAGGATAATGTTATTTTCTTGACTATTCACCCCATACTCAGAGAAATTGCCACGCTTTTTAAGGCCCATGACCGGGAAGTTTGCCTGGTGGGCGGCGCGGTGCGGGATATGCTGCGGGGGAAAAAATCCCACGACTGGGACCTTGCCACCGATGCCCCGCCCGCTGAAGTGACCGAGATTTTCAGGAAGACGCAGCCCCGGAGCACGGTTATCCCCACCGGCATCAAACACGGGACGGTAACGGTTTTGTACCGGGGGCGGAGTATGGAGATTACCACTTACCGCACCGAGGCGGATTACACCGATGGGCGCAGGCCCGATCAGGTGAGTTATACCGCAAGCATTGAGGAAGACCTTTCCCGCCGCGATTTTACCATGAACGCCATTGCCCTGCGCCTTCCCAAAGGCGGGAAAATTGACCCCTTTGGCGGAGAGGCTGACATACAGGCGGGGATTATCCGCTGTGTGGGGAATCCGGCGGAACGTTTTGCCGAGGACGGCTTGCGTCCCCTTCGGGCGGTTCGTTTTGCCGCACAGCTTTCCTTCCGCCTTGAACCGGAAACGTTAGCCGCCATTCCCGGCGCTCTGGAAACCAGCGCGAAAGTTTCGGCGGAACGGGTAAGGGACGAGATTGAAAAAATTATCGCGTCGGATAAACCTTCCCGCGCTTTTTTATTGATGGAACAAAGCGGCTTGCTCAAACTTTTTTTGCCGGAACTTGCCGCCTGCCGGGGTATCGATCAAAAAGGCTTCCACCGTTTTGACGTACTGGAACATTCCCTGCTTGCCTGCGATTATGCCGCTGAAAAGCAGTATTCCCAAGATGTGCGGATTGCCGCACTGTTACACGACATTGGAAAAGCCCCCACCCGCAAACTGGATGAAAGCGGCATTTGGACTTTTTATCAGCATGAAATTAAATCGGAAAAAATGACGCGGAATATACTGACGCGGCTTCGTTATCCGAATGTGTGTATCGATTCGGTCTGTCATCTGGTAAAAGAGCATATGTTCCATTATACGGACGAATGGGGCGACGCCGCAGTCCGCCGTTTTATTGTCCGTGCGGGCGAGGACAATCTTGCAAAGGTGTACCAGCTTCGCAGGGCTGACTCCTATGCCACCGCGGCAGTTGAACCGCCGCCGGATTTTCTTCTGCCCCTTGCCCGCCGCGTGGAAAAAGCCCTCGGCGAAAGCCATGCTTTTTCGCTGAAAGACCTTGCCATTTCCGGGAAAGACCTTATCGCGCTGGGGATACAGCCCGGAAAAACTCTGGGCATTATCCTTGACCAACTGCTTGAAACCGTACTGGATGACCCGTCCCAGAATACCCGCGAGGCATTGCTTAAAATTGCGGAAAAGCTGGGGGAAAAAACAGGCGGCTCTTGCGGAGGTTCACAATAATTTCTTTTTGTGCTATATTTATCCGTAATGAGCAAGGCAAAGAGTTTTCAGGTTGATCAGAAAATTGTGTACCCCAGTCAGGGTGTCGGCATCATTAAGGCCATTGAACAGAAAAAATTCAATGGCGCAAAAATACCCTACTATGTTATTTACATCGAAGCGTCTGACATGACGATAATGGCGCCGGTGGATAAGGCGGCGGAATTGGGCATACGTTCAACCGTATCCAGGGATGAGGCGCAAAAAGCCCTTGAACTGATAGGCCAGGACTTCGATCCGATACCTTCGGACTGGAAGCTCCGTTACCAGATGAATCTGGATCTTTTGAAAAAAGGCAGTATAAAGGACATTGCGAGTATTGTCCGTTCCCTGTACCACCGGAGCAAGGTGAAGGAACTGCCCATTCTTGAAAAGAAACTCTATGATTCCGCCCAAAGGCTTTTGGAAGATGAGCTTTCCATCTCGCTGCGCAAGTCTAAAAAAGAAGTGGAAGACCTGATCCACGAACGCCTTGAACCGCCGGAAGACTAATCCCGGCGCTGTAGCGGCAATAATCTGCGCCGCAGGTTCCTCTGCCCGTATGCAGGGCGTTAAAAAAGAGTACTGTCTTTTGCCCGGCAAGGCCGCCGGCGCTGCCGATGATAACTTAACCGTGCTGGGCGCGGCAGTATCGGCATTTGCCGCTGTTCCCGAAATTACCACCATTGTTATCGCCGTACCTGCCGATCCGATAAACGGGGAGGCCGCCGCCCGGAAAGCCCTGCCGCCGGAACTTCTCGCGGGGGAAAAAGGCCCCGCCATTCTTTTTGTCAACGGCGGCAGGGCCCGCCGCGCTTCGGTTTTTAACGCGCTGTCCCTGCTTGCCGCCTATGCCCCCGGTTTTGTGCTTATCCACGACGGCGCCCGCCCCTGGGTCAGCCCTTCCCTTATACAGCGTGTCATTGCCGGGGTAAAAAAATACCGCGCCGTTATTCCCCTGCTGCCCTTAACGGAAACTCCCAAAGAAACGGACGCGCCCCTGGACAGTGCCGGCACGGACGCTGTTTTTATAAAGCGGCATATAAAGCGGGCTTTTATGGGTGCGGCGCAAACACCCCAGGGCTTTGCCTTTCCCGAAATTCTTGCCGCCCACGAACAGGCCGCCGAACAGGAAAAATCCCTGCACATTGAATTTACCGATGACGCGGAAGTGTGGGCTTCCTTCTGCGGCCCCGTGGCGGCCATTCCCGGCGAAAGCGAAAATCGTAAAATAACATTCCCGGAGGACTTGGTATGTTGAGGATAGGACTGGGGCGGGATGTGCACCGTCTGGTTAAAGGGCGGCGGTTTTTGCTGGGGGGTGTTGAACTTCCCGCGCAACGCGGAGAACTGGGACATTCCGACGGCGATGTACTGGCACACGCGGTATGCGACGCAATTTTGGGAGCGGCTGCGTTAGGTGACATAGGTGAACTCTTTCCGCCCTCCGACCCGGCATGGAAAGACGCGGATTCCATGGCGCTCCTGCGTTCTGTTTATGACATGGCACAACAGGCCGGCTGGACGCTGGTAAATCTTGACTGCGTGGTATGCTGCGAAGAACCAAAAGTTTTGCCCTTCCGCGACCGTATCCGCCAATCCCTTGCGCAGGCGCTGGAGGTTTCCATCGACAGAATTTTTGTAAAAGGAAAAACCGCCGAAGGTTTAGGGCCGGTGGGAAAGGGCAAGGCAGTAGAAGCCCTGGCTGTGTGCCTTTTGGAAAAAGCCGCGATATGAGCACCAAAACTGAAATTAAATGGGACGCAATCTGGCGCGCCCTGGTACAGTGGCGGCAGGGAATGAAAGACGATCCCGCGGTAACCACCGTGGCGGAACATTACCGCCGCGACCCCTGGGCGGTGCTGGTCTCTACGATACTCAGCCTGCGCACCAAAGACGATGTAACGCTGGAAGCATCACGGCGGCTTTTGGCACAAGCCCCCAGCGCACAAAAACTTGCCGCCATGAAGGAAGAACAGATTGCCCGCCTTGCCTACCCGGCGGGCTTTTACCGAACCAAAGCGGCAAACCTGAAAAAAATCGCCGCCATTCTGCTGTCTCAATACAACGGTGAAATTCCCCCGGATATGGACGCGCTCTTGGCCCTGCCCGGCGTAGGCCGCAAAACCGCCAATCTGGTGCTCATCGAAGCCTTTGACCTCCCCGGCATCTGTGTTGACGTTCACGTTCACCGTATCTCAAACCGTTGTGGCTGGCTGTGTACCAAAACGCCGGAAGAAACCGAAATGACCCTGCGCGAAATCCTGCCCAAAAAATACTGGAAAGGATTAAACGCCCTGCTGGTACTTTACGGCCAAAACCTCTGCCGCCCCGTCAGCCCCTGGTGTTCCCGCTGTGTAATACAATCGCATTGCAAACAGGTTGAGGTGGAACGAAGCAGGTGAGGAGAAAATATTGAATAAAAAACAAGCAATTATATTACAAATAATCTCTTTTGTTCCCGTGATTTTTGTATTATTAAATTTATTGCCATTTTCAAAAAATATTATTTCTCCAAATGAAATTCAAAATAATAAATATTTAATCTTTATTATAATTATAGTTGTTTTAAGTACATTGTATGTATTTTATTTTTGTATTGAAATATTTAAATATAAAAAAGGAAAGAAACTAAAAGACTATATATGGTTAATAGTTTTGTTCATAGGATTTTATTATCTTTTACCATTATATTGGTATTTCAATGTTCTAAAGCATTTTAAGGAAAGAGATTATCTTTTTGTTTATAGAACAGAAAATAACATTTAACCAAAACTAAATGAAAAAGCGCCGCCTTGTCCTGACACCTGAATTGTCTAGTGTCGTTTGTCAGCGGGGTACGCTAGATATAGTGGGTCGCTTCGACCGCTGCGGCCACTTCGACAAGTGTTCCCTGAGCTTGCCGAAGGGCTCAGTGACCGCACTTCGACAAGGGGTTCGCTGAGCCTGTCGAAGCGGTCGAAGGGAGCAATTAGCGGAGTGACACTTTCACAAATCAACTTTCCAGAATCAGCAGCGTTTTTGGGTCAAGCCGCATTGACATGGCTTTGGTGTCGTGGGTATTCCGGTCTTTGGAAATCGAAAGTTCGATATGATCCGGCTTTGGTTCCAGTACGATTACCACGTCAATAAGATCGGCAAAATCTTTGAGCAGGAGGGGAATGTTTTCTGCATCGTACTGCGCGTCTTTATCCGGTACCGTGCAACTGTACCAGACCGAAAGCCCCAGTTCCCGGGCAAAGGCTTTGACTCCGGCAATGCGCTCGTGATCGGCGCGGGAAAAATCAAACCCGTCAATGATGATTGATTCAGCCTTAAAGCCGCCTTCAACAATCATCGCCCGTATGCTTCTGATAATCTGATCCTTGGACATGCCGTCCTGATTAAAATTCATCAACACGCGGTTTTTTACCACCTCGTTTTTTACGTCTCCGGCGTTTTCCAGATTTTTTTTACTGATAAATTCATCAAAAATATCCTCGTACCAGGCAAGCACATAATGGGTGTGCTGGGTGAACGAAACGTGAATAACTTTTTTTCCCTGCAATAATTTGTCCAAGGCAAGTTGTACCAGCACTGATGTTTTTCCCACGCCGCTTCCAGAGGCGATAACGCCGATTTCCCCGGCTTTAAGTCCGCCGTGAATGGACTGCTCGAATATACGAATGGGACTCCGCTGTACAAGTTCGCTTAAAACCATTTTATCTCTCCTTCTTCCGCTTTTCTTCGGCATCCTTAATCAAGGCCTCGGATATGCTTTGGGGAACCTTGCTGTATTTTTCAAACTCCATCGTAAATTCCGCCTTGCCCTGAGTCAGGGAGCGCAGAACGGTGGAGTAGCCAAACATTTCGCTTAACGGGACTTCGGCCTCAATGCGGGAAAAAAACCCGTCTTCGGTGGACGACGAAATAATTCCGCGCCGCTGGTTAATCGAACCAAAAATGTTTCCCTGAAATTCCGTGGGGCCTTCCACCGATACTTTCATGATAGGCTCAAGTATGCAGGGTTTGGCCTTGTTGTACGCTTCGCGGAACGCGCCGATGGCCGCCTGCTGGAAGGCAATGTCCGATGAGTCCACCGGATGGCTCTGGCCGTCGTTGATTACGCAGCGAATGTTGACGATGGGGAATCCAATCAGGCTGCCTTTTTTCACCGCCTCTTTGAAACCCTTGTCGCAGCTTGGCACAAATTCCGTGGGGATTGAGCCGCCCTTGATCATGTCAACAAATTCGTAATCGCCGTCCGGGTACGTCTCCATGTAACCGGCAACCCGTCCGTACTGACCCGCGCCGCCGGTCTGCTTTTTGTGGGTATAATTAAAATCCGCCCGCTGGGTAATGGTTTCGCGGTAGGCGACCTGAGGCATACCGGTGTCCACTTCGCACTTGTACTCGCGGCGCATCCGCTCGATGTACACTTCCAGATGCAGTTCCCCCATGCCCTTAATAATGGTTTGATTCGACTCGGGATCAACATAGGTCTGAAAAGTGGGGTCTTCTTTTGTAAAGCGGTTGAGGGCCTTTGCCATCTGGTCGGCGCTTTTTTTATCTTTGGGGGTAACAGCAAGAGAAATAACCGGAGTGGGTACAAACATCGACGTCATGGCGTAATTAAGGCCGCCGCCGCAAAAAGTGTCGCCTGACGCGCAGTCAATCCCGAACAGGGCTACAATGTCGCCGGGGTAACCTTCGTTAATATCTTCCATATTGTCCGCGTGCATACGCACCAGCCGGCCTACTTTGAACTTTTTACGGGCGCGGGTGTTTTGCAGTTCCTCGCCTTTTTTCAACATACCCTGATAAATCCGCACATAGGTCAGTTGGCCGTACTGGCCGTCTTCCAGTTTAAAGCCCAGCGCCACGGTGGGGCTTTTATCGTCCGCGGAAAGCTCTTTCTGTTCTTCGTTGCTGTCCAAATCAAGGGCGTAATTTTTAACTTCGGTGGGGTTGGGCAGGTAGTGGCTCACCCCGTCCAGCAGCGGTTGAATCCCCTTGAACTTGTAGGCGGAACCGATCATCACCGGCACAAACTGTTCGGCAAGAGTCCCCGCGCGGATTGCCGCGTGAATCAATTCCTCACTGATTGCTTCGCCGCCCAGATATTTTTCGGCAAGCTCATCCGAAAACATGGAAATCGCTTCAAGCATCTCTTCGCGGTATTTTTCCGCATCGGCTTTCAGCGGGGCAGGAATATCCGCATAACGCAAGGTTTCACCCTGATCGCCGTCAAAGTACACCGCCTTCATGGAAATCAGGTCAATCACGCCTTCAAGTTTGTCCTCAAGCCCGATGGGGATTTGAATCATCACCGCGTTGAGTCCAAGTTTTTCCCGCAGTTGAATCCGCACCTTAAAGGGATTGGCCCCGGTACGGTCGCACTTGTTGACAAAGGCGATGCGCGGCACATGGTAACGCTTTAACTGCCGGTCAACGGTGATGGACTGGGACTGCACCCCGCCCACCGCGCAGAGCACAAGAATCGCCCCGTCCAGTACCCGCAGGGAACGCTCAACTTCAATGGTAAAGTCAACGTGTCCCGGCGTATCAATCAAATTAATGATATGGTCTTTCCATTCAACCTGTGTCGCGGCGGATTGAATCGTAATGCCCCGCTCCCGCTCAAGCTCCATGTGATCCATAGTTGCCCCCACTCCGTCCTTTCCCCGGACTTCGTGAATGGCGTGAATTTTGTTGCTGTAAAACAGAATGCGCTCCGACAGGGTTGTTTTCCCCGAATCAATGTGAGCGCTAATTCCGATGTTCCGCATCCTGCTAATGTCAATGCCCATTAATCAATACTCCTGTAAAATATGTTTCTGTTTGCAAAATATAGCAAGCTTTGCAAAAAGATTCAAGAGGAAAATGCCGCGCAGGGCAACAGCGTTTAGTTTTATATAGTAGAGACCAGCCGGAGGGGGCGCTACGGGCGAGCGGAAACGCTTGTGGAATCCGCCTACGGAGCCTCCCAGCACCTACATCACCATACGAATCGTGAGAGTACGAAAAATTATGGTATGTAGGTGCTGGGCTTTTACTGTCCCTACCCTCGTTACTATTATCCGCTGGTCTCCTCCGGCGGGGAATTCCAAATGTTTCCGCTACCCGCCCACCCCCTCCGGCTGTTCTCTACTGTCACAGGGTAACAGCATTTACCGTGACAATAGATACTATATCAGCATAAGCCGCCTGAGAGAGGCCGGAGGGAGCGCGTTGTTTGCTCCCCTTTCCCCTGTCCTCTTCCTCCGTGTTCTCCGTGGTGAAAATTCTTCCCTGCTTTCTCATCTCGCATAGCTTCCCACCTGCCGCCGCTTGACACACTTTCATACTCACCTATATGATTCATTAACGTAATTTTTAGGGAAAAGGAGCGTTTTTCATGGTTATAAAAGTAGTTTTATTGTTGCTGTTCTGCACGGTAACGGTTATTGTCGGCTTCTATTTTAGAAAAAGGGCCGCAAGTGTCAATGATTTCGTGCTGGGCGGACGGGAAGTCGGCCCCTGGCTTACCGCTTTTGCCTACGGAACATCGTATTTTTCGGCGGTTATTTTTGTCGGATACGCGGGGCAGTTCGGCTGGCGATTCGGCACCGCCGCTACATGGGTCGGCTTGGGCAACGCTTTCATCGGCTCCCTGATGCCCTGGTTCATACTCGGACGGCGCACCCGCATAATGACCCAGCATTTGAAAAGCGCCACCATGCCTGAATTTTTCGGTTCACGGTATGCGTCTAACGCGCTGAAGATCGGCGCGGCGATCATTGTGTTTATCTTTCTTATCCCCTACACCGCTTCGTTGTATAACGGCCTTTCCCGCCTGTTCGAGATGGCATTCGGCGTAGATTTTGCTTATTGCATTATTGCGATGGCGATTATTACCGCCGTCTTTGTGGTGGTCGGCGGATATTTCGCCACGGCGGTAAACGATTTTATTCAGGGCATAATCATGATCATCGGGATTGTCACGGTTATCGCCGCGGTGCTTAACAGTAACGGCGGCTTTATAAACGCTTTAACAGAACTTGCCAGGATAAAAGAAGTCAATGTAAACAAGATTGAAGTCCCCGGTATTCTTACGTCATTTTTCGGCCCCGATCCGTTAAGTCTGTTAGGCGTCGTCATTTTAACGTCTCTGGGAACATGGGGGCTGCCGCAAATGGTCGCGCGGTTTTATTCCATAAAGTCCGAAAAAATGATAAGCAAAGGCGCCGTAGTATCGACGCTCTTTGGGCTTATTGTAGCGGGCGGTTGTTATTTTCTGGGCAGCTTCGGGCGGCTGTACGCGAACTCAGGGAATATTGCTTATAACAAAGCCAACGCTATCATCTATGACTCCATAATTCCCGCCATGCTTTCAAATTTTGGCGACGTTTTAATCGGCGTTGTTATCGTTTTGGTGTTCGCCGCATCCATAAGTACGCTCTCATCTCTGGTCATGGCATCGTCATCAACCTTAACGCTGGATTTCATTAAAGGCAACATTATTAAAAAAATGAGCGAGAAAAAACAACTGGTGATCATCCGGGCGCTGATTGTGGTATTTATAATTATTTCTTCATGTATAGCGATGATTCAGTACAAAGGCGGGATTTCATTTATCGCCCAGCTTATGGGCGTTTCATGGGGTGCGCTTGCCGGCTCCTTCCTTGCCCCCTTCCTCTACGGACTGTATTGGAAGCGCGTTACCAAACCAGCGGTTTGGTGTAATTTTATTTTCAGCACTACCCTGATGATCCTGAACATCTTCTTCAGAAGTTCATTCCCGGCGCTGTTACAGTCGCCGATTAACGCGGGGGCCTTTACCATGCTTGTCGGGCTGATCATTGTGCCGGTCGTGAGCATAATCAGCAGAACGCCGGATAAAGCTCTGGTTGATAAATGCTTCTCCTGTTATGACGAAACAGTCAGTGTTAAGGTCAGGGATGATCTGGGTAATTAAACATTAGGAGATTAAATGTATGAAACGAACGTTGTGGTTAATGGTTCTGTATGCGGGAATTTGCGCTGCGTTGTTTGCCCAGAATACGGGCGCGGGGAGCGGTGAAAATAAGACCTATAAGATAGGGGATATAGGCCCTGCCGGTGGTATCGTATTTTATGATAAAGGAAATTATTCCAACAGCAAGACCGACGATAAGAACGACGGCGAGGCCGCCTGGCGGTATCTGGAAGCGGCGCCTGCTGAAACCGAATTTACCGCGGCATGGGGGGCCTATGGTTTCAATGTCAACGGTACAGGGGTGACGGTAGGTTCCGGAAAAGGGAATACGTACATTATCGTAGAACGATTGAAGAATTTGGGGGAAAACAGATGCGCAGCGCAGTTATGCGCAACACTGGATTTCAACGGATTTACCGACTGGTTTTTGCCCAGCAAAGATGAACTGGATTTGATGTACAAGAATCTTAAACAGAAAAATGCGGGCAAGTTTGGAACCAAAATCAGTTACTGGTCATCGTCACAGGCCAATAATGACAGCGCATGGTATCAGAGTTTTGACAATGGCAGACAATACAACTACGGCAATTACAAGTATGACGCGTTTATGGTCCGGGCTATTCGGTCTTTTTAGCGTAAGCCGGATTCCGCGTCGCTGACTGCCTGTTCCAGCGTCATGCCGTGGAAACGCGGCGCGGCAAAAAGCCTTCCGCTTTTTTTATCGTTGACAAATGCGCCAACGGCCATTCCCGGCAGGCAGCTTTCTACCGCGCCGGGAGCATTGGGGCCGCCCAAATCGGTGCGAATCCAGCCGGGGTCGGCAAGACTTAAAATTACGTCTGTGCCGTCCACAACAAAAGCCAGATCAGTTGTCAATTTATCAAGGGCGGCTTTACTTGCCGAATAGCCCGCCTGCTGCGGTTCATTGCGTATCCCGCTGGTGGTATTGATGATGCGCCCAAATCCGCGCTCGATCATTTTCGGCAAAAAATGGTAGCATATCATGACCGGCGCAATGGTATTTATCAAAAAACTCTGCGTAAAATCCGCAACAGGGGTTTGAAAATATTCCTGCCGGTAAGCGATTTGTACGCCCGCGTCATTGAATACTATCTCGACATTTTTCCCGCTTTCATCAATTTTGTTGAGCATGGCTTTAACTTCATCGGATTGGGAAAGCTCAGCTTCGACGGCAAACGCCTCGATTCCGTATTTACTTAGCTCACCCAGAATTTTTTCCGTATGCGTAACCGAGCGCGAATGTAAAATTAAATTCGCGCCATGTTCGGCCATGCACAGCGCTAACTGCCTTCCAACGCCCCGGCTGGCTCCGGTAATAAAACACCATTTCCCTTTTACATCAAGCATAATGACCTTCCTTGTGCCACAGATTATCACAAAGATATATGGTACGACAAGTATAGTAAAATGGCAAAGTCAAAGATACTTTACAAATGACAAATATTGGCTTATTATATATTTTAGTATTGGAGGTTTATGATATGAACAAAATAATGACCTGTATAATTTTTTTGTTTGGGATAAATATAATTTCCTGTGCTTCAACCGGCGGCAAATCTTCCGGGAGCGCCGCTATTCCTGAAAATGAAATAATAATAACCGATCAAGAATTAATGAATGAATTTTTGAACAATGAAACACAGGCCCTGCAAAAATATAAGGGTAAAAGAATTGCAATAACCGGGACAATATTTGAAAAAGCAGCAAAGGGCATTACCTCATGGCCGGTAAATAATCCTCCGCCAAAAGATTTTAATTATATCATTTTTGGAGATTATAATAACATTGGAATAGGTGTTCAATGCAATTTTAATGAACATATCTATTTTAGCGTTAATAAAGGAGAAACAATAACAGTAAGCGGTAATTTTAGAGAAATAAATTATGCCAATGATACATTAAAAATAGTGGTGATAGGAGAATGTAAAACAGATAATAATTGAAGTCTTATCCGGGATTTGTTGTAGAAAATTGCGGGTCAGGTTGAGGATTGGAAAGCGGGGTATCTTTATTTTTTTGCGCTTGTATGATAAACTATTCTTATGGCGCTAAAACGTTCTTTATTGGGGACAATCAGGGAGATGCTGTCGCTGTACGCGCAGTTGTTGTTTGTGGTCCTCGCGTTTGTGATAATGGTTGTTTCAAGCTGCCTCTATGTCAGCAATATGCTGAAAAAAAATCTGCAAAGCAAGGCGGAGGAAACATTTTTCCATCTGGAAGCTCTGGTCACGGCGACGCTTACGGAACCCCGGACGGCGATCAGGGCTGTATCGAACAGCATAAGGAGCATGATTTTAGACGGAGACAGCGACGAGAATGTTTATAACTACATGAGGGTCGCCGCGAACGATTTGCGAACCAAAACGGACGGATTTGTATTTGACGGCCTTTACGGGCATTTTAATATTTTTGGCAATGTCTATTTTACCACTTCAACCGATTGGGTCGTGCCGGAAAATTATGACGCTACAACCCGTCCGTGGTACACCGCGGCAGTTGCGGCTAACGGCGAAGTGGCTTTTTCGCCGGTATATTGGAATGTGCGTTTTAACGATTTTATTGTTACGGTAGGGCGGCAGATTTTTGACGATGACGGGAATCAGCTGGCCGTGATAGCCTTGAATGTTCCTCTGTATAATATCACCAACGTAGTGGTCAACACATGGCTTTCCCAGGGCGGCTACGGCTTTTTGATGGATGAGAATTTTATGCTGATCACCCACGGAGACGAGAGCATTATAGGCAAACCTTTTATAGAAACAAGGCCTGCTTTTGCGCCTATTGCGGAAAAATTGGAGCAGGGGCTGAGTATACTGGCAGTTGAATCGGAAAATCCCCAGGGCGACGCCCTGATAACCTATTACAAGAAACTTGAAAACAGCTGGTACCTGGGACTTACGGCGTTAAAAAACAGGTATTACGCGCAATTACAGGAAATGGCGCTGATCATAATCATACTTGGAACGGTTTTGGCGGCCGTTCTGATTCTGATCCTGATACGCATTGAAGCGGCAAAGAATAAGGCGGACGAAGAAAGCCGCCATAAGAGCAATTTTTTGTCTAACATGAGCCATGAGATACGGACGCCGCTTAATGCCATCATTGGTATGACAGCTATAGGCAAGAGGGCGGAAAGCGCGGAGCGCAAGGATTACACTCTGAACAAAATCGCGGATGCCTCAACGCATCTTCTCAGTATTATTAACGACATTCTTGATATGTCCAAAATTGAGGCTAACAGGCTTGAGCTTTCGCCTGTGGAGTTTGACTTTAGGCGTATGCTGAATAAAACAATTTCGGTTATAAACTTCCGCATAGATGAGAAGAAGCAGAAACTTACAGTAAAAGTGGACGAAAAGGTACCGCGCTTTCTCGTTGGCGACGACCACCGTTTGACGCAAATCATAATGAACCTGATTTCCAATGCCGTTAAATTTACTCCTGAAATGGGGGAAATAAGCCTTGAAGCATATCTGGCAGGGGAAAATGACGGAATATGCGAGCTTCGTATCGAGGTTACCGATACCGGGATTGGAATATCTCCTGAACAGCAAGCCAAGTTGTTCCAGGTATTCACGCAGGCTGAAAGCGGCATCAGCCGCGATTTTGGCGGAACAGGACTTGGGCTTGCCATTTCAAAAAAGATCGTAGAGCTTATGGACGGCGAGATTTGGGTGGAATCAAAGCTTGGACACGGTGCGCGGTTTATCTTCACGGTAAAAATTCGCCGTGGCGAACAAAGCGCCTTGCCGTTATCAGAAGCAATTCACGATGAAGATGAGCACCTTGAAAAAAAGCACGACAATCAGGACGCAAGAGCGGACACAGACGGCAGGTTCAAAGGCAAGAGAGTGCTGCTCGCGGATGATATCGAGATTAACCGCGAAATCATGCTTTCGATTTTGGATGATACGGGGCTGATAATTGACTGCGCCGAAAACGGCAAGGAAGCGCTTGACATAATCAGCGGGGCATACGGTAAATATGATATTGTATTCATGGACGTGCAAATGCCTGAAATGGACGGACTTGAAGCGACGCGGCAAATACGCTCTCTGGACGGGCAATATTTCAAAAAGTTGCCGATTATCGCAATGACCGCGCGCGTATTTAAGGAAGACATTGAGACTTGTTTGGCGGCGGGCATGAACAGCCATGTCGGCAAACCGATAAATTTTGACGACGTTTTGAGCGTATTACGTACTTGTCTGTAACATATGCTTATCTCCTTCGCATGAATCCAGGGGCAAAGGGCATCATGGGCCCAGGAAGCCTGTATTGATAAAGCTGGGGTTCTGCGGGATTGGAAGGTGGCTCCGGAGGCGCTAAATCATAGACCTTTCCGTTTATTGTCAATTTGGAAGGGCTTAAAAATTTGACGTTTTTATCGCTGGGACTTGTAATTGCCGCCCCTTCGATGGTTACCTGCGCGCCTTCCTTTAGTCCGTCAACAAAACCAATAAGCTGGCTAATTCCGCTTACATAATAGGTAACATCGCCGCTTTTAAGAGCCGGCATCCCCTGGGCAACAACCATAGTGCCGGTAACCGTTACCGTTTCGGAGGCTGGCGTATTGCGCCAATTCCAACCAGGTCCCCATACTTGAGCCTGAACCATTGCTGCGAACCCAAGTATCATCACAATAAATAAAATATTCCGTTTCAAAATGATCCTCGCAGAAAAAAGAATTTTAACACATCGAAAAACCCGGCCGCATTTTTCGATGTGAGGCCAACGGCCTTTACAAATAAATAATGCTTTTTTCAAGTAAAGGTTACTTGCCACTTGATATTATCATTTGAAAATTGAATCATCGATATTAACGAGGTTTTATGAGCATTTTAATAGTCGTAGTATTGGGCATCGTTCAGGGGTTGGGCGAATTCTTGCCGGTAAGCAGTTCAGGCCACCTTGTGCTTTTGCAGAAAATATTCGGCATTTCAGAGCAAACTTTGTTTTTCGATACCATGCTGCATGTGGGCACCTTATTTGCGGTTGTCGTTGTTTTACGGAATGACATCATAGCAATTCTGTGCAGACCTATCCAACCGCTTACAGGGTTTTTATTGATAGCGACAATTCCAGCAGTGGTTGCCGCTTTGGTTTTTGGCAAGCAGATAGAATATGCCTTTAGTTCGGGGCGGTTCCTCGGGATTTCTTTTTTAATAACGGCGGTACTTCTGTGTGCTGCGGAACTTTTATCAAAACGAACAAGTAACGCCAACGGCTATAAAAAGGCGGATGAAATGAACTGGCTGGACGCCCTCATCATCGGCATTTTTCAGGCTATTGCCATCCCACCAGGTATCTCCCGTTCAGGCGCAACTATTTCGGGCGCTCTTTTGCGCAAGCTGGATCGGGACTTCGCCGCCCGCTTTTCTTTTTTGCTGTCCATTCCGGCGATATTGGGCGCACTTGTGCTGAATATTAAAGACCTGGTAAAGAACAGCGAAGCGGCGGCGGGCAATATTGGCGCGGAAGTTATAGTGGGGACATTTACAGCGGCAATCGTCGGCTTTTTCGCCATTAAGGTGATGCTGAAAATTGTCAGGGAAAAATCGCTTTTTGGTTTTGCTGTTTACACCGCTGTTTTAGGCGGCTTGATTCTGGTTGATCAATTTGCAACGCATTTGGTTTTTTAGGGCCTTACTCGCCCCAAAGCCTGATAAGTTCCACCACAAGGCGGCATGAGGTAATCATTTCCGGTACAGAAAGCCACTCAAGACGGCTGTGAAAGTTGCGGCCGCCTGTAAAGATATTCGGGGTGGGTATGCCCATTTCGGTGAGTCTGGAGCCATCAGTTCCGCCGCGGATGGGTTTTTCTTTTATTTCTACATTGGTGTTTAAAAACGCCTGACGCAGTTTTTCCAGCACCATAGGACTAGAGCTGATTTTTTCCTTCATGTTCAAATACTGGACTTTGCTGCTTACTTCAATTTTTCCGCCGGGAAATTGCGCTTCTACAGCGCAGGCGAAGACATCCAACGCGGCAATTTTTCTTTCGCCTTCCTTCATATCAAAGTCCCGGATAAACACTTCCAGCTCTGCGTTTTCCACATTCCCCTGAATTGAAAGCGGGCAATAATAACCATAATAGCCGTCGGTAGCTTCAGGGCTTTCGTTTCTGGGCAGCATGGCGGCGTAGACCGAAGCCATGAGGGCGGCGTTGACCATAACACCCCGCGCCTGACCCAAATGCATCGAGACACCTGAAAACTTTATTTGCGCCGCCCACGCGTTAAAACACTCCCACTCAAGTTCGCCCAAAGGGCCGCCGTCCAGGGTGTAGCATACCTTTGCGTGAACATC
>JAITCL010000104.1 GCA_031283105.1 Treponema sp. | reverse complement strand
GCGGCGATTGAACCGCGTTTTTCATGGGTTAAATCCCAAAACCCGTCAAGAGGATGGGTGGACACATAAAGTGAATACCTCAGGGTTTTGCCGACATGCCGCCACCATGCTTTATCATTAAGATATTTCATGCTTCCATAATCTCCTTGACTAATTTAATGGAAAACCTGACAGCAGGCGGCACAAACAATATTATTCCCAAAATTAAAAGTATTTTCCAGAGGTTTTCTTCCATCCATTGTTTGCGGTACAACTGATAAGCCTTGCCGTAACCTTCGCGGTAATGTTTAAGTTTATAGTATTTCATCGACTTTAGATATTCACCCTGACGAAGGGCCGCCCTGCCGATGCCAATATAGGCAAGATCGTAATTTCCGTTCATTTTAAGGACATCTTCCCACAATTCCGCGGAAGATTCATAACGTCCGGCTCTGTATTCGTCCAGCGCGTTGTTTATTTTTTGCCCATAGCCCGTAAGGTCAAAGCGCGTAAGAGAAGCCGCCCTGGAATCCAGCGCGTAAAGCGCGTAACCCATGTTGGCAAGGGCGACCGGCAGGATAAAGCTGCCTTCGCGGTTTCCTATGCCGCCGAAAGCGTACAACAGATTTCCCTGAAAGTCATACATAAAAATACGCCCGCGCGTCCTGTCAAAACAGGCGTAAGAATCATTATCAAAAGAGGCGACATCAATAAACCTTGAACGGCCGGTTATGCCGCCCGCGCTTCCCGCCGCAAGATCGCCGACAGGGTCTTCATAGCCGTTTCGGATTAATATATCCTGCCCCATCGCGTTTAACCTGCGCACAGGGTCCGTCTGGCCTGTTGAGTTTGTAACATAAATAAAACCATCGCTGTCCAGACAAGCGTTGCTGTACTCGGTGGGGATAAATAAATCCATCCGCTCTCTTTGCGCTTTTGTAGAAAGAAGTTTCCATACATAATCAATAATATTTACATGCACCTTGTTTGCGCCGATATAGCCTGAAAATTCCCCTCGGCTGTCAAATTCCATAAGCCCCTTGTTGATGTTGCGCGCCTGAACAAATACGCGGTTTGCGAAATCGACAACTAACTTGACGGGAAGAAAATCCGTAGACTCTCCGATACTTTCGTCTTCCGGTTTATAGATTGCCGAAATATAATTCCAGTTATTATCAAGTTTTAATATCCGGTTGTTATTGGTGTCCGCAATATACAGAAAACCGTCCCTGTTTTCAAAAATGTCCATTGGATAAGTTAAGTTTGACACTTCGCCGTCAATAACGACGGAAGAAACAGATTTTAAAAAAACATGATCTCCGTTCTCGCGCACTTCAAACAGCAGTATCCGGTTATTGCCGGAATCGCAGATGTATATGCGGTTGCCCCTGATAAAAAGCCCCTGAGGTTCTCTGAAATCGCCCACTCCCAAAACAGAGCCAAGCAGGTATTCGCTTACGCGGTAAGCGTCGGGGGACGCAACCTGCTCAAACCAAAAGTCATAATTATAGGTGTAGTTTGTGGGGTCGGCGTGAAGTGAAAAAACGGAGGTAAATAACATAACGGCGAGTAAAATGAAAGGGAGTGGGGAGTGGGGAGTGGGGAGTGGGGATGTTGGCTTGTTATTAAAAATAAATTTAATTTTTTTCATTTTTACTCCTTTATCCCTGAATTAGCCATTGTCTGCAGAACATTGCTTTGAGCGAACACAAACATTAATATCGGAACGATCATAACAAAGAGCGTTACCGCCGCCCCTACGCCGGCACGGGCGACGCCTGTAACAACAATCTGCGAAAGCGCGAAAGGCAGAGTCTTTAGCTGTTCAGAATAAATAAAGTTAGACGCTCTTAAATTCCAAAGATTCTGCACAGAGAAGATCATTACTGTAAGCCACGCGGGTTTTATCATCGGCATAATGATCCAGACGAAAATGCCGAATTCCTTCGCGCCGTCTACAGTCGCCGCTTCCAGCAGGGAATTCGGGATAGTGTCAATAAACTGCTTTAAAAGGAAGAAGCCAATGGGAAAGGCGAAAGCCGGAACAATAACCGAAAGGAAAGTATCGACCCAGCCAAGTTTTGCCATTACAAGATAGTTGGGAATCGCAGTTACATAACCGGAAAACATAAGCGTAATGATAACGCCCTGAAAGAAAATCTTTGCGCCCGGAAAATTATATTTGGAAACAACAAACGCCCCCATTGAGGCAAAGAATATCAGACCGGTAGTCCCGACAGCGGTAATAAAGACAGTATTAAAAATATAACGGGAAAAGGTAACCCAGGACTTGCTCATAATGATAAACAGATCCTGAAAGTTATTCATCGTGGGCTGGCGTACCCATAGCCGGGGCGGAAACAGGAAAATTTCATTAAGGGGTTTAAAGGCGTTGTTAATGGCGTAAACCAGGGGGTAGGCGAAGAACAGGCCGAAGACGGTAAGGATTACGAAAATAAAAGCGTCGCCGCCGAAGGATCTGTTCAGCCTCCTGCCGCCTACGAGTTTTTTTGTTTTTTTTGCCTGTATTACCGCTGCCATACCCTACCCTCAGGTCCCCACTCGGCGCAGGGCTTTCTGCACCAGCGTATTGCAGATAATCATTGTCAGAAACAGCAGGGTCGCAATCGCCGAGGCGTAACCCATCTCAAAGCGAAGCGATCCGTAATCAACCAGGTGATTCACCACGGTATGCGCCGCGTAATCCGTACTGGGGAATCCAGCCAGAGCCACGGTGACATCGGCGACGCCGAAAGACTGGGTAATCGCCATGACCGCGCCGAACATCAACATTCCCTTCATATTGGGCAGGGTAATGTACCACAGTTCCTGCCAGCGGTTTCTTATGCCGTCCACCAGCCCCGCTTCGTAAAGCGTTACGTCAATGGTGCTTAATCCCGCTATAAAAGCCAAAAATCCCGTTCCCAAACTCATCCATAAAATGACGATTAACATAACCGGCATCATAAACTTGGGATCGGTCAGCCAGAGTTTTGGCTCGGACAAAATTCCCAAGTGCATTAAAAGACCGTTAATGTAGCCGTAAGCGTCGCCGGAAAAAATAATCGCCCATATCATGTACACCGCGCCGGAAATGGAAGGCGCATAAAATATCAGCGTTACCAGAGCGCGGATGTAGCGGGGCAGTTCATTAATAAACCACGCAAACAGAAAAGAAAAAATATACCCGATGGGGCCGGTTATCGCCGCCATGATAAAGGTATTTTTCATCGCCTTGAGGAACACGTCGTCGCCCAGCAAAAGGTTGATATAATTGCGCAGACCGATAAATTTGGGCGGCTCCAGAATGTTAAAATAGGTAAAACTGTAAAACACCGAAACCACCAGCGGCGCGATAAAGAACAGGGCAAAAACCACCGCATAGGGGGCAAGAAAAAAGTAGCACACGCGGCTGCTGATTATTTCCTTTATCAGACGCGAGAAAGCCGCTTTTTTCTTTGCCGTATACCGCGCTAAACTCATACCACTCCCCTACTCCAGACCAAATTCCTTGCGTTTTTTCAACAGTTCGTCATCTATCGTTATGCTGTAATCCAGCAGGGTTTCCCGCGTATCTTCGCCTTCGTTCAGTATGCGGCGCACCGCGTTGGTTATATGACGGCTAACGTAATAACCGCCCGGCACTTCCGGCGTTCCCACCGTCCATGAACGCTGTTCCCGCAGCACCGCCATTTGCTCCGAGCCCCAGGAAAGCCGGGTAAACGCGTCAAAATTCGCCGTGGGATACCGCGCCGCTGCGCCCATGACGCTTTCAAGTTCCCGGCCAAAACGGAGCTGGGTATCGGCGCTGACCCACCACTTCAAAAATTCCCAGGCAAGGCCGGGATTCTTCGCGTTGGAAAAAATCATCGAGGCAAGCGTCCCCGTCGGCACCGAGCGGTTAATGCTGCCGTCCGCCGTGCGCAGTCCGGGCATACGGGCAAAACCCCACAGGCCGCGGAGTTCCGGCGCAAAAACTTCCAGCGTGTTAAAGTTGGTGTAATCGGCAAAGCCAATGGGCATTTCGCCGGTACGGAAACGGTTTAAAAAATTAAACACTATCGGCGTCTTATAATGGGTAAAAAATTTTGTATAAATGTCAAAGGCTTCAATGGCTGTTTCGCCGGACAGCAGAGTCCGCGAGCCATCCTCGTTGTACAGGCTGCCCTTGCGCTGGTACAAATGCGCCAGGAAATTGGAAAAGTCAATGTTGGCCTGTTCGGTAGTCGCCACCGACGGGATTCCCACGTTCATGTTGTTTTTTTGAATAATGGGCAAAATGCTGATTAACTCGTCCCATGTTTCGGGAACGGCAATGTCCAGTTCCGCAAAAATATCCTTGCGGTAAAACATAACGTGGAAGTACTGGGTTTCCGGCAAACCGTACACGCCGCCTGAATAGCGGAACGGCACGATGACGCTGGAATCAAATTCCCGCGTCAGTTCCGCGTAGCCCGGTAATTGTGAAATGTCAACCGCGGCGTGGCGGACGGCGTAATTCACCGGATCGACCTGCGGCACGGTCAGCGCCGCGTCCGGCCCCGTACCGGCGACGACCGCCGGCATCACCGCGTCGGGGGCTACCAGTTTAACGTTAACCTTGATTCCCGTTTGAGGGGTAAAGGTATCGTCAATCATTCCTTTCAGAATCGTGCTTTGATCGCGCCCGGCAAGCATCCACACTTCAACGACATTGGCGCTCTTGCGGTATACGTCGCCGAGGTTATTGTAATCCACAAAGAATGAAACCAGAAAGGAACGTATCTCGTGTGAAACGGCAACGAATAAATTCTCCCTTACCGGGGGCAGTTTTACATTTGCATCACTGATTATAATGTAATCAATGTCAAGCTGTGACTGGGCAAGCGCCAGAAGGCTGTCGCCCAGAGCGCTGATATTGAATTTAAAATTGACCATAGTCCGGGGGATTTTATCGGGACGCCTGACAAGCATTTCCAGTTGGCGCGCCAGGGTCAGCGCGGTCGCCGCCTGGGCGCTGCGCTCTCCCGTATAGGCGGTTAAATCATCAACCAGTTTATAGAGAATCTTGCTTTCAAGTTCCATTGCCGTGATAATTTCGGGGTATACCACATCAACGCGGTAATCGCGGTAAATGTCCGGCTCCGTGCCGGTTAATACCAGTATCTTGCGGTAAATGCCGTTCAGGCGGTACACGCTTTCTTCCATGACGCTTAACATATCGCCCATGCTGCCCATAGCCGCCTGTAACCGGAAGCTGTGCCCTCCCCGTTCCAGGGGAAACAGCATATCCCCCTGACCGTCGCGGAATGTCGCCAGCTTCCATTTATTGTTGTAGGTAAAAGGCACGGCGGCAAGTTCCACGCAGGGAACCTGCCCGTCTATCATCACCATACGGTTCGATACAAAACCGCGGTTGTAATTCTGGCGTCCCTTGACGGTAAACCGGTACATGCCGCTTTCAGGCACAAAGATGTCCCATTCAATCCACTGTCCGGCAACGCGCCAGCTCTGACCGCCTATCATGTTAAGTTTTATCTTTGCCACGCTGGGCGGCTCCGTCGCGCCGGAAGAACGGTCGTAAATGGCGTATAACGACGGATCGGAACGGTACAGGGCGTGTTCACCCTGTATTTTGAACATAAAACCGTCAATCGTATTGCGATAGTGGCGCGTATCAATCCCCGCCGCGTACTGCCGGTAGTTTTGGGCGGGAACAGGGGCTTTAAGATGAAGTGCGCGGATTGCAACCGGCTCATTTATTCCTTCAAGCCGGATAGTATTATCCCCCGCTTCCAGATAAAATTCGTAGGGTTCGGTACTGTAGCCCAGCGAGTCGCGGAAAAAAGCGTTTTCCCAGCGGGGCTTTTCCACCTGGGCGGGACGAATCTCGTTGCCCTGATTGTCAGACCGCACGTCATTGGCATCCCCCCAAACCCGCTGAAACGTCAGCCGGTCGGCGCCCAAAAAGGGAGTTTCTCCGTTTATTTTGAAGGAACGTTCTATAGCGATACCCCGCGACGGCAGGGGATAATATTCAATATATATATTGTACAGACCGGCTTTTTCAATATGAACCGCGTATTCAATAAAACTTTCTTCTTCAGTCCGCAGAACCCGCTGTACGCCCGCAAAATTATCAAGCGGGGAAACACCGTCCGCGTTTGTCAGGGAAAAAATGTCCAGAGGAATATCCGCGGCGGCGGGCGGAATATGCGCATAACGCTCACGGTAGCGGGTATAGGTGTTGGTTCTGCCAACGGAAGCCCCGCTTAAATCCGCTCCCCGGTATTTTTCGGAAAAATCTTTTACTCCCGCCCCGCCCAGCGCAAAATACGCGATGATGACGGCAAACGCCGCTATGGTAATAACCGGGCCTTTATGCTTTCCGAGTTTATTGATTATCCCTCTGCCGGTATTCATACGCTTCCTTATTATTTCAAGGTAGTGGCTGTTCAAGAAGTTTGAATTTTACCACAAACCACACGAACCATCACGAACTTTTACTCCATATCTTATTGTTGTTCGTGTGCGTACCTTTGGTACGAGTTGGTGTTGGTTCGTGGTTAATTATTCTTTCTGGACACCTCTTCATTTAACCGCTCCGATCATCGCCTTGATACAGGCCTCGCTTTCCGCTGAATTCGGCTGGCCGGTAGCGCGGTTAAAAAGGCCGAATTTTTCACCATTGCCGCTATTCGCCCCGTTATCCCAGTAAATGGGAACCAACGAGTTTTCTTTGGCTTTGGCAAACACCCATGAAAGATAATCAAGCCGGCTTTGCCGCGCTTTGTCGCCGGACTGCCACACCGCGCCGGATTCGCCGATGATAACCGGAATACGATTGTCGATATATTTGGGCTTAAAGGGGGCAAAATCATTGGCTACTTTGTTTTTGTCGGCAGCCGATCCCCATTCAGAGCGCGTGCCGGCGATTCCAAATTCATAAGGGTCATAGTAATGAAAGGTAACAACCTGCCGGTCGGGGGCGCTGTCCGGCGGCAGCCAAAAATAATTCGCCAGCGTGTGCTGGGGCTTGGTACAATAGCCGGGAATCACCACATAACGCGCCGCGTTATTCGCGCCGGTTCCCCGCACCACTTCCGTAAAAAACCGGTTCCAGTCATTCACAATGTCGGATTGCGTACCCTGTATGCTTCCCTCGCCCCATCTGCCGTCATGAATCTCGTTCATTGATTCAAAGAGCAGCCAGTCGCCGTGATTCTTAAAATAGACCGCTATCTGCTTCCACACCCGTACAAATTTATGGGTTACTTCGTTATAGCCCTCTGTGCTGGCGCGCGCCATATTAATCGAAAGCCAGCCGTTGTCCCTTCCCCCATCGACAGTCGAGCCGTCGTGGTGCAGGTTGATGATTACCTTGAGGCCGGCCTTATGCGCCATGTCAACTACCTCGGCGACGCGCTCCAGATATTTTTCATTAATGTGATGATCCGGCGCGGGGCCGATGTAGCCCATCCAGGTAACGGGAATGCGAACCACATCAAAACCGGCCTGTTTGACCCCGTTAAGCAAATTCTGGTTTATTCTGGGGTTGCCCCAGCCGGTTTCATTTGCCCGCCCATTATTGTAAGCGTCCAGAGTGTTCCCGATATTCCAGCCAACCAGCAGCTTCTCATCCTGAAAATAATCAAAGGCCGTTTTTTCACTCATCGGCTCCAGTGGATAATTATTTTCAGTATCGGGGATTGTGGGGACATAGGAGAGGTCAACTCCCCCCTTCTTCTGCGCAACAGGCACCGAAGGGCAGGACACCGCCAGCAGGACAGGCAGCAACAGGCATAACCAAAACTTCTTCATCCGCAGCCTTCCATAGTTATACTACAATCTCACACACAGGCGCAGAGTGTATTGATTTATATGTTACTCCGCGCCCCTGTGTGATGGCCTGTGTTTTACGCTACTTTTTACTAAAAACAAATTCACTAAACGTTACCGTAAACGCTTTTTCTACACCGGAACCTTTTGAACCTTTTCTTCCCTTACCTTCTGTTTCCATTCCCATTAAATTTGCAGTAATGTTTGCGCTTTTCGCGTCCTTGTTTGCCTCAAGCGTTATTTCCCCGGAGTATGGCACACCTGCCTTTAAGACAGGAACCATTACCTGCGGGGTAAGTTCAGTATGATAGTTGGCTGCCGAGGTATGATCCACCAGATAAACCCTCATTTCAGCTTCCAGATCGCGGCTTGCGGTGCAGGTAAATTTTAAGGTATAGGTATCTCCTTTTTTGATCTGGTTTCCGTTAAATAAACGGGGATCGGAAAAATAGACCATATAGCCGTTTGCGTATTCAAAATTGTCAACAACATTCCATACAACGCCATCCAATGCGCCGCCGACCGGCTTTGCCATTTTCGCCTCAGCCGCCGCCGCGTCTTTTACCGCTTTATCATTGGCTTTCTTTTCGGCGGAAGACAGCGCGGGAACGCCGCCGGTATAAAGTTTGATATCCCACAATTTAAATTCAAAGGGTCCGGGGCTGCCGTTGCGGGTGGTCTGGAATTCTATAAACTGAGCCAGTTGCGTATTAACCGCCCCCCCTACCACTTTCCCCCAGGAAGGCTGCATAAAGAACTCTATCGGCACAACAACCGTTATAGCCTGTCCTTTTACCGTGTCAAATTCATACATATAATACGCGTAATCCTTTACGTCCTCAGTGGTGATTTTTACCATGTACTTGTCGCCATCGCCCATAACCTTGAACGAAAGGCCGGTGCATGTTTTGAGTTTGCCCAGCGTCGCCTCATCGGGGTTTACTTTAACAGTGACAAAACCATACTCGTACTGGTTGGTTATGTTGCCCGCAAAACTGTAGCCGGTCACGCCCTTCGCCACCGTTTCTTCTTTCATGGTAATGGTGGATGAGCCCCCATTACTCTCATCGCCTTCGGCCAGCCATGTCCATTTAAGCGTTTTTGCGTCATAAGTGGTGACTTTCGCCCACGCAAATGAACCAACCAGCGTCATCAACGCCACGCAGAGAATCAAAGATACCTTCTGTGTTCTTTTCATAGTTACTCCTCCAAATAAATCAAGATATTGGCTTATTATAGGGTATAGCGGTAGGTTAGTCAAGCGGCCGGAGGGGGCGCGCGGGAAGCTATGCGAGATGTGAAAGCAGGGAAGAATTTTCACCACGGAGGACACGGAGAACACGGAGGAAGAGGATAGGGAAAGGGAACAAACAATGCGCCCCTCCTCGGCTACTCTCTACCATCACAGGTGGCAGCATTTACCTTGTTATATCGGTTATAGGGGGGGAATAAAGCGGCGCAGGGGGGCGGCGCGGGGTTGCCAAAATATTATGGGATTCTTCGACGGAGCAGACCAGGGAAGAAATGCAAAAACTAGGTGTACAGTAACAGCCGCACGGCACGGAAAACAAGAGGACACGCTTATAAATGGAATTACCCATAGCTTTCAATAATGCACGAAAGCCGTGCGGGGGCTGCGTAGTTGAGTTCCCCCATCTATTTTGGCAGCCCCGGCGCTGTCCCCTGTGCCGATTTACGTACTATGTGTGTATATAAAAAAAGTAAATGCTGCCGCCTGTGGTTCGCCCTACATTTCCAGCACAACCTCATTGTCCGCCTTTAACGCTGATGCGGGGATGTAATTATCCGGCATTTCAAGGCCGTTGACCGTTAATTTACGGCAGCCGCTTTCGCGGCCTTGCGGGTTTTGTACCTGTATGCGCAGTTGTGCGCCGCGGAATGTTTTTTCCAGGGAAAAGCCCTTCCATGAGGCTGGAACCGCCGGAGACAGGCGCAGGCCGTTAATATCGGGGCGCAGGCCCAGTATCCCTTCCACACAGCCGACCATGACGGTGCTGGCCGTGCCGGTCAGCCAATGGACATGGCTGCGGCCTTCAAAGGGGCTGTCCACGCTTTCGGTAAATTGGGAATACACATAGGGTTCCAGCAGGCGCGTTTGGGCGGCAGGGTTCTGCGCGGCGGGGCAGCTTTCCAGATAGTATTCAAATGCCCGCCCGCCCCGGCCCAGCAGGGCTTCCGCCAAAATCAGCCAGCCCTGGGTCTGCAAAAAGATACCGCCGTTTTCTTTGGTGGAGGGATTGAACAACAACGCCAAAGCCCCTTCAAAGGCATGGCGGCGGTACGAGGGTGCCATGAGCCGCGCACCGTATGCGGTGTTAAGCTGTTGGTATACCAAATCCATGACCGCCTTGCCGCGATCTTCTCCGGCAAAACCGCTGACGATTGACCAACTTTGCGGGTTGAGCCAGAGGCTAGCTTCCGGGTCGCCCGGCTTGCCGACTACTTGATCATGCTCGGTGATTCCCCGCACAAAACGGTCGGTATCCCAACAGCGTTCCTCAATAATGGCGCCAAATTTTTGCTTGAGTTCATTCATGCGCTTTTCCATAACGGCGTCGCCCTTATGCCGCGCACAGCGAATCATAATTTCAAACGCATAATACAACTGGAACGCGACAAATACCGATATGCCGTTAGCGCCGAGGCGCAGGCAGTCGTTCCAGTCGGCATGCAATCCGGCGGGAAGGCCGTGTATGCCTAAATGATTGAGCGAAAAATCAATCGCCTTGTCCAAATGCTGGTAGAGGGTTCCCGTACCGGAATCGGCGTAGGGGATTTGCTCATCGAGCAGGGCGGTATTGCCGGTTTCGGTAATGTATTTCCAAACCGTGGGAAACAGCCATAAAGCGTCATCGGCGCGGTAGGAAGGATGCCCCGTTTCCGTGCGGTAGGAAGCGTCTTCCGGCTTGTTTTCATGGCCGGGGTTATGGTTGTACTTTACCAGCGGCAGCGCCCCGCCGTGGCTTACCTGTGCGGAAATCATGAATTTCAGTTTTTCCAAAGCCATTTCCGGGTCAAGATGAATGATGCCCTGAATGTCCTGCACCGTGTCGCGGTAGCCGTAACCGTTGCGCTGGCCGCAGTAGACCAATGAAGCCGCCCGCGACCAGTTAAACGTAATAAAGCACTGGTAGGCATTCCAGGTATTCACCATGTGGTTAAAATTTTCATCGGGGGTTTCCACTTTTAAGTTGGCCAATTTGCCGTGCCAGTAGGTTTTAAGATCATTAATTTCCCGGTCGGGCAAGCCTTTGTCTTCGTAACGGGTTATCAACGTCTGCGCCTCCGCTTCCCTCTTTTGCCCCAGCAGGAATACCATTGAAACGCTTTCGCCGGGGGCAAGGGTAACCGCGCTGTGCAACGCGCCGCAGGGGTTCAGGTTGTAGTTGAGGGTTCCGTCCAGCCGGCCTTTTTCCACGGAAACAGGATTCCCGTAATCGCGGTAGCCGCCCAAAAATGCCGCGCGGTCGCCGCAGTAGCTGGTAACCGGAGCCCCGGCAAGCCCAAAGAAGCGCGTATCTACGCGGCTTTCATTGACGGCGTTCAGGCAGTTTTCGTTAATTGTTTGCAATATGAATTTATCTTTGAAATAAGTGCGGGTTATGAACTGAGTGTATTGCAGATTCACCTGATCCTGCTCATAAAAACTCTCGCAGGTAAATTCAACAAAACCGAAAATCGAAATTTTCCGCGCCGCCGCACCGGTATTGGTCAGCTTGAGCCGCCATACTTCGTGTTCCGCTCCCATCGGCACATAGTAGCTCGCTTCGGAACGCAAGCCGCTGTAGTCCGCTTCCATGACGGTATAGCCCGTACCGTGCCGGCAGAGCGAACGGTATTTATCCAAATCTTTGCCTACCGGCTGCCAGGAGGCCGACCAGTAATCGCCGGATTCATCATCGCGCAGGTAGATGTAACGCCCGGGACGGTCTTGTTCGTTAAAACGATACCGTATCAGCCGCCCTGCCGCGCCGCTTTTGACAAAACTGTAACCGCCCGCATTGTTTGAAATAATCGCCCCATACGCCGGGGAACCCAGATAATTTGCCCAGGGCGCGGGCGTATCAGGCCGGGTAATAATATATTCCCGCGCCGGCGCGTCAAAATGACCGTACTGCATGACCTTCCTCCTGTCCGTTGCTGTATGTCAGTATAAGGTACCTGCTCCGTCATTTCAATTAGTATTCCCCAATATCCGCCTTTTCTATAAACTACCTCCATGCGTCAGGGAATTAGCGCCGTAGCCTTTGATCTGGATGGAACGCTCTACCCCAACTACCGCCTGAATATCAGGCTGCTGCCCTTCCTCTGTAAACACGGGCCGCTTATTGCCGCCTTTGCACGGGCCCGCGGCATTATCCGCCGCCGGCAGGAACAATCCCCCTCAGCCGTTGCGCCCGATTTTTACGATTATCAGGCGCGGCTTACCGCAGACCTGCTCCACGCCCCGCCTGAACAGGTAAAAGAAACAATCGAACGCCTGATTTACCGGGGCTGGGAACGCCATTTCTATAAAATAAAATTGTTTCCCCATGTGCGGGAAGTTCTGGCCGAACTGCGGACGGCAGGACTCAAATTGGGCTTGCTCTCCGATTTTCCGCCGCAAACCAAGCTGAACAATCTGGGCTTGTCCGCCTGTTGGGACGCCGTACTGTGTTCGGAACACGCCGGGGCAATTAAACCGGCCCTGCGGCCCTTTGCGGAACTGGCGGATGCCCTGCGCTGCCCTCCCGAACAGGTACTGTATGTGGGCAACAGCCGCCCCTATGACATGGCCGGGGCACGGCGGGCGGGCATGAAAACCGCCCTGTTTACCGGCTGTTTCAGCCGTAACAGGCTGTTTACCGGTGCAACGGGAGCGGATTTTACCTTTCAAAGCTATCGCCAACTGCGTAATTTTGTGTTATAGTACATTATGCTGTTTGAAGCCGGTAACCTGATAACTATTGGCATCGTGGTGCTTGTTCTCATTTTTTTTCGTCTTTTGGATAAAAACAACAATTCTTACAACAAAGTAAAAAAATACACGGAACAATGTAAAGAAAAAATCGCCGCTTTTGTAGAAGAGAAGGGCGCGGCTATCAGAAACTACGCCATTGATCTTGATGTGGAACGAAAATCCGCCGCGGAGCTGATGCGGCGGCTCCAGACCCTGACACGGGAAGAGCTTGCCCAAAAAGTACAGGCCCTTGCCCAGATTGACGACAGAATCCGGGACTATGACTCTTCGCTTGAAGAGCTGGTTCAGATGACGGGCAGGGTTCAGGAAAATCTGAACCGCATAAAAGATGAATCTGCCTTTGTGGAAAACGTCGGGAAGCGGGTCGGCGAAGTTAAAGAAAAAATTGAAAATTTTGATAAAGAAGTCAGTTCCGTAAGCAAAAGGCTGAAGGGCATAGAGGATCGTTTTGAACGGGAAAATTCCGAAGCGCTGGAAAATGCGGCGGCGGAAATCATAAGCGCCGCAAAATCAACCGTTGCCGATTTGGAAGCCGGCGCCCGTACCCTTGAGCGGGAAATGGAAGAACGCCGGGAAGCGGCGGATAAACTCGACCATGAAAGGGAAGAAAAATTACTCCACAGCGAAAAGCAGTTTGAGAAAATCCTTTTGGAAGCCATCGACCGGGCGGGCAGCCGGGCGGACAAGGCCGAGGAAGCGGCAGTCGCCAAACTCCGCGATCAGGCGCAGGAGCGGCTGACCCTCATCAAAACCAGTTTTGAAGAAAAAATTAAATCCGTTCAGGAAACCATCAAAACAAAACTCGGTGAAATTCAGGAGCAGGTCAAAACCAACCGCGAAGAATGGAAAGCCGAAACCGCCGCCATTGAGACCCGCCAGAAAACGTACAGCGCCGACTGGAAAAAAGATATGCATGAGCTTAACGCCTTTGCGCAGCAACACCAGGACAACTGGAATAAGGATGTTGAGGAATTAAACGCCCTCGCCCGTCAGCAGAAAGAGCAATGGAACAGGGATATGGAAGAATTTACCGCCCGCGCGCAGCAGCAGGCGCAAGACATCGGCGGGGCGATAGAGCGGCAGAGGAAAGAATTTGACGAAGCGGTTAAAAAACAACAAAAAGAATGGGAGGCCGCTTCCCGCGATACCGGACGGGAGATAATTGCCGCCGCTGAGGGAACCATCACCGCAAAACTCGGTGAAATTCAGAAGCAGGTCAAGAGCAGCCATGAAGAATGGCAAGCCGAAACCGCCGCCGCCGAGAAAGCCATCACCGCACAACTCGGTGAAATTCAGGAGCAGGTCAAGAGCAGCCGCGAAGAATGGCAAGCCGAAACCGCCGCTGTCGAAGCCCGCCAGAAAACGTACAACGCCGACTGGAAAAAAGACGTGCAGGAGCTTGCCGCGTTTGCCCGGGAGCAGAAAGAGCAATGGAACAGGGAGATACAGGAATATGCCGGCCTTGCAAAACAACAGGTGGAAAATCTGGGCGCGGCGATACAGCGGCAAAAGGAAGAATTTGGCGAAACGCTCAAAAAACAGCGGGAAGAATGGGAAACCGCATCCAACGATACCGGACAGGAAATCATAAACACCGCACAGGAACGGATTGAAGAATACCGTCAGGCGCAGGAAGAACAATTCAGGCAGCTTGCCGGCATTGCCCATGACGCCGCCCGGCTGGAAACTGAATTGCGGCGCTCCATGCAGGACGCAATCAACCGCGTCAACGGCGATTTTGCCGTTTTCGGGCAGGAAATACGCGGCACCTGGGAAAGCGCGTCCGGGGAATTCAACGGCCAACTCCAGACCCTGCGGGACGAACTGGCGGGCATAGACCGGGAACTTGCCGGAATCAAGGAAAAGGCCGTTGAAAATGTTTCCCAAAAACTTACCGTTTTTGAAGGCGAATTCCTGGCAGACCTCAGCAAGCGGGGCGCCGCAATAGACCAGCAGCTTGTCTCCTGGCAGGATACGCTGGACAAACGGCTGGAATCAATCGCCGCAGATTCCGAAACCAAGCGGCAAAAAGCCGAGGCCCACATTACCGAAGATGTCAAAAAAGCCATTACCGCCCAGGGCGAAAAAATCATCTCGGATCTGGAACGGCTCAAGGCGGAGACCGCCGCATTCGAGGAAGGCATACGCGAAGAAATGCGCGGGGCGGACGAATCCCGCAAATCCTTCAGCGAACAGTTGGGGCGCGATTTGGAAGAAGTGAAAAACGCCGCCGAAAACGAAATCAACACCAAAATTGGCCAGTACAACCTTTCGGTCGCCGATACACTGCGCCAGAGCCAGCGGGATTTGGAAACGCAGATTCACGAACTGGTAACGGATTCCAAAGAACGATACACCGCTCTGGAAACTTCATCGGAAGAATTCCGCAAAGGTATAGAAGAATGGCAAACCCAGCACAATACCCGCATGAGGGATCTTGATAATTCCATGGAAGAAGCCCGCCGGCGCAGCCGCGAGCTTGCCGCGGAAAATGACGAACGGCTTATGGCGGCGCGCAATTCTCTCGATGAAATGCGCCATGAAATCACCGCCCAGGTAAAACTTTTCGACCGTACCGATATGCTCAAAGCGGAGCTTAACCGCCATGTTGAGGACATGAGCGGCAACATAGAGCGGCTGTTGCAGCTTAAAAACGAAATAGCCCATTTTGAAAATCAGTTTATTCAGATAAAGCGGCTGGAAGACGACGTAAACGCCAAAATGACCCGTTTCCTTTCGGAAAAACGCCGTATCGAGGTCATGGAAAGCGACTTTACCCGTCTGCTCCAGACTTCCCAGTCGGTAGAAGAAAAACTTGCCCAGGTTTCAAACTCGGACGACATACTGCAAACCATGCAGGTTCAAATACGCCGTTTGGAAGACGCGATAAAAGAGGCCGAAGAAAAATACCAGCGGGTAGAACGAAAGAGCAAAACCATCCAGGAAACCAACGACGGTATAGGCCGGAATTTCAAAATTTTGCAGGAAGACGAGCAGGTGGTCAAAAGGCTGGAAGATATTATTTCCATGCTCAAAGTTGACGTGGACGCCATTCAAAGTTCCGTCCGAACCCTCTCACAGGACAATGAAAAGGCGCGGGATGCCGCCGAAAAACTTTCCACGCTGGACGAAACCGTCAAATGGCTGGAAAAACGCATCGCCGAAATGAATGTTGCCCGCGAAAGCCTGGCGCGGCTTGCCACCGAGCTGCAAAGCCTCGATAAAGACGCCCAGGACCAGCTTAACCTTACCCGCTCCCTATTGAACCGCGAGGAAGGAAAAATAGCGGGCCGCGCTGCCGCAAAAACCGCCGGAAAAGCCGCCGGCAAGGCAGTAGACGACGGCGCCCCGCCGCCCCGCGACCGCGAAAACATCATTCGCCTTAAACGCCAGGGCTGGAGCATTGACGAAATCGCCCGCTCCATGAAAATTTCCAAGGGCGAAGTAGAGCTGATTCTGGAACTTGGCCCCAAGGAAGTGTAACACAGGCGGCAGCGTTTAGTTTTTTTATACACACACATAGTACGTAAATCGGCACAGGGGGGCAGTGCGGGGCTGCCAAAACAGATGGGGGAACTCAACTACGCAGCCCCCCAGCACTTAAATTACCATACACATCGTAATACTATGAAGTCATATCGTATTTAAGTGCTGGGCTGTTACTGTACACCTAGTTTTTGCTTTTACTCTCTGGTCTGCTCCGTCGAAGAACCCCATAATGTTTTGGCAGCCCCCGCACTGCCCCCCTGCGCCGCTCTATTCCCCCCTACAACCAATGTAACAAGGTAAATGCTGCCGCCTGTGACGATAGAGACCAGCCGGAGGGGGCGCATTGTTTACTCTCCTTTCCCTTTTCTTTCCCCTCCGTGTTCTCCGTGTCCTCCGTGGTGAAAATTCTTCCCTGCTTTCACATTTCGCATCGCTCCCCGCCCGCCCGTAGCGCCCCCTCCGGCTGGGTTTATGCGTCATAAACTAAACGCTTTTGCCCTGAATCCGCTTGACACAGAACAAAAAATCGCCTAAAATTGAGAAATATGAAAAGGTTCGCTTGGTACCTGTTGCTGTTGCCTCTTGTTTTTACAGTTTGCGCATCTCAGCCGGCAGCGGTAAAACCGGCGGAAGGGTCCATTGTTGCCCCCCATGATACAGGGGAATCCGCCCCTGTCGCCGTAAGTCAGGAAGTGTACGATAATACATTGGCGGAGGTAAGGCTTTTTATAGACAAACTTAACTTATTAATTTATAATAAGGATTATGCCGGTTGGAAAAACGTTTTATCGGATGAATTTCTTGCCCGTATTTCATCGCCGGAATTTCTGGCAATGGCCTCTGAATCAACCCTGTTACGGGCCAAAAAAATTGTGCTTAAAACGCCGACTGACTATTTTTTGCATGTAGTTGTGCCCGCGCGCAGTAACAGCAGGGTAGATGAGATTGAATTTACCGCCATAAACGCGGTAAAAGTTTTTTATTTGGAGAAGTCAAAAGGCAATAACCGTGTGGCTGCAGGCGAGATCAGACGTCTGCGGCTCTACGAGTTGATAAAAAAGTCCGGAGATACATGGAAGATTATAGATTAACAAGGAAGGAGTAATGATGATGTTAAAGCGATTTTTTATTCTGATAATCACGGCGCTTTTCGTGGTTGCAACGGCTATGGGACAATCCGGTAAATCCAATCAGGAAATGTCTATCGAAGAATCCTATCTACAGGAAGCTCTCGAATTGATGATTATCCATGAAACCACCAGGTCAAACGAATTGGATCAAAAATACATCGCGTTGGAACATATAGCAAACGCCCTTGAACGGGGCAGTACCAACGAAGAGCTGCGTATTTCCCTTGAATACCTTGCCTTTGAGAGTACTCAAAACCAGGTAAGACAGGGTAAAAGGCTGTCAAACAACTTCCCCGGCGTACGGCGGCAGGCGGCAAAGTATCTGGGCCAGGTGGGAACAAAGGAAGCAAAAACCGCCCTTCTCAAAATCTGCACTACCGATAATGAACCAATGGTATTACAGGAAGCGGTTAAATCGCTGGGTATGATTGGCATCAACGACAATGATGATGCGATTAACGCAATTGTTTGGACGGTCAAGAGATTTAATAACAGCAGCGCCCCGAACGATATCCTTGCCATTGCCGCAATAGACGCAATAGAAAAATTTGCCCAAAAAGAACAGCGGATTGATCCGGGCGCCGTTCAACTTTTAATGGACATAAACAGCGGCCCCTATGTTTCTTTGGTAAAAGAACGGGCGCGGCAGGCTTTGGTTAAAGTAAGCAGGTACGCCGCCCAGAATAACAGATAGAAGAATTTATCACGAGTTACACGGAGGAAATCTTACAAAACTCCGTGTTACTCCGTGGCTCATGTGTTTCCCACTTCTTTTATGCGGACAATCTCATCTCTTATGGCTGCCGCCTGTTCAAACTCCAGATTCTTGGCGTGTTCCAGCATTTCATTTTCAAGGGCTTTGATAAGCTGTTTACGCTGGGCGGGGATCAGCACATTGTAGGATTTTTTCAGCACTTCAACGGAAGCCGCCGCCGCGTTATCCGCTTCTTCGGCATGGCGGACAAGAATATCGGCAATGGCCTTTTTCACCGTAGCCGGGGTGATACCGTGCTGTTTGTTGTAGGCGACCTGAATTTCCCGGCGGCGGTTGGTTTCGGCGATGGCCTGTTCCATTGCCTCGCTCATGCGGTCGGCGTACATAATCACCTTGCCCGCCGCATTCCGCGCCGCCCTGCCGATAATCTGCACGAGGCTGGTCAGCGAGCGCAAAAAGCCGATTTTGTCCGCGTCGAGAATGGCGATAAAAGACACTTCCGGCAGGTCTATGCCTTCGCGCAGCAGGTTGATTCCGACCAATATGTCAAACTCCCCCTGCCGCAGTTGGGTCAATATCTCCACCCGCTCAATCGTTTCAACCTCGCTGTGAATGTAGCGCACTTTCAGCCCCAGTCCGGAAAGGTAATCGGTCAGATCTTCGGCCATTTTTTTGGTGAGAGTGAGGATAAGGGAACGTTCCCCGGCTTTAATCCGTTTCTGCACTTCGCCGTAAATGTCTTCCATCTGGCCTTCGCTGGGACGTACCTCAATCTCCGGGTCCAACAGTCCTGTTGGCCGGATAAGCTGCTGTACCACCCGCGCCGACTGTTCAATTTCGGTTGTGCCGGGAGTGGCGGATACAAAAACGGTTTTGTCCAGACGCTCAACAAATTCATCGTAGCGCAGGGGCCGGTTGTCCAGGGCGCAGGGAAGGCGGAAACCGTAGTCCACCAGACTCTGCTTGCGGCTGCGGTCGCCCGCGTACATTGCGCCTAACTGCGGCAGGGTAACGTGGCTTTCGTCAATGAAGGTCAGGTGTTTTTGGGGAAGGTAATCGACCAGGGTGTCGGGGGATTCGCCGGGTCCCCGCCCCGCCAGCAGGGCGGAATAATTTTCGATGCCGGGGCAATGTCCCATTTCGGTGAGCATTTCAATATCATACTCAACGCGGGTTTTCAGCCGTTCCGCCTCCATTATTTTGCCTTCGTTTTTGAAAAACTCAAGCCGCCCGGCCAGTTCCTGCTTAATCGCCCCCATCGCATTCTGTACCATATCGGCGGGCATGACAAACTGTTTGGCGGGGTAAATCAATGCCCGGTCAATTTCTTCCAGTATTTCGCCCGACACGGGGTTAAAGCGCCGTATCCGCTCAACGCGATCCCAGTCCAAATCGACACGGTAGGCCTCTTCCATATAGGCGGGGTAAATTTCCAGCGTGTCCCCCCGGCGGCGGAAACGGCCCCGTTCCAGCACGGCGTCGTTGCGCTCATATTGCAGTTCCACAAAGCGGCGAATGAGGGAGTCAACGTCAACAGTTTCGCCTTTTGAAAAAGTGGCGGTCATTTTGCGGTACACGTCGGGCGTTACCATGCCGTAAATGCAGGACACGGTCGCCACGATAATCACGTCTTCCCGTTCCATCATACTGCGGGCCGCCGAAAGCCGCATCCGTTCAATTTCATCGTTTATCGAAGCGTCTTTTTCGATATACAAATCACGGCTGGCGACATACGCCTCTGGCTGGTAATAATCGTAATACGAGACAAAATATTCCACCGCGTTGTGGGGAAAAAATCCCTTGAATTCCCGGTAAAGCTGGGCTGCCAGCGTCTTGTTGTGGCTGACGATCAGGGTGGGCATTTGCACCGCCTCGATGATCTTCGCCATAGTAAAGGTCTTTCCCGAACCGGTGACTCCCTGCAACGTTTGATATTTGTCTCCGGCCCTGATTCCGGCGGCCAGCGCGGCGATGGCTTCACCCTGATCCCCCGCCGGCTTAAAGGGCGATACTACTTCAAATGAGCGCATGATGACTCCGGTTCATGCAGCATTATAGAGCCAATTATGCCGGCGGACAAGAACAGGCGGCAACGTTTACTTTCTGACCATATAAACCCAGCCGGAGAGGGCGCTGTGAAACACCCGGTCACTGAGGGCGCTGAGCCTGTCGAAGCGGTCGAAGTGACCGGGATGTATGCCTAAAGATATTACTTGGGGGGCAATTCTAACAAGCACCGCACAAGCCATTTCCTGCGGAAACGGCTTGTGCGGCTGCCTATAAGGTTTGCTCCAAAAGCCCCCAAATTACTTTACTAGGCATACATCTTACACGTACCTACAGTCTCTCACCATAGGGGGTTCGCCCCCTCCGGTAGGCCTCTACCGTCGGGCAACAGTATGTACCCTGTTACATTGGTTATAGCCGGAATAAGACGGCACAGGGAGACAGTGCGGGGTTGCCAAAACATTATGGGATTCTTCGACGGAGCAGACCAGGGAGGAAAAGCAAAAACTAGGTGTACAGTAAAAGCCGCACGGCACGGAAAGCAAGAGGGCACGCTTATAATGGAATTACCCATAGTTTTCAATAATGCACAGAAGCCGTGCGGGGGCTGCGTAGTTGAGTTCCCCCATCTGTTTTGGCAGCCCCGGCGCTGTTCCCTGTGCCGGTTTACGTACTATTGGTGTGTATAAAAAAAGTACATACCGTTGCCTTGTGGACAAGGACGGTTTTTTCTGCTATGGTGAGAAAAAAGGCGCCGTACCCAAGCGGTAAGGGAGAGGTCTGCAAAACCTTTATGCATCAGTTCGATTCTGATCGGCGCCTGTTTGCTAAGTCTTTTTACCGGAGAAACGGCGTTTATTACGCTCAGTAACGCGTCCACCCGCGACGTATGCGTCATGTACTGCCTTGAAAAAAGTATTTATGACATCGACGAGGTTACCGCCCTGCTGTTTGCTATCGGCGCTGAACCGCTGTCAAGGGAATAGGGGGTACTGTGAAAAAAGAAGCAGGAATTCCTGCACCTATATTTATAGTCCAAGAATAATTGCACCGTTTACATCTATTCCTATTCCTACGCCTCTCTTTGCATCATATATATATGTACGCGAACTTAAAACACTCCCCCTGGAAATATTTATTGTATTTTTATCGGGATCATAACTAATCGTAAAACGATAACCAAAATAGCTGCCACGATGCCTCCCAGTTTTTCCTTCAATGATTTCTTCTTTTAGAACATCGGGTAAATTATTCCATATATCGCATGGGATAATATCAGGCACAGGGTTTTCAGCCTTAATAATTCCGCGCTCGGAAGTTGCCATTGAATATATGGTTGATACTGAGCTATAACCATGAGCATTTTTTTTAATTTCAATCACATCAGTATATTTTTTTTCAACCGCTTCAATGATTCTGATTTTTTCAGACTCTAACAAATCATCCCATACAATATCGGGTATTATATTTGGCAGAGAGTTTAATAATTTAGATTCTTCCATCGCAGGTTCTCCTTTGGTTCGCCGTGGTTCCATTGAATAAACATATCAATTACCTGGATTTCGCCTTTTCCGTTGCAATAAGTTTGTTTTTTAATTCCTCATTTTCTTTCCTTAAAGCCGAAACTTCTTTTTTTAAGTGCCGCGTTTCTATGACAGAATTCTTGGCCTTGTCAAAATATTTGCCTATTGTCTCGTCAGAGATACTATTAAGAATATTCTCAATGTTATTTTCAAGGTATTTTTTTATCTTGTTATTAATAAATTTTTCAAACATAGATTCGTTATAATGTCCTTATAATTTAGATTCTGTCATCTTTTGTTTAACAGATTCATCGTTAAAGTATTCAGCAATTTGGATACACGCCTCAATATTCATAGTAACAAATTCGTTTTCCGTCATTATCCCCCTGAAACAAGACATATACATTTCCTCGATATTGCAAATTCCGGGGCGGCTTTCATAAATGCCGCACAGATTGTT
>JAITCL010000102.1 GCA_031283105.1 Treponema sp. | reverse complement strand
TTTTCAGCCATTGTTTGAATTGTGTCCGTAATTGCGGCGCGGCTTTCGCTGACAAGTTCCGCGGCGGCGGAAGGAGTCGGCGCGCGCAGATCCGCGGCAAAGTCGCTGAGAGCCCAGTCAATTTCATGCCCCACCGCGCTGACTACGGGAATATCCGATTCCGCCACCGCGCGGACTACTTCTTCGTCAGAAAAGGGAAGCAGGTCTTCAAGTGAGCCGCCGCCCCTGCCCACTATGAGCACGTCCGCAATTTTCCATTTGTTTGCCTGCCTAATACGCGCCGCAATCAGAGCGGCGGCTTCGTCTCCCTGCACAGGCGCGGGAAGGATTATCACTTTGATGCCGGCCGCCCGCCTCGCTAGTATGTTGAGAATGTCGCGTACCGCCGCCCCTGTCGGCGAGCTTACTACACCCACGACTTCAGGAAAGCGGGGCAGGGGTTTTTTGCGCTCTGCGTCAAACAGCCCCTGCGCGGCAAGTTTTTGTTTTCTTTTTTCAAGGATGGCGAGGATTTCGCCCGCGCCCGCGATTTCCATTTCTTCGCAGACAATGGAGTAGGTTCCGCGGGGGGCGTACACCGAAAGAGCGCCGCGCACCCTCAGCAACATTCCGTCTTTGGGTTCAAAAGTTAAACTTTTAAGTTTGTTCCTGAACATTACCGCGTCTATTTTCGCGTTAAAATCTTTCAGGCTGAAATAAAGATGACCGGAGCTTGCCGGCCTGCAATTTGACAGTTCTCCCTCTACACAGACATACGAGAAAGACCCTTCAAGACAAGTTCTGATTTGTTCCGTAAGTTCGCTTACTGTTAAATGTTTTTCTGTCATTTTGAATTTTCTTTATCTTGTTTAACCCAGTCATCGGGAAATATTTTGCTTTCAACTTTGTGTAACACGATCAACGCGACAAGGGCGAGTATTCCGGCTGTAAGGGCGGTAACAAACATTCCCGCTCCGACAGCTAATCCTATTGCGGCTGTAAGCCATAAAGACGCGGCTGTAGTAAGCCCCCTGATATTGCTGCCCAGCCGGATAATCGCGCCCGCCCCAAGAAAACCTATGCCCGAAACAACCTGCGCCGCAATCCTTCCCGGATCGCCTGTTTTTTCGGCAAAATTCTGCGGAAGCCAAATTGAAAGAAGCATAAGGCTGGCCGCGCCAAGGGCGATTAGTATGTGGGTGCGAAGACCTGCAACCTGGCGGCGGAAGGATCGTTCAAAGCCGATAATTCCTCCGGCGGCAAAAGCAAGGCAAAGGCGGATCACAATATCAATTTCAGTTATTGCATGGGTCATTAGTAATAATAATACACAAAAGCCGTTCTTTCAATTGCTAATTAAAAACAGTATAAGCCAGACCGGCGCTGAATTTGTAGAGTTTGAAACGGTCATCGGGGTCTGTCATTGGCGCTGTCGCCGAGTAAGTAACCGGTATTTCAAAACTTGCGATTAACCTTATCGGTTTTGTTACCTGCCACTTGGCAGTAACGCCGGCGAATGTGGCGGTAAGTTCATCTTTTGTTTCTGAACTGAAATCACTGGCATACGAGCGCGTCAAAGTTTCCATGCCTATGTCAACAGTTAAAATAACAGGGGCGTTTTTTACAAAAAAATCGGCGCTAATCTGTATGCGGGTAAGCTCGTCGCGGATTACAGTGGTATCTTCAAGATGTTTTGAATAACTTTTAGAATTAATTGAAATGGAAGGAATAATGCCCGGCAGCCATACTCCGGCTTTTACTTCGTAAGTTTGGCGGGTATTGCCGCTTAAAAAAGAAAAATTGCCGCCCATTGACGAAGAACCGCCGATGGAAAGAAACGCGATTCCCGGATAGGCGAATTGTATACTGCCCATGATTCCCGCTTCCGGACTGGAAAAATCGTCAATCATTCCGGCAAACGGCCCGAATTCAATATTAAAATAATCCGAAGTTGTTTTTATTTTTCCGCTAAGAGTGTTTTGCAGGATATTATCCCTTGAAAGATGAACGTCAAAATCCATTTTATCGGAAACCTCGCCTCTTACATGAAAATCACCGAAACCATAGGGATAATTCTGAAATTTTTTATAATTTGTACTTACACCGTGCGCGGTTACCCTGTCAGGATGAAAGGTCATGTTATTCATCCCTCCGCTAAGTTCAAAATCCAGCGCGCCAAGAAGCCCGATATGTCCAAAAAGTAAAAATCCAACGCAAATTATTGTCAAAAATGTATGTTTCATACTATAAAGTATATACTAAAACTAAAAAAAATGCAAATACAGGTTGATATTACGAAATTTAGTATAATATTATCATCTTTTTAGATGATTTTTATATCTTGCTAAAAAAATTAATATTATACCTTGCCATGAGGGATAATTGATTAATTTCACGTTTTCCATCTTGACTTTATGCTATTTTTAGTAGATTATGATATATATGAGTGATTATCTTGATCCTAATAATGAGGAACTACTCAAGGATTTTTTTGCCGAGGCTCAAATGCAAGTAGATACCCTTGAACAAAACTTGTTGGTTCTTGAACAAGAAGGCGCGAACAAAGACGCTGTTGATGAAATCTTCCGGGCGGCGCATACCCTGAAAGGCGGATCTGCCACAGTGGAAATGATGGAATTATCTCATTTTACCCACCTCGTGGAAGATGTGCTTGACGCGATTCGGTCGGATCAGTTGGCAATCAACGGCGATGTGACCGACACCCTGCTTTCCGCCATTGACGTGATCAAAGCAATGCTGGAACAGCGAATGAATGGGGCGGTGTACCAGGAAGACGTTACACAGATCGAAGGCCGTCTTTCCGCATTACTGCCTGAAGGATCAAGCCGGAAAAAACCAGGTGCTAAAGCGCCTGCAAAACCCGCAAAGCCCGCGGCGGCTCCTGCGTCTGCCCAACCTGCGGCGGCAGCTTCCTCCGGAGGGTTGAGCGAAGATGAATTGAGAGAACTTAAAGAGTCCGTTGATGGCGGTCTGCCCATTTACCGTGTTACGGTTAAATTTGACGCGAACAGCCTGATGAATACCGTGGGCGGTATTCAGGTATACGCCGTGCTGAAAAACAGCGGGACGGTACTCAAAACCATACCGGATTTTGAACAATTATACGAAGATAATTTCTTTCCTGTCGTTGATTATTATGTCGCTACCAAGCAGAAAGCGCCGGATATTAAAAAATCCGTAATACTGCCTGACGTTTCGCTTGACGCAGACGTTAGCGATATTTCAGGAATGGCACCGGCGGCAAAAGCCGCTCCGGCGCCCAAAGCGCCCGCGGCGGCTTCAGCGCCTGCGGCAGCCCCCGCGGCAACAGCCCCGGCGGCGCCCGCAGCGGCAGCGCCGGCGTCTGCACCCCCCAAATCTGTCGGTACATCCGAAGACGCCAAAAAGGCCGGAAAAGAGGCTGGGGCTATTCTCCGCGTAGAATCCAAGCGTATTGATGACCTCCTCAACCTTGTTTCTGAAACCGTTATTACCAAGGCAACCTTCAACCAGATCAGCAACCAGTTCAACGATATGGCCGGCCAACTGCGTACTATCGAAAATCAATACCGGGAAAAAATTAAAAACCTGTTTGACAGCCTCCCCGATTATCTTGAAAGTATTCAGGACGGTAAATCAATCAAAGATATCCGCAAGGAGATCAATGAAAATTACGGGGATATTTTTTCGCTCTTTGACAATTTTGAGGCTGCTTTTAAAACCAACATGGGCAAATTCCGTTCCACTTCGCAGAACCTGGGGCGTATTACCGGGGAATTGCAGGAAGGGGTTATGCGGATTCGCATGGTGCCGATCAGCCAGATTTTCAGCCGTTTCCCGCGGTTGGTGCGCGACCTTTCCAAATCACTCAATAAAAAGATCAATCTGGTTATCGAAGGTGAAGAGACCGAACTGGACAAGTCGGTTATCGAAGACCTTCTGGACCCGATCATGCACTCGGTGCGGAATTCCATTGACCACGGTATTGAACCGGCGGAAGACCGCAAAGCGGCCGGCAAACCCGAAGATGGCAAGGTACTGCTGAAAGCCACCAACGAAGGCAACATGATCGTTATTGAAATTTCCGATGACGGCAGGGGCATTGATGTTGAGGCGGTTAAGGCAAAAGCCGTTGAGCGGGGCCTTATCAGCCCCAACAAGTTGCTCACCGATGTAGAAGCCTTTAACCTGATTTTTGAGCCGGGTTTCTCTACCGCCAAGCAGATTACCGCCATTTCAGGCCGCGGCGTTGGTTTGGACGTTGTGCGCCGCCAGATCGACAAATTGAACGGTACGGTTACCGTCAGTTCCGATTATGGCAAAGGCACCAAATTCATCATAAAACTGCCTCTTACCCTTGCCATTATTCAGGGCTTACTGGTACGGGTGGGCACGGAAATTTATTCCATTCCCATTACCAGCGTTATCGAAAGTCTGCGGATAAAGCCGGAAGAAATCAAAAAGATCGACAATTACGAGGTTTTCAATATACGTAGCGATGTTATTTCCCTGCTGCGCCTCAACCGGCTTTTTGGCATCAAAACCGAGGAACATCAGGACTACAACTTCATTGTCATTGTCGGTACTGCCGAAAAGAAAATGGGCTTTATGGTGGACAGCCTTATCGGTGAAGAAGACGTAGTTATTAAACCCTTGCGGGATCAATTTACCAATTCCCCCGGAATTGCCGGGGCTTCTATACTGGGAGATGGTTCGGTCTCTCTTATTATTGATGTCAGCCAGCTTTTGGAATTGGGACTTAAAAAGGAGATGGAGCAGCGCCGAATCCGCGAAGCTTCAGTACGGTAGGTTAATATGGATGCAATAGTAAAAGACCTTGCCCAGGTAAATGCCGACCTGCAGGAGCAGAAAGAGCGGGCTGAATCGGTCGATTTCAAGATTATTACCTTTTCCCTGGCGGGAAAAGATTACGGCGTTGACATTATGAATGTCAAAGAAATTGCCAAGGCCGACAAATTTACCTTTGTGCCCAATGCCGCTTCCTTTGTACGGGGCGTGTATAATCTCCGGGGAGACATTATTCCCATCATCGACTTGAGGACTTTTTTCCACCTGCCTCAGGATAAAAAGGCCGATGGTCAGGAGAATATGCTGATCCTCCGTATCAACGATCAGGTATATGGAACCATTGTAGACAAAATCGACAAGGTGGTGGGAATCAACCATGAGTCAATCCAGCCGCCGCACCCGATTTTTGGCGACATTAACATCAAATACATATCGGGCGTGGTGGAAAAACAGGGCGACCTGTACATCATTCTTGATGTGGTGCGTATTTTTGCTATCAGCGAAGAAACCAAAAAAGACCGGGGCCGTGTCAGCGACGCCGCCGATTATTTTGTACCGGCTGCCGCCAAACCTGCGGAAGTACCGGAACAGCAGGCCGTCACCGCTGATACGACTCTTGACTTCATAAAAGAATCCCTCTCCGCTTTGAAACATTTTATCGTTTCGCCGCTTAATGATATATGGCTGAACAAGCGTTTTGCTGATTGGAGGGTTGACCGGACGGACAGCGATCTCCAACTGAGAAATGTTGCCGATGCGGATGACTTCCTGGGAACTTTTGCTTCACCCTGTACCAATACTTTCTGGGATGAGGATTATGCCGCAACCATAAAAAACATATTGCCGAATATTTCTTCCAACACTGTCCAGGTGTGGAACTTTGGCTGCGGCAAGGGCTATGAATCTTATTCGTTTGCGTGTATACTCAAGTCCAGGTATCCGAATGCGCATATCAAGGTTTGGGCGAATGACAGCGATATTATGGCGATAAGCCAGGCGCCGAATATGGTCTTTGATTTGGAAGAGGTTCCCAAATACTGTCACCCCTATATGGTTCAGGGAAAAAATGGCTATTCTTTCAACCAGGTAATAAAAGAGGCGATAGTTTTCGAGTATCATGATGTGTTGAACGAGAACCCCTTGCCGGACTTGGATATAATTCTTGCCCGTGATATACTGTCATACTTCCCGGTGGCGGATCAGAACAGGTTAGTTGATGATTTTAGCGAGAAGATGAAAGACCAGGGATTGGTGATTTTGGGGAAGAATGAGGAAATTTTCGGAACTAATTGGACTGCTGTGTCTAACGATACAATTTCGGCATTTGTACACAATGCTTAAAATGAAATAGAAGGAGTGTGTTATGAGAGTTGAGTATATCAACCCCTTTGTAGAAGCCGCTTTTAGCATTCTTAAGGAGGTAATGAACGCCGAAGTCAAACGTGGTGAAATTTATCTGAAGCCAACTACCATGTCGATTCAGGGTGTTGCGGCGCTGGTGGGACTTGCCGGTGATGTTGAAGGCCGTGTTTTATTTGATATGACCAAGGATACAGCCTTGCATGTGGCTGGGGCCATGAATCAGGAAGAATTTTCAACATTTGATGAGCTTGCCAAAGCTACGATTCAGGAACTTGCCAATATGATAACCGCCCAGGCGGTAACGAAACTTCACGATCTGGGCTTTAAATTTGATCTTACTCCGCCGGCCCTTTTTACCGGTGACAATATGGAAGTATCCACCAACCTTGGCGAAGTGGAAGCCCTTATTGTTCCCATGGAACTTGGTACCAACGGAAAAATAGAAGTAAATGTTGCCATCCGTGAACGGGTAAAATAGGCTGTCATTTTTCGAAGAAAATATAACCACGGAGCTTCACGAAGGAATAAAGTATTGTCTTTATACTCCGTGTAGTTCCGTGGTTTATAATTTCTTAATTGAGCGAACATTATGCCAATATGGTTCATCCACGGCCCTGTCGGGCGCTGTTACTTGTTGTGCTTGACGCGGCGCTAAGCAGGTTCCCTACGGGAACCCTAAAGCGTTTGATTCAGCGGCGCTGGCGCACATCTAAAGATGTGCTTACCATTATTGGGGGCGGTTGCATTTACT
>JAITCL010000074.1 GCA_031283105.1 Treponema sp. | reverse complement strand
ATAATGATAAAAAAATATTCAATAAAGGGTATTATACCGCAGGGCAAGCCCTGCACCTGCCGCCTACGGCGGCTTTCCGCGGCAAGCCGCGGGGTATTAAACCCTTCGTTTCCTCACTCGCTCGGTCATGTCCGTGCAAGCACGGCCGCGACCTCGCTCCGTTCGTCAATAATTATCATAGGATTGGTATTATTTTCTTGTGTTGGAAATAATAAATTTGTTGAAAATAATATATTCAATGAATATATAAGAAATAATACTATTACTATATCTTATTCTGTTGACGTTTCACAATATGTTGAAATGTATTCTATTGATGGTTCACAATATGTTACAATTGGTTTTCAAGGATTTGATTTATCAAATGAACAAAGAAATAATTTAATACATTTTATAGAAGTATTTCAATCTTCTGATAAATATATAAAATATATTAATAAAGATCTTAATAAATATGGTATAATAAGAATTGATTTAAGAAAAATAGATATTCTTGGGTTTAATTATACAATGGAAAATGAAATAGAATATGGAATATTTTGTGTATTTTATAGTAAGGAAAAAGCAAAGCATTCAACTACCTCATCAATATTTGATGAGGCAGAAAATCTTTGGAGTACATATAATATGGCATTATATCGAATTAATAATGATGATGATATAAAATTTTGTGGTTGGCATTATTAATTTACGGAATAGAGTGGAGTTTTAAGACGATTTCCTCCGTGTCCTCCGTGGTGAGAAATTCTTTCTGGACGCATCCCGGACATAATCTTGACAGAACAGCAAATACCAGATACCCTGTTGATGCCCCTGCCAGGAACCATGCGAGCGGGCGCCGCCCAACCCTGCCAGGTCCGGAAGGAAGCAACAGTAAGCGGAGGCTTGTTGCGCCGTGGCCCTCCTGGCGAGGGCTTTATCTCTTTGAATTCATCAACTATACTAACATCATGGCAGACTTGACAGCCCCGGTTTATGAAGTAACCGCCACCAAACGGCGTCCCAAAACCTTTGACGAACTGGCGGGGCAGGAATTCGTCGTTTCCACCCTTAAAAATTCACTGCAAAGCGGCAGCATAGCCCACGCCTACCTGTTTTCCGGGCCGCGGGGCTGCGGTAAAACCAGCGCCGCCCGTATTCTTGCCCGTTCGCTGAACTGCGAAAAGGGGCCAGTACAGGGCCCCTGCGGAGTGTGCGATAACTGCAAATCAATCAGCGCGGGCGCCAGTTTGGACGTTATCGAAATTGACGGCGCATCCAACACTTCAGTGAACGATGTGCGGCAAATCAAGGACGAAGTGCTGTTCCCCCCGCAAGCCGGACGCTACAAAATATACATCATTGATGAAGTGCACATGCTGTCCAACAGCGCCTTTAACGCCCTCCTCAAAACCATTGAGGAACCGCCGCCCTATATCATTTTTATTTTTGCTACAACGGAATTGCACAAGGTTCCCGCCACGATAAAAAGCCGCTGCCAGCAGTTCAGCTTCCGGCTCATTCCCATCGAGACGATTCAGGAAATACTAAAGAAAATTTGCGGCGAAACGGGAATAGAGGCGGAGGACAGCGCACTGTTCTGGATTGCGCGGGAATCTACCGGCAGTTTGCGGGACGCTTTTACCCTTTTTGATCAGGTGGCGTCTTTTTCCGGCGGCCATATCCGCGAAAGCCTGATCCGCGAAAAACTCGGCCTGGCGGGGCTGGAAAAAATCAACGCCCTTGCCGAGGCCTGCGCCGCCCATGATACCCCCGCGGCATTTTCCCTGACCGACACAATCCTTGCTTCCGGCGTTGCCATTGAACAGCTTATCATTGATCTTGCCGGTTATTACCGCGGCCTGCTGCTGTTGAAAAACGGCGTTACCCGTGAATCCCTGTTGGGCTACAGCCCCGATCAGTTTTCCGCAAAAGTCCTCGAATCCCTCGATTCAATACGTCTGGAACAGGCCCTTGAAATCCTTCTTGCCTGTTACCGCGACATACGATATTCGGTGTCGCCCCGTTTTGAACTGGAAACGGTGGTTTCAAAATTATCATGGCTCAACCAATGGGTATCCCCGCCGGAGCTTAAGGCCGCGCTGGACAGGGCGCTGTATGCCCTTAATGTACCTGAAGGAGGGTTAGCCCGCCCTTTAGCTCATGGGACAAAGCCCCCAGGGACTTTAGTCCCCGGTGACAGCCCCCCCCTCCGCCATAAGCCTGAACGGCAGGGGAAAAGCGGCGGTCAGTCGCTGGCGGAAGAATACCGGCGCATGTTAGCTGAAAAATCCAGGCCGGCGGATTTGTCCAACGGCGGCGCATCCGATGATGATGAAGAACCTGCATGGAGCGGAATTATACATAACGATAATTCATCATCAAGCAACGCCCTTCAAGGCGATGTATCGCCTGGCGGCGAGTCGCCCGTTGACCGGGTACTCAGGCTGATTCCCGGCACGGTTGTTAACTAAGGAAACACTATGAATATTAATCCTTTTGAATTATTGAAAAACGCCCAGAAAATACAGGAGCAGATGGGATCGTTTCAGGAGAAGCTGGCGGACATAAGCGTTCAAGGTTCCGCCGGAGGCGGAATGGTAGAAGTTGAACTGAGCGGCAAACTGGAAGTAATAGCCGTGCGGATAGCGCCGGAAGCCATTGAAGGCGGCGACACGGAAATGCTTGCCGATCTGGTAACGGCGGCATTTTCCAACGCACTCGAAAAAATCAAAGAAGCGTTACGGCAGGAAATAGGAACAATGGCAGGCGGCATTCCGGGTATCTCCGGTTTAATGGGAGCCTTATGACCCCCAACGCCATTGACCGGCTGGTTGCACAGCTTTCAAAACTCCCCGGCGTGGGAAAAAAAAGCGCCTCCCGCATGGCCTACCACATTCTTGACGGTTCAAGCGGTTATGCCCATGCTCTGGCGGAAGAACTTGCCGCCCTGCATCAGGCAATTCGCCGCTGTGGCATTTGCGGCGGTTTTACCGAAACAGACCCCTGTCCCATCTGTGCGGATCATGGCCGCGATCACGCGCTTATCTGTGTGGTTGAACGCGCCCAGGATCTCCGCATTATAGAAGAATCCCATGAATTTAACGGGGTTTTTCATGTGCTGGGCGGACTTATCGCGCCGCTGGAAGGAGTCGGCCCCGGCGATCTTGCCATCGGAAAACTGACGGCGCGTTTGCGGGAACATCAGGTCAGGGAAATAATCCTTGCCCTCAACCCCACGGTCGAAGGCGATACCACCGCCCTGTATTTGCAAAAAATGCTCAAGGAATTTCCCGTTGAAGTAAGCCGTCTGGCATCGGGTCTGCCCGTTGGCGGCGACCTCGAATACACCGACCGTCTGACCCTTTCACGGAGCTTCCGGGGCAGGGTTAAAGTGTAGACGCAGGCTGCTGTGACAATAGTAAACAAAATTTAAGCAAAATTACATTAACAAATTTTTATTTATGACTTGACATTTTCTGAAATAAAAATAATAATTAATAATAAAGAGGCTTTTTTTAACTTCGGTTTTGAAAAAGACTTAAAAATCTATATTATTAAGGATGTATTATGAAAAAGAACAATCAAACTCCCGGAACAGCGCTTAAGGCATTACTGGAAAAACACGGCCTTAACTGCAACAGGCTTGCCAAGGCGATCAACATGAGCAACGCAATGGTACGGCTCCTCGTGCTGGACAAATCTCCCGTTTCACTTGCCGCGGCCTTTCGTTTTGCCAAATTCTTTAAAACAAAACCGGAATATTGGCTGAACCTGCAGACGCAGTATGACCTGGCTCAGGCAGCCAAAGACAAATCCCTTGCCAGGGAATTAAGCGGCATTACCGATGTCAGTAAATACTCTTTTGTGCGGAAACCCCACACTGCGCAAAAAGGCAGGAAAAAAACCGGTAAAAAGAAAACAACGCTTGCCGGCAAACGCAGAACTGCCCGAAAAGTACCCGGCGCAAAACCGGCGCGCAGGGCCCGTTCAAGATAACATAATTTTCTTATCAACGAGTAACACGAATAAACCTTAATTTTTATTTGTGTTATTCGTTGAGTCATTAATGAAGATACCCCGCTGCAAGCAGCGAGGTATCTTCGTTGGAGAGGAAATTTATTATACTGGCGGGGGCCATACCTCGGTAACATAAGTATTAACCTTCATGCGTAATGTAGTAACC
>JAITCL010000033.1 GCA_031283105.1 Treponema sp. | reverse complement strand
TCCGCCCAGTGAAACGCGGGTGTCGGGATCGTAATACAAAAAATGGTGCGTAAAGTTTTCGTCCGGAAAAAACTTACCCTTTGCCAGAATGGCGATTTGATAGGTTTCCTTCAGATCACAATAATCTTTTGTTTCCCCGTGGATGTTCTGTCCGGTGAATAATCGTGCCGCATAGTACTCAAGGCGTACCAGTTCGATGGCTGTTGGGTTAAACGACATTTCAACATTGACTAGTTCGTCTTTCTCTGTCTTGCAGGCTACGTCGAAGCGTATATACCGTTGCCTCAGATCGTCAACGGGCGGCTCGTTGGCGGCGATTGTTTCTACCGCGACAGTGCGTCCGATAAGCGCGGAAATCAGGTCTGAGAGAGCGCCCCTTGACTCCGCTGTGTCTCTGGTAAAAACCGCTTTGAATACCGGGTCATAGCGGATGTCCAAAACACGCGTTTCATCCCCAAAAGGGAAATGTCCCCGCTCGTACTGAGCAGAATTCTCATTATTTGCTTTCATGATAACTCCTCATGATATATATGAGTCGATAATGGGTTTTGCATTAGCCAAAATGGGAAAAAAATGAAATTTTTTTGAAAAATTTCACACAAAAACACGGAGAAGACAAAGACACAAAGAGGAGAAGAGGGAATTGTTGTTCGAAAAAGATAACAGACAAACCCCCCTTTTCCTCCGTGTTTTCCGTGTCCTCCATAGTGGAAAGCATCCTTGCATTTATACCAAAAATCGTGTATATAAGCAAAAGATGAGTCCCAATCACAAAAAACTAACCGTAGGCATTCTCTTTGGCGGCAAGTCGGCGGAACATGAAGTTTCGCTGCAATCCGCCAAAAATGTGTACGATGCCATTGACCGCAGCAAATTTGAACCGGTGCTTATCGGTATTGACAAGGGCGGGAAATGGCATTCAATGGGCGATTCCTTTTCACTGTTAAACGCGGGCGATCCCCGCCGCATCAGCCTGAACCCCTCAGGCGGGCCGGTGGCGCTTGTTCCTGAAAACGCGGGATTGCTGGCCGAGTGCGGCCCAAAACTCGATGTGGTTTTTCCCATTCTCCACGGCCCCTTTGGCGAGGACGGCACGGTTCAGGGTTTGCTGAAACTTGCCGGCGTTCCCTTTGTCGGCGCCGGTGTTTTGGGGTCTGCTGTCGGCATGGATAAAGATGTCATGAAGCGGCTGTTACGCGATGCGGGCATACCCATCGGCAAATTTCTTACAATAAGGGCGCATGAGCCGCTCCCTGCTTTTGCCGAAATTAAAACGGCGCTGGGTAATAGCCCGGTCTTTATCAAACCGGCAAATATGGGTTCTTCGGTGGGGATAAGCAAGGCGCATGATGAATCTGAATTTTCCGCCGCGGCGCGGGAAGCCTTTCAGTATGACTCCAAAATCATAATAGAAGAATTTATTCAGGGTCGCGAGATTGAGTGCGCCGTACTGGGCAATGAAAATCCCATAGCCTCGATTCCCGGTGAGATTATCCCCACCCATGAATTTTATTCCTATGAAGCAAAGTACCTTGACGAGAACGGCGCCGCTCTGGAGATACCGGCGAAGCTGGACGCTGACACGCAAAAACGCATACAGGAACTTTCCGTAAAAGCGTTTCAAACCCTCTGCTGTGAAGGGCTTGCGCGGATTGACTTTTTCCTGAAAGAAAACGGCGAAGTATTGATCAATGAAATTAACACCATGCCGGGTTTTACCAAAATCAGCATGTATCCCAAACTTTGGGAGGCTTCCGGCAGTAACGGCATCGGGTACACGGAACTTATCAGCCGCTTGATTGAGTTGGCAATGAAAAAATTTGAAAAAGAAAAGGGGCTTAAAATAACCTATGCCTGATGTCCTTGTCTGGCTTGGCCAGTACATAGAATTTTTTCCCATTGCCGCTTTTTTTTGCCTGTTGTTGGCGGGACTCAATTTCCCCATTTCAGAAGACTTGATAATTATTACCGGCGCACTCATCTGTCAGGAAGAGCCGTCGCTGTTGGTTCCCGTCTTTGCCGCCATTTACGCCGGCGCTGTCATCAGCGATTATTTTCCCTATTATTTGGGAAAATACATTCGCAAGGGGACAATAAAATCACGTTTTGCCGTCCGACTGGCTTCATCCAAAAAAGTGGACAGAATGCACCATTATCTGGAAAGATACGGTATTTTTACCTTTATTGTATGCCGCTTTGTCCCCTTTGGAGTGAGAAATACCCTGTTCCTGACTTCGGGATTTTTTGGCCTGCGACTGCGCCGTTTTGCCCTGTACGACATTATTGCCGCAACGATCAGCGTCAGCACCCTGTTTTTCCTAGTCTATTACTTTGGGGAGTCAATCAAAAAACCCCTGAACGCGGTAAAGATAGCGATTTTTGTGCTGATTATTTCTACCATAAGTTTTATTATTTTTCGCATAATCCGCAGCATAGTCTACCGGAGAAAAGAGTCCCACCACAAAACAACAGCGGTATAGGGAATTCTGATTCGATATATGGACGCAAATTTAAGGGTATAAAACTTTTCCTACGCGGTCGATGTGGGCTTTCAGGTCCGGGTTTGACAGTTTGTCGTAAATAGACACATCAACAAAATAGGGTATATCTGAATCATCAAAATCCCCGGCGATATGCAGCAGATCTACGCGGGCAAAAGTATCGTCAGTTTTGAGCGTCAGGTCAATATCGGAACCATTGCGGTATTTTTCCGCCGCCCTGCTGCCGTAGAGAATAGCCTGCCTGACGCCGGGGTATTTACGGAAAATTGAATCAAGCGTTGCAAGCGTCCGTCCGGGCAATCCGTATTTCATATTATTCCAGACTGCTCATTTTTTCTGCGAGCGCATTAAACTGATAATAATAGTTACCGGTTATGGCGGTAACTAAATCATTGGCGGTTTCTTCATCGTACGTATGAGATGCAAGATTACGGTCTTTTATCATATCCAGCCAGACCTGTCCGTTTTCAATTAAGTCATTATTGAATGCATGGCGGACTGCCCCCTTACTGCCGATAATGCCGGTTATTCCCTGATCTTCAAGGTAGTCTTTCATCACATTCCATGCCATTTCAAAAGTAAATTCAAAACCCTGTATCGTTCCCTGCTTTTCAAGGTTGGTCAGCTCACGGACGGCGGCGAGTTCAACGGCATTTTTCAGTATAGCAAGCGCTTTTTGATAATTTTGAAAACGCTGTTTCCAGCGGATATCTTCGTCCATGACTTTCCCCACTTGAATTCCTTTCGTTATTATTGTAGAGTAAAAAAACCATGCGGTAAAGCAGGCTTTGATAATACCGCCGCTCACGCGGCGAACATAGGAGTTGTGCCAAACTTTGTTTGGCTTCGATTATATCGCCGCTCACGCGGCGAAACAGGAGTAAATATGAACTTAGATGAACTGAAACACGCGGGACTAAAGAAATGGGTTGAAGAGGCGGCGGCTCTTATGACGCCGGATTCTGTCGAGGTGTGCGACGGCAGCCAGGGCGAATACGACCGGATGATAAAGATTCTGGTG
>JAITCL010000056.1 GCA_031283105.1 Treponema sp. | reverse complement strand
TATGTTGCTGAAAATAATGGTAAAATAATCGGTTGGTTAAGATATAATTTATTTTGGGATAATATACCATTTATGAATATGATCTATTTTTTGGAAGAATATAGAAAAGTGGGGATTGGAACAAAATTGATAAAATACTGGGAAAATGAAATGAAGCAAAAAGGGTATAAAAATGTATTGACATCGACACAATCAAATGAAGAAGCACAACATTTTTATAGGAAAATGGGATATAAAGAAATAGGTGGATTTAAGTATTTTGATGATCCTTATGAAATAATATTTCAAAAAATATTTTTATAAATAATAGATGTATAAAAATAAAGTACGGCATAACGGCACATAACAGACCCGTAACCGCTTACCGCCCTATATCACTGCGGAAACCCATACCCTCAAAACTGACCGCTTCAATCCCGTGGTAAGCGTTGGCGTAGGCTTCAGCGGCATCCGCCCCCCAAGCGGAAACAGTCAGCACCCTGCCGCCTGATGTACGCAGAGTGGGGACTTCGCCTTCGGCTGATGCGCCGCTGACAAACACTTTTGCCCCGGTTTTTTCGAGGGTGGCAGTGTCAATGGCAATGGGATCGCCTTTGCGATAGGAGCCGGGGTAACCGTCCGCTACGGCGACCGGGGCGCAGACAGCGCCTTGTTTCCATTTAAAGGACGCGGAGAAATCCTGTCCGGTGAGCATGGCGTTGCAAAGATCAACCAAATCAAAATCCATTAACGGCAGTACCGCCTGAGTTTCGGGGTCGCCGAGGCGCACATTGTATTCGAGCAGATAGCAACGGTCTGACCGTACCATCAGCCCAAAAAAGATAAAACCGCAGTAGTCCAGCCCTTCGGCCTTAATCCCCTTGAGCGTCGGTTCTAAAATTGATCGCATAAAATCGTTGTGCGCCGCCTGAGAAAAATCAGGGACGGGGGCTATTGCTCCCATACCGCCGGTGTTCGGCCCCCGGCCTTCATCAAAACGGCGCTTGTGATCCCGCGCGGGAATGAATGGCAGAATATAACCTTTGCCGCCGGTAACGCTGACCGCCGCCAGTACCGAGACTTCTTTTCCTTCAAGAAATTCTTCCAACAACACCGAGTTTCCCGCATCGCCCAAACTCTTGTCCCGCATTAAGGAAACAAGCGCCGCCTCGGCTTCGGGTAAATTTTCCGCAATGACAACGCCTTTTCCGGCGGCAAGACCGTCGGCCTTTATCACCAGCGGGGCGGCCATGCCGGCGGCATCACCGGCGTTAAAATGTTCAGCAGCAAAACTTCGGGCTGATTCAAAATCAGTAAAGTTGCTGCTCTTCGCGGCGCGGACGCCGTACTTCGCCATAAAAGCCTTGGAGTAAATTTTACTCGCTTCAAGCTGAGCCGCCTGTTTGCCGGGGCCGATAACCGCAAGCCCCGTAGAGCGGAATGTATCGGCAATGCCCGTTGCAAGGGGCAGTTCCGGACCAATCACGGTAAGGTCAATTTTTTCCCGCAGGGCACATTGTTTGAGCGCTTCCTGCCCTTCAACAGTGGCGGGGTCTCCCAGTGAAATATTTTTACATTTGGCTTCCGTGGCTGTGCCGCCGTTTCCCGGCGCGACAAACACCTGTTCCACATTTGATGACTGGGCGCATTTCCAGGCAAGGGCGTGTTCGCGGCCTCCTGAACCAATTATGAGAATTTTCATGATTTACACCGTATAAGTAGACGCACTCGTTGTACCCCCATGCCCAGTCCAATTAGTATGGAAAAATTCACCGCGGGGTTTGTCGATACGCTCGTAAGTATGTGCGCCGAAATAATCCCGCTGTGCCTGCAAAAGATTCGCCGGAAGCCGCTCGCTGCGGTAGCCGTCAAAGTAGGCGAGGGCGCTGGACAATGCCGGGGCCGCAATGCCGTTCTGCACTGCCGCCGAAACAACCCGCCGCCACGAAGCCTGTGCGTCTTCAATTATTCCCGTAAAAAAAGGATCAAGCAGAAGATTTTCCAAATCCGTTTTTTTGTCAAACGCTTCTTTTATTTTGCCCAGAAAAACCGAACGAATGATACAACCGCCGCGCCACATCAGGGCAATGCCGCCGTAATTCAGATTCCATTTATACTCTTTCGCCGCTTCCCGCATTAACAAATAACCCTGCGCGTAGGAAACCACTTTCGCGGCATACAGCGCTTTTTCCAAATCTTTGATAAAGCCCGCCTTGTCCGCCGGGGACGCGGCTTGCGGCCCTGAAAAAACCTTTGCAGCCCGCACCCGCTCCGCTTTTGCGGCGGAAAGACAGCGGCCAAAAACCGCCTCGCCGATAAGAGTGAGCGGCACTCCCAAATCCAGCGCGGCAATGCCCGTCCATTTACCCGTTCCCTTTTGTCCGGCAGTATCAAGAATTTTTTCAACCAGGGGCTGGCCGTCGCTGTCTTTGTATCGCAATATGTCTCTGGTTATTTCAATAAGGTAACTGCCCAGACTGCCTTTGTTCCATTCATCAAAAACATCGCCCATCTCGGCGGCAGAAAGAGACAAAACATTTTTCATTAAATCGTATATTTCGCAGATGAGCTGCATGTCGCCGTATTCAATACCATTGTGAACCATTTTAACAAAATGCCCCGCCCCGTTTTCGCCCACCCAGTCGCAACAGGGGATACTGCCTTCAACTTTTGCGGAAATCGCCTGCAAGATGGGCTTTACCAGAGGCCACGCCGCGGGAGAACCGCCGGGCATTACCGAAGGCCCGGTCAAAGCGCCTTCCTCGCCGCCGGAAACTCCCGTGCCGATATACAGCAGTCCCTTTGATTCAACATACGCGGTGCGCCGAATGGTATCCTCGTAATTGGAATTGCCGCCGTCAATAATGATGTCGCCTTTTTCAAAAACCGCCAAAAGCTGCTCAATGGTGTCATCTACCGCCGCTCCGGCCTTTACCATGATGAAAGCCTTGCGAGGACGGCTCAGATTTGCCGCCAATTCCGCCATACTGTGACAGCCGGTAATTTTTTTACCCGCCCCTCTGCCCCGGACAAAATCATCTACCTTTGCGGTAGTCCGGTTGTACACCGCCGCGGAAAAGCCCTTACTCTCCATATTAAGCGCCAGATTTTCACCCATTACCGCCAGCCCGATAAGGCCGATGTCGGCTAATGCCGTCGCGTTTCCCATTGTTACCTTCAGTCTATCCCCGCCGCTTTTCTGAAACGGTTCACCGTGGCGGCGGCAATGGGGCGGGCTTTTTCAGCGCCCTGCTCAAGGATTTTGTCCAAAGCGGGAATGTCCGCCATGATTGCATCGTAACGTTCCCGCATCGGGGCAAGTTCGCGGTTTGCGGCGCGAAACAATTCTTCCTTTGCTTCACCCCAGCCCATGCCCCCCGCGCGGTAACGTGCGGCAAGAGCGGCCTGTTCTTCCGCGTCGGAAAAAAGTTTATACAGCAAAAAAATCTGGCTGGTATCGGGGTCTTTCGGTTCTTCAACCGCCTGGGAATTGGTCACCACCTGCATGATTGTTTTACGCAGGGTTTTCTCCGGGGCAAACAGGGGAATCGTATTACCGTAACTCTTGCTCATTTTTCTGCCGTCAAGCCCCGTCACCACGGCGGAATATTCCTGCACCCCCGCGCGGGGAATCTTCAGCACGGGCTTGCCATAGTTGGCGTTTATTGCCTGGGCGATGTCCTGGGCCATCTCGATATGCTGCACCTGATCTCTGCCGACCGGCACCACGTCGGAATCAAACAGAATAATATCCGCCGCCATCAGCACCGGATAGGTAAACAGCCCCATGTTGATTCCCGCGTCAGGGTCGGTGCCTCTTTCATTATTTTCCTGCACCGCCGCTTTGTAGGCGTGGGCGCGGTTCATTAAACCTTTGGAAGTAAAGGCCATGAGCATGGTGGTAAGTTCAAACACTTCGGGAATGGAGCTTTGGCGGTAAAAAATCACCTTTTCAGGGTCAAGCCCCGCGGCAAGCCAGCCCGCCGCCACCTGCCGAATCGTGGAATTCAATTCCACCGGATTCTTCATGGTATTGAGCGCGTGGTAATCGGCAATAAAGTAGCGGGCGTCGTATGTTTTGGCAAGTTCCAGCGCGGGCTTTATCGCGCCAAAATAATTGCCGATGTGCAAATCGCCGGTAGGTTTTATGCCGGTAAGGGAAATTTCTTTCATGATATTGATACTGTAACGATTTACCGGCGGCCTGTAAAGTCTGCTTTTTACTGTTCTCCCATTATTTTCAATGAAGAGTAAAATGCGTATATAATGCAAATTTGGGATATAGATGACGCTTTATGGCGTATATGTGGAGTTAAGCGCAATGCCTAGATTGTTACATAATAATATGCTATAATAAAAAAAGGAATTATTGAATGAAATTACTTGTTAGAACATGGAATATAAATCAATGGAAAAAAAGATGGGGTAATAATGAAAAATGTTCTGTCGAAATGGGTTGGTGGATAAATATGGGACAATCTATTATAAATAGAGAATTTAATAATTTAAATCAAAATGTTAAAAAAATATGGTTGTTACAGGAAGCATCTCAGGATATATTTAATGATAAGTATGGAATATTTTATATGCCATTGTATAGTAATTGTAATTGGGGTAATGTTATAATCTCAAATTTTAATGAGCATTTTCAATATAATTCCGATGGGACTCCTTTTTATTATTTTGATTATGGTATGGGTTTATTACTTACAAAATGTAATTTCAATAAAATTAACGTATTAGTAATTAATATTCACAATAAAATGATGGAATATATAAAAAATGATAGCGAAAGGCAAAATATTGAGTATTATAAAACATTAAAACAAAAAACAATTCCCTTCATTAAAAATATTATTAATTCAAATTGTAATGATTTGATAATAATAGCAGGTGATTTTAATATGAACAGGAATTTTTCACATATTGGTATTTTTAATAAATATATAGGAAATGATTTATTTGATTATTTAGAAGAAGATTTTATAGATTGTATAAAAACAAAATATAATAATGAAAATGAAAGAAGTACAATGGTTGATTATAATATGCAAAATGATTATATTTTTGTAAATAAACAATTTTATGATAATATTAATATAGATAATATAAATATTAATAAATTTGAGTGTAAAGTTTTTTCTGATCATTTTCCAATAGATGTAGAAGTAAATATATAAAATACGGCACTGCGCTTAACAGGACTGTAACTGTACGCCGCTAAAGCGGCTAGGCTGCGAAAAAGATGCCAGACACCGGAGCGTGTACATTGACAACCCCGTACCATTTTGCCTATGCTAACCATCTTCCCGCTTGCCGGGGGATAGTTTTAGCCTTTCCGGCAGCCCTTTTCGGGCGCTTGACGTGTTTTGATTTTTTTGATAGGGTGGTTGATGTTGAGCGCGGGAATAGCTCAGTGGTAGAGCGCGACCTTGCCAAGGTCGATGTCGCGGGTCCGACTCCCGTTTCCCGCTCTTGTGCGGCGTATTTTCCCCTGGGAAGCCGTTGATGTGGTAATCAGCGGTTTCCTGCCCATTGACATTGTTTTCATAACGTGTTAGTATGGGTATGACAGTATAGTGATCAGGGTAAAAAGGGCTGTAAAAAGCCCTTTTTTCATAGGGTAAGGAAAAGGCAATGCGGTATTCCGCACAAGCAGATCAACCGGCTGACGCTCTCAGAGAGTCGCTTGAGGCAGTGGTGCGGGGGCTGGGGCTGGCTCTTATAGAGCTTCATGTTTTTCAGACCAAGGCCCGTAAAGGATTGCCGCCAGGAGCGCCTTCGGCGGTGCAGATTCGGGCGATTGTGTACAAACCGGGGTCTTTGGGTACCGATGACTGTTCAAGGGTGCATCGCGCCATACTGCCCCGGCTGGAACAGGCGTTTCCCGAAAGTGAATTTTCGGTGGAGGTGTCTACGCCGGGAATAAACCGCGTGGTGAAAGACGGCGCGGAGCTTGCCCATTACCGGGGCAGGGGAGTGCGTTTGTGGAGGACGGATATTTCAGACTGGTCGGCCGGTCTTTTGGAAGCGGCTGACGAGCAGGGTATAACAATAAGGAGAAAAGAGGGAGAGCTCCGGCTGGATTACGCATTGGTTGCCAAAGCCAGCCTGGACCCCTCGCAGGAGGAATAAATTGGGCATTGATATGTCGGAGGCAATCCGCCAGCTAAGCCAGGAACGCGGCCTCTCGGAAGAGCTTATTCTAAAGACCATTGAAGATATGCTTTTGGCCGCCTACCGGAAACGATTCGGTACCGATGAAAACGCTATTGTCAGGTTTGACGATGACGGGGAAGTCTCAATGCTGTCACGGAAAAAAGTAGTCGAACATGATGACGTGTACAATCCGGTTGACGAGATTGACCTTCTTGAAGCGCGGGAGCTTAACCCGGACGCGGAAGTCGGCGATGAAATACTCGTGGTGATAGACGCCGTCAAGGAATTTAACCGCCAGTCGATACAGCTTGCCAAGCAAACCGCCCATCAGTCGATTCGGGACATTCAAAAGGACAGCCTCTATTCCGAATACAAGGACAAGGTCGGCGAAATTATCATCGGTTATTATCAGCGGGAACGGAACGGAACGATTTATGTTGATCTGGGAAAAATCGAGGGCATACTGCCCAAAAAATACCAGTCTTCCCGCGAAACTTATCATGTTAATGATCGAATCAAGGCCCTTATCAAAGAGGTAAACAAATCCTCATCCGGCCTTCAGGTGGTGCTGTCCCGCACCGATCCCGATTTTGTGCGGGCTATTTTTGAACTTGAGGTTCCTGAAGTTTACGACAAAACGGTCGAGATACATAAAATCGTCAGGGAAGCGGGCTACCGTACCAAGCTTGCCGTATATTCCAACCGCGACGATGTTGATCCGGTTGGCGCTTGCGTGGGTCTGAAAGGGGTGCGGATACAGGCGGTGATAAAAGAACTTGAGGGAGAGAAAATCGACATACTCAAGTACGATCCCGACCCGCGGCGTTTTATTAAAAATGCTCTTTCGCCGGCGGAGGTCAAAGACGTAATTATTCTCAGCGACAAATCAAAAAAGGCGCTGGCGGTGGTCAGCGATTCCCTTTTGTCGCTGGCAATCGGCAAACAGGGCCTTAATGTGCGTCTGGCAAATAAATTGACGGACTGGATGATCGATGTAAAAACCGACGCCCAGTTTGCCGAGATGGACATTGCCGCCGAATCACGGCGGGCGGTTTCCGAACTTTTTGGCGATGCCGAAACGGAAGAACTTTCCCGCATTTCGGAACTTCCCGGCGTGGATGCCGCCGTCGCGCAGGCGCTGCTTGATAACGGCATTGACTATATCGAAGATTTCTTCGAACTCAGCCAGGAACAGTTAGACGCAATGCAAAATATTTCTCCTGAACAGATTGAGATATTGCGGGCTTTGATTGATGAGTCTATTGAAATAGTAGAGGCCGGCGAAGAGGCGGAGTTTGACGAGGAAGAATCTGCGGAAGATGATTCCGCTGAAGGCGATGAAGAAACCGGGGAAGAGGTAGAATGTCCTGAATGTCATACCAAGTTTGCCCTTGATGTGGCGGAGTATTCCGGCGGTACAATTAGCTGTCCCAACTGCGGCGCGGAGCTGGAATTGAGTTATGAGAAGGAAGAAGAGGAACAAGAGGAATAAATGGCAGAGGAAACAGACGGTACTCAAAAACCAAAAGCCGAATTGATCAAGCATACTCAAGCTGATCACGGCAGTGAAAAAGCGCCGCCGGGGGCGCCGTCAGGGGCGCCTTTGGCGGGCACTGCCAAATCCGGGGAACGCCACAAGATTGTACTCAAGAAGAAGTCTCCCGGCGGCGCCCCGTCAACGGCGAAAAAATTGCCCAAACTTGTTCTCTCAAGCCATCAGGATTCGAAGGCTGACTTTGCCGGGTCTCACAGGGAGGAAAGCCAGGATGGCGTGTCAAAGGATACATCCCCCGGAGAAACATCAAACATACCGTCATCCGGAAATTCGTCGGGAGCATTTTCCTTTGCCCAGCGGCCTGCGGTAGTAGCGGGAAGAGTAGGGGGCAGGCCGGCCGGCAGAAAACTCCATAATGATGCGGCCATGCCGGGCGGTTCTCCCCAAAACAAGTCCGGTTCCGGCGGTCATGCCGGCGCGGCAGGCAGAACCGGGGGCAGACAAGGCCAGTCTAATTTTTCAGGCGCTCCCCGGCAAGGCGGCGGACGTTTCGGCGCCGGCGGTCATGACGGAGGCCGCACTGGTGGTTTTGGTTCATCATCGCACGGAGGCCCGCGGCCAGGCGGAGCCGGAAGGCCAGGCTTTGCGCCCCGTCCGGGCATGGGGCGCGGCGGGCAAGGCGCCCCGCTTCCCGGCCCCCTGCCCGAAGGTAAAACGGCAAAACGCAGTTTTAGGGCCAAAAAGCCCACCTACAGCCGCAAGGAAAAAGAACTTGAGATGGAGGAAAAACTCCTCCAGACCAAAAAGAAAATTACCTATATTGCCAATCCGGTGCCCAAGTCCATTGAAATAATGGAAGTTATTTCCGTATCGGAATTGGCAAAAAAAATGAACCTGAAAGCATCAGACCTTATTCAAAAATTAATGAAGATGGGGATGATGGTTACCATTAACCAGCAGATAGACGCCGATACTGCCACGATACTCGCCGGTGAATTTGGCGCCGATGTAAAAATTATCAGCCTTTACGATGAAACAGTTATAGACACCGGAACGGACGAAGGCGCGGAAATGGTGCCGAGGCCGCCGGTTGTCACCGTTATGGGACATGTTGATCACGGCAAGACCAAACTTCTTGACGCGATTCGCAGCGCCGATGTTGTGTCAGGCGAATTTGGCGGCATTACCCAGCACATCGGCGCGTACATGGTGGACACCCCCCACGGCAGCATCACCTTCCTTGATACTCCCGGCCACGAAGCCTTTACCCGCATGAGGGCGCGGGGCGCCCAGGTAACGGACATTGTTGTGCTGGTTGTCGCCGCGGACGACGGGGTTATGCCGCAGACCATTGAGGCAATCAACCACGCCAAGGAAGCCGAAGTTCCCATTATCGTTGCAGTTAACAAAATCGACAAGCCCGAAGCAAATCCCGACCGCGTTAAAAGCCAGCTTTCGGACATCGGCCTTATGCCCGAAGAATGGGGCGGGCAGACAATGTTTGTCGAGCTTTCCGCCCTGCAAAAAACCGGTGTAGACAAGTTGATTGAATCCATACTCCTTGAAGCCGAGCTTCTTGACCTTAAAGCCAATTTCCGGCGGAGCGCCGAAGGAAAGATTCTTGAATCAAGAATCGACCACGGGCGGGGCATTGTGGCAACGGTGATGGTAGAAAAGGGAACTCTCGCCATTGGTGATTCTTTTGTGGCGGGCATCTGGCCGGGCAAGGTGCGGGCTATCTTTAACGACAAGGGTGAAAAGCTCAACCACGCGACTCCTTCCATGCCGGTTGAAGTGCTCGGTTTTGAGGGAATCCCCAATGCCGGCGACCCATTGCAGGTAGTGGCGGATGAAAAAGTCGCCCGCGAATATTCATCCAAGCGGCAGGAACTGAAGCGTTTTGAAGATGCGAAGAATTTCAGGAAAGTGACGGTTGACAATCTTCATGACATGATCAGCGATGGAACCATACAGGAACTAAAAGTTATCATCAAGTCCGACGTGCAGGGGTCGGCGGAAGCGCTTAAAAGCAGCCTGGAAAAACTTTGCACCAAAGAAATCCGCCTTCATGTCATACAGGCGCTGCCCGGCCCCATCAACGAGGGCGATGTTGATTTGGCAATTGCTTCCAAGGCCATTATCATCGGCTTTAATGTGCGCCCCCTGCCCAAAGCCAAGGTTTTGGCGGAACAGGAAAAAGTTGACATACGCAAGTACAACGTCATTTATAAAGCGGTTGAGGAAATTCAACTGGCAATGGAAGGGATGCTCAAACCCGACACCAGGGAAGAAATTATCGCAACGGTGGAAGTGCGGAATACCTTCAAAGTGCCTAAGGCGGGAACCATTGCCGGCTGTTATGTGCAAACCGGCACGGTCAAGCGCAGCGCCAGCGTCAATGTAATCCGCGCCGAGATAGTGATTCATTCAGGCAAAATTGCCTCGCTCAGGCGTTTCAAGGACGACGCCCGCGAAGTCGCCGCCGGTTACGAATGCGGCATCGGGCTTGAAGGTTTTGACGATATACAGGTAGGCGATCAGCTTGAGGTCATCGAAATGATTGAGGTTGCCCGCAAACTCAGTATACCTAACAGCAGCGCCGTATAGCGGCGCGGGCGAAACAGCATGGCGGAATTCAGAACCGAGCGGCTGGGGCAGCTTATCCAGGAAATGATCAGCGCCCTTGTTCTGGAAGGCGCAATAAAAGACCCCAGAGTTTCACCGTTTGTTTCGATAACGCGGGTAAATGTTTCACGCGACCTTTCCTTTGCCGATGTCTATGTTTCCAATATCCGCGAAAACGCCAACATAGAACGCTGTGCCGAAGGCCTGCAAAGCGCCGCCGGATTTATCCAGTCCCAACTGGGCACCGCCCTGCGCATACGAAAAATCCCCCGCCTGCGTTTTCATGCCGACACCAGCATTCGGGAAGGTTTTGATTTAGTGAAAAAAATTGAAGAGTTGGCAGCCGGTACCGGGAGCTGACGTGGTGATTGTGCCGCCCGCTTGTTCTCTGTTCTTTTGTATGCTATATTTTTCTTATGACGATTGAACAAATGGTAACCATCCCGGCTGACCACCTTCTGCATTTGGATTTTGAGATTCCGTCGCAGATACCGGCGGGAACAACCGCCCGTCTTGAACTTTTTTGGTCTCCTCAAAAAGAAGCGGTCAACAGTCTTGACGCTGCATTGGAAAAAATATGGGCGCTTTGCAAAGATTCTTCTATTACTGTGGACAGCTTCCTTGAAATGCGCCGCCGGATTTATCCAGTCCCAACTGGGCACCGCCCTGCGCATACGAAAAATCCCCCGTCTGCGTTTTCATGCCGACACCAGCATTCGGGAAGGTTTTGATTTAGTGAAAAAAATTGAAGAGTTGGCAAATAAAGAAGAGAAATAAACAATGTAGCGGTAAGCAATCTGAACATGAAATCTCCACGCCCGGACTGCTTACCTTGCCCATTGCTTTTTATGCGATTCTGGTATCAGTCATCTTTGTGTGCCCACCCGGACTGGTGGAGTTAATTCACCTCAGTTACCGATTTACTAAGATGTAAAGGCATAAAAGAAATGGATTGATAAACTAAGGGAGTTCCGTTGGCATCTTGTAATTGCGTAAAATAACCAAAATCTATTAATATTTTTATATCCCGACTGTTTATTGTTGTACCGTCACTTGCTTTAAAGGTCTGTGTAAAAGTGTATACACCGTCAGTATACCCATCACTTATGTTTGCAGTAAATCCAGTTCCGTTATTATAAGTACGGTTTAATTCGGCACAATATACGGTATATGTAACGTCGTTAGCCTCAAATCCGTCACCAGCGACAGAAGGAGAGTAAGAAGCTGTAAAATTTACACTTGTGGCAACGCTAAACACCGGAAAACTCGCCGTCACATCTTTAGTTACCGTCACCGTAGTTGGCTTATTTTCCGGTGGGTCAGATTCATTGTCGCACGCCCCCAATGCAAGGGCAAATGCCAATGCAACCGCCAGTACTAAACTGATTTTTCTGGTTTTCATAGTTTCTCCTTTTTGTTGGTTGTTAAACACATACATTCTCTCTCGCATATTTTCCCATCCGGGGAATCCGGTTTTTTTGAGTAAAACAGATAGTGTATACTTTTTTATACACCGAACAATTTCTTAACATATATCTAAAAGACATAATAATATATAAATTAAAATATGTCTATATGACAAGTGAAAAATTTTTGAATAAATACGTCTATTAGACTGTAGTAATGACTTTACAGCAGATTTTTATAACTAATCTAAAGAGAATACGCAAAGAGCGCGGTTTTTCGCAAATGGTTCTTTCTGAAAAATGTGATACAACATCCAATTACATCGGTCAGATTGAAATGGGCAGACGAATCCCATCTTTTGAAAAAATCGAGAAAATCGCCTTTGCTCTTGAAATACCTTCTTATGAGCTATTTATGTTTGAGACTGCCGAAAAAAAGCAGGAAAAGAAGCCAAAAACCAAAGATTATCTGCAAAAAATGCCGCAGAATATAAAAAAAGAAATAATTTCGCAGATGTTGGTCACAATCAATCAAAACATCAAGGCTTCCTTTGATTCAAAAAACTATGGAAAATAAGGGGTCACGCCGGGTGTCATTTTTGGTTTCTGACACTCGATTTGCCTGCCCGCCGTTTATACAGTTATTATGGATGACCCGCCGCGCGCTCGGCTACCTAAATCAAGCCGGCATTACTGTACACGGGAGCCTTTATTGTGCGCGGTAACGTGTCGCATTTATTTGGTCAACGCCGCTTAACGCGGCGCTGTTTTTCGGTTACCATTCGCGGGCTTTGAATCCTTGGGGAATATTTATCTGTACCGTGTCGCCAGTTTGTTCGATAACGTAAAACCCTTTTTTCAGAATATAACGGCGTACTGCCTCGCTCATTACCGCTCCGGCTATTGCTCCCTGATACCGCCGCTTGTCCTGCTTTTTGTCGGCATGACTGCGCAATATCTCCATTCGCCGTACATGGTCGTTTACGTCTTTATCATTCGGCTTTGATTTAACTTCCACGGCTACCACAATGTCGCCGTTTTCCAGTAAAACATCCACTTCGGCATAGGCTTTCGGGTTTTCAGGATCGTTTATTTCAATATCCATAGCGGTTTTGGTAAAACAAAAGCCCATCTCATTGAATTTTTCCCTGATATTGGGGGCTACCAGATGTTCCACCAGTTCGCCGAACCGGTTGCCCAGCTTGCCGACAATCCGCTCGGTTTCCTTGTGCTGTTTTTCCCACTGTTCGGCCTTTTCTTTCATCTCCCGCTCAAACCGTTCAGCATTTTTCTTCATTTCCCGCTCGAACTGTTTGGCATTTTCCTTCATCAACCGCTCGGTTTCCTGAAACTTCCGGTCAGTTTCCTGAAACATTACCCACACTTTTTCAAAGGTAAGTCCTTCTCCGGTTGGTATTGGCCTTTCATTTACCACTGTTGTCATAATCTACTCCTGTTTGTGTTGTTATTATAGCATATTTCCTATGCTCTACACTATATATGGCGAGAAGTTGCGTTTTGCATTAGTCTGTTGGGAAAAAAAGTTATTTTTTAGCGGCAACCATAACCGCTGTTTCAAATGAACAATGAGCAATGTTGCGGTAAGCAATCTGAGCATGAAATCTCCACGCCCGGATGCTTACCTTGCCCATTGCTTTTTATGCGATTCGGGTATCAGGCACCTTTGCGCTACTTGGGTATGAGTTTGACGGAATGAAGTGCGATTATGAACTTTACGACGAATATTGCATGGACGAAAAAGGGAATGTATGTGATATTTGCATTCCTGTTGTAAAAAAAGAAACATAACGCTCAATGACACATGAGGCAATGCCAAAAATGTACCGGATTGCCTCATGGTGTTTTTTATGTTATATAATTTAAAATGATTTTGGGAAATAATATGAAAATTGCGATTAAGGAAAAATTTCTCAATCCGCTGTTTATCCGCCGCGCCGCGCTTTGTCTTCTGGGAAACTTCGTACTTGCATTTGGCGTGGCGATGGCGGTGAAAGCCGATATGGGAATCACTCCGGTCAATTCCATTGCCTTTGTTTTGAGCAAGGTTCTTTCCGTAGATCATGGTCTCATGACCGGCGCCGTATACGCCTGTTATGTACTGATACAACTTGCAATACTGAGAAAGGAATTCCGTATCAATAACCTGTTGCAGGCCGGAGCCGCCCTGATGTTCGGCTGGTTTGTCTTCCTCTGTAACCATGTCCTTGCGTTCCCGGTTCCGCAACTCTATCCGGTACGGGTCTTATTCCTGCTGGCCGGCATAAGCATAATCGGTCTGGGCATAATGCTTTATCTCAGGGCTGACATTCTGCCACAGCCTGCGGAAGGGCTTATACTGGCGATTGAAAAAAAGACCGGCTGGAAATTGCACAATATCAAAGTCGCTTTCGATACTTTGGTTGTTGTTACGGCGGCGGTGATTTCCTTCATCACCATCAAAAAGATTGTCGGTATAAGGGAAGGAACGCTCATTTCGATGATCGGAATAGGTAAGTGCATGGGCTTTTTTACCAAACACCTTGGCGCACGGATCGACGCACTTTTCAGGATCACGCCGGGTGTCAAGCACCATTCGTAAGCCCTCTCAATATTTACTACCGGATAGCCGGTGCAGTATACTGTCATATATTGAAAATAAGACCAAATAACGAGGCTGCCCCTTCCGGCCTGATTCTACTGCACAAACAACCCGGTACAACCTCTTTTGATTCATTACGTGACATTAAACGCGTTCTGGGAACCGGCAAGGCTGGCCACACCGGCACTCTGGACAAATTTGCCGAGGGGCTGCTGCTGGTATTGACCGGCAGGGCGCTGAAACTCAGCCAATGGTTTACCCATTGCGATAAACAGTATGAAGGCACAATCTGTTTTGGCGCCGAAACCGACACCCTTGACCCGGAAGGCGCGGTCATTGCCAACGCCCCCCTGCCGGGCCGTGAAGCAGTTGAACAGGCCCTTTCCCAATTTTGCGGAAAAATTGAACAGGCCCCCCCGGCTTATTCGGCGATTCATGTTGACGGGGAACGGGCTTCGGCGCTTGCCCGCCGGGGACAGACCCCCGCAATGCGTAAGCGTCCGGTGGAAATTTACCGTCTGAAACTTCTTTCATGGGAGCCACCCCATGCGAAAATTTTCGTCCATTGCTCCGGCGGCACCTACATTCGTTCGCTGGCGCGGGATATTGCTTTGACAGCCGGAAGCCGCGCCCATTTGACCGCTTTGCTTCGCACTCAGGTTGCGGGTTTTAAGCTGGAAGATGCGGTTAGCGTGGGAAGAATTTTTAACCACGGAGAACACGGAGGACACGGAGGGAATAGGGAAGAGGGAATAGGGAGTGGGGAAATTAGGAATGAGGAATTAGGAATTAGACCCATAAATAAAGCTGTTTTCAAAAATCTTGACATTCCCTGTTTTGATATTACCCCGCCGGATGCCGCAAAAATTATTCAGGGCAAGCCTTTGGCGCAGATACTAAAAGATGGTTCGCCGGAATTTGGCGGGGAAAATGCCGTCGCCGCTCTTTTTTCAGGCGATACCTTTGTCGCCGTTATTGAGAAATCAAACGATAAATGGAAGTATGGATATGTCTATGCGCGTGATTGACTGGAAAGAGTATATCTCCCCATCCCCTACTCCCTACTCCCCACTCCCCCTCGCTCTTACCATCGGGGTTTTTGACGGCGTACATAAAGGTCACCAGTCCCTGATTCAACGGATATGCGCCAGCCCTCACATCCCCACCGTGGTAACATTCAAAGAGAATCCTGTAAAAACCTTAAAACCTGATGCCTTTACCGGAGATATTATAAATTTGGAACAAAAACTCTCGTTTTTGGAGGCTTGGGGCGTACAACTGACCGTACTGATTGACTTTTCTCCAAAATTCAGTAAAATAAGCGGCAGGGATTTTGTCGATTTGCTGCTGGGCGGTCAGGCGGTAAAGCTGATTGCCTTGGGGCGGAATTTTCGCTGCGGACACCAGTTGGATACCGGAGCGGAGGAAATACAGGGTCTTGCCGGGGCGCGGGGAGTAGAAGTTTGGATTGCGCCGCCCGTTATGGATGAGGGGCAGCCGGTCAGTTCCAGCCGTATCAGGCAGGCTTTGGCCGCCGGACGGCGGGCGGAGGCGGAAAGGCTTTTGGGCTGGCCTTTGGAATCGATAAAACCTAATAGTTGTACCCAATAGGAGATAAAATATGGCTTTAGCAAAAGAAAGTGTGGTATCTATCATTACCAAATTCGGTAAAAACGACAAAGATACCGGCGCATCGGAAGTTCAAGTTGCCCTGCTCACTGAAAGGATAAACCAGTTGACAGGCCACTGCAAACAATTCAAGAAAGACAAGTCCGGTCAGCGGGGATTATTAATCCTCGTTGGCAAACGGCGGCGGCTGCTGAAATACGTTCAGCATACCAACCTCGAAGGATACCGAAAGCTGATCAAGGAACTGGGTCTGCGTAAATAATGATACAAAAAGTAACACTCCAAATTGCCGGCAAGGACCTTGTTCTTGAAACCGGCAGAATTGCAAAACAGGCGAATGGATCGGTATTCGCCCAGTATGCCGGATCGGCGGTTATTGCCACGGTCTGCGCATCATCGGAATCGGTGGAGGGCCTTGATTATGTCCCCCTCACGGTTGATTACAATGAAAAGTATTACGCCGCGGGAAAAATCCCCGGCGGCTTTATCAAGCGGGAGAGCCGTCCCAAAGACAAGGAAATTCTTGTCAGCCGCCTGATTGACCGCCCCATGCGTCCGCTGTTTGAAAAAAGTTTTGGCAGGGAGATACAGCTTATCCCCACCACGCTTTCAACGGATCAGGTGAATCCGCCGGATATGCTGGCGATTATCGCCGCGTCCGCCGCGGTGCATATTTCCGACATTCCCTTTAACGGCCCCATTGCCGGTGTGCGGGTTTGTCAGGTGAACGGCGAACTGGTGGTCAATCCCACTTATGAACAGATTGAAAATTCCACGCTGGAAATTGTTGTTGCCGGAACCAAAGACGGTATAACGATGGTTGAAGGCGGGGCGCAAGAAGTCAGCGAAGACCTGATGATTGAGGCGCTGGAAAAAGCCCGCAGCATGATTGTGGAATTCTGCGCGTTGCAGGAAAAACTCCGCGAGCTTGCCGGCAAGCCCAAGCTTTCCCTTGCGGTTTCTTCGTATGTTCTGGAAAACAGTGATGCCATCCGAAGCGCCGCCTACCCGAAACTTGAAGCGGCCTGTTTTCTGGCAACCAAGCAGGAACGGCATGACGCTATCAAGGCGGTACAGTCGGAACTTGCCGCGCAACACTGCGTCCAGCTTGAAGATGAAAACCAGAAAAAGTTCTTTAACGCGCTGTTCGAGGAAATGCAGTACGAGATTCTTCGTTCATCAATACTGAACAATGGCCGCCGCGTTGACGGGCGGGGAACCGAGGATATACGCAACATTACCTGCGAGGTGGGCATACTGGCGCGGACTCACGGTTCGGCGCTGTTTACCCGCGGCGAAACTCAGGCGCTGGTGGTAACGACGCTCGGTACGGTGTTTGACGAACAGGTGTATGACGACATCGAAGGCGACAAGCGGGAAAATTTCATGCTGCACTACAACTTCCCCCCCTATTCAGTGGGCGAAGTCGGCAGAATGGGTACAGGCCGCCGCGAAATTGGCCACGGCAATTTAGCCCGCCGTTCTCTGGATGCGATGGTTCCCTCAAAAGAGGATTTTCCCTACACGGTGCGGGTGGTTTCCGAAATAATGGAATCCAACGGCTCATCGTCAATGGCCTCGGTATGCGGGGGAACTCTTTCCATGCTGCACGCCGGAGTGCCGATGAAAAAACCGGTGGCGGGTATCGCAATGGGCCTTATCACCGATGGCAAAGGCGGTCCCGGTGACCGTTACGCGGTGTTATCTGACATACTCGGCGAGGAAGACCATCTGGGCGACATGGACTTTAAGGTTGCCGGAACTCAGGACGGCATAACCGGATTCCAGATGGATATAAAAATTGCCGGGGTCAGCCCGGAGATTATGCGCAAGGCGCTGGATCAGGCAAAGCGCGGCAGACTGCACATTCTTTCAATCATGAATCAAACCATCAGCCGCCCGGCGGATCATATCAGCGAATATGCGCCGAAAATCGTTACCCTGCGGATTGACATTGACAAAATTGGGGCGCTTATCGGCCCCGGCGGAAAGAATATCAAAGCCCTGTGCGAACAGTACAGTGTCAAAATCAACACCGAGGATGACGGGACTGTTACCATTTTTGGCAAAAACACCAAAGACGCGGAAGACGCGAAAATCGCCGTTATGGGCATTGCATCTGACCCTGAAGTGGGCAGGGTGTACAACGGCACGGTAAAACGGATTATGGACTTTGGCGCTTTTGTGGAGATTCTGCCGGGCAAGGAAGGGCTGGTGCATATCAGTAAACTTTCCCGCCAGCGCATTGCCCAGGTTACCGATGTAGTAAAAGAAGGGCAGGAGATTCCCGTTAAACTTACCGAAATTGATAAAATGGGCAGGCTTAATCTTTCGTACATAGACGCTATTGATCCCAATGGCGCCGCGCCTGCCGGGGATTCAAGCGGCGGTCATAATGAAGGCGGGAAGGGCGGTTTCAACAAGGGAAGCCGTGATGAGCGTCCGGGAAACCGACCGCCCCGGCGTTAGCTGTATATGACGCTGAAGATAACGAAAATTGACCCGCGGGTGCGGCTGCCGGAATATGCCAGTGAAGGCGCAGCTGGCATGGATCTGCGGGCTTTTCTTGCGGCGGATGTATCCATTCCACCGCTGGGGCGGGTTAAAATTCCGACAGGTTTAAGAATTGAACTGCCGGAAGGTTTTGAGGGTCAGGTGCGGCCCCGTTCAGGTTTGGCTATTAAGTTTGGCGTAACGGTACTTAACTCGCCTGGTACTATTGATTCCGACTACCGGGGCGATGTGGATATTATTCTGGTGAATTTGGGCGCAGAGGCTTTTATAATAAAAGACGGCGACCGCATTGCCCAACTGGTAATTGCCCCGGTTTCCCGCGCGGCTACGGAGGAAACAACGGAACTTTCCGCAACAGGCCGGGGCGGCGGCGGTTTTGGTTCTACCGGAATGTAAAGGGGAAGGGATGCGTTTTTCCATTGAAAAACTACTTTTTTGGAAAGAACGGGAAGGGGAAAGCCCCCGCGCCATGTCCTTAACCATTTACCGGTATATTATGACCGAGGCTTTTTTTTCTTTTTTTATCTCTTTTCTTTTTTTCTTTTTCATTTTTTTTGTGAACCAGCTTTTGCTTATGGCCCAGGATATTTTGACCAAACACGTTCCCTTTAATCAGGTTGCCCTTCTGGTGCTTTTTTCTTTGCCGGGAGTTATTGCCATGTCCGCCCCCTTTGCTTCCCTTGTCGGAACGCTTATGACGGTTGGAAGGCTTTCCAGCGACAATGAAATTTTGGTGATGCTGTCATCGGGGCTTTCGTACCGGAATGTATTTATTCCCGCCATTACCGTCGGAGTGGTTATTTCCCTGTTTTCATTTATTGCCAATGACATACTCCTTCCCGCGGGAACGTTGCAGTTTGCCCGCCTGTATCGGCGTATTCTTGTTTCTACCCCGGCGCTGGAACTGGAAGCCAATTCGGTTAAAAAATTTAAAGACACGGTGATTGTCACCGGTAATGTCACCGGCAATGCCATCGACAATATGTTAATACTGGATAGAACCAGCGACGGCGAGCGCCGCGTTATTATGGCGAATAACGCCGAGTTAAAAGACGCGGGCAAAAGCGGTTTGAGTCTGGATTTGAACAAGGTTTTTGTCCAGTCTTCCAAGGAAATTGCCCGTGAAGATTACGACTATGCTTCCGCCGGTTCTCTCCGCTACTGGGTGCCGCAGGAGGATCTGATTCAGGCGATGTCAACGATAAGCCCCCGCGAGATGAGTTCTGTTGATGTATTCAAGGAAATACGAATAAAAACCGCCGATCTTGGTGTCCGCCTGAATGAAAGACATAACAAGGTTTCCGTTCTGGCCCTTGCCCTTGAGGAGACCCTGCGCGCCGGGCCTTCTGCGGAAAGCTGGAACCGCAGAACCAGCCAATTTACCGCTTTTCAGCGGGAAGTGCAGGCGCTGCAATCCCTGCGAAATGATCGCAGTCTTTCCCTGTATTGGCTTGAATTCTACAAAAAATTCTCCATCCCGTTTGGGGCATTTTCCTTTATTTTTCTCGCGGTTTCTCTGGGGCTTATGGCAAAACGAAGCGGGCAGACCGTTGGTTTTATTTTCGGGCTAATCATATCGGTTTTTTACTGGGTTCTGCTCGTGGGCGGGCAGACCATGGGAATACGATTCAACACTTCTCCCTTCTGGTCAATATGGATGCCCAATATTTTAGCCTTATCGGCGGGGCTTGTTCTGGCTATTATCAAGATAGTGAAATGAGAATAATGATACTGGATCGCTACCTGATACGCCAATTTCTGCCCATTTTTGCCGTAGCCAGCGCCATGTTTATGTTCCTCCTTTCGTTGATTGATCTGTTTGCAAATCTGGTACGCTATCTTAACTATGAGGTTCCCTTTGCCCAGATCATGAAGATAAGCCTGTTCTTCCTGCCCAAAAGTTTTTCCTACGCTCTGCCCATATCCCTGCTGTTTGCCTCAGCTTATACTCTGGGAGACCTGTATGCCCGCAACGAGCTTACTTCAATTTTTTCTTCGGGGATTCCCTTTTGGCGGTTTAGTCTGCCGCTGGTGTTTATCGGGGTCTTTGCTTCGGTATTTGCATTTTTTTTTGATGATAATGTCGTCATACCTACGATGCAGGTAAAGAACGGGCTTGCGCGGCATTTTTTACAGCAGCAGTCCGCCGAGAGTAATTCCGACATTGTGATTAAGGCGCGGAACGGGCAGCTTATCTACTCAGTTGATTATTACGATCATACCGCGCAGATACTTAACGGAATAAGTATAGTGGAGCAGAATTCACGAGGAGATTTTATTTCGCTGGTACGTTCACAACGGGCGACATGGACTGGTGAGTATTGGGAACTGGTTAATCCCATCATTTACTATTGGGATGCTGATGATCTGCTTCGATCCCGAATCCTTCCCCCAACGGATACCTACCGGGAGCAGCCCGATACTTTCAGACGCCATGCGGTCAAGGCTGATGAACTTCCCGTCATGCAGGAAAGGCTTTTGGTAAAAGACCTTAAAGCCGCGGGACTGCCGTTCATTGAGGCGCAGGCGGATCTTTACCACCGGTTTTCCTTTGCCACTGTTTCATTGATAGTGATGATCCTTTCAATTTCAATGGGCGGCAGATTCAGAAAAAATATTCTGTTAATGAGCCTTTTGGCAAGTCTTTCGGCGGCGGTTGTTTTTTATGTTATGGAAATGATAACCATGATGATGGCAAAGCTGGGTTATATTCCCGCCGTTATCGGGGCATGGTTCCCGGTAGTGGTCTTTATTGCAGTTGGCCTCCTGTTGCTGCGGTGGGCAAAAACCTGACATGGTTTTTACCGTAGCTGCCCGCGACGGCGCATCGTCCGCCCGAACCGGCGTTTTGCAGCTTCCCCACGGGACAGTTGCTACACCGGTGTTTATGCCCGTTGGGACGAGCGGCACGGTTAAGGCAATGACCGTTGAAGACCTGAAAGAAATTGGTTTTGAAATTATCCTTTCCAACACTTACCATCTGTACCTGCGCCCCGGCATGGAAGTTATGGCGGGCGCGGGGGGGCTGCACCGTTTTATGAACTGGGACCAGAATATATTAACCGATTCCGGCGGCTTTCAGGTTTTTTCGCTTTCCGCCCTGCGTAAGATAAGCTCCGAAGGGGCATGGTTCCAGTCGCACATCGACGGTTCCCGGCATTTTTTAAGCCCGGAAAAAGCGGTTGAAATTCAATGCGTCATAGACAGCGATATTCAGATGCAGTTGGATGTGTGCAGCGGCTGGGGCAGCAGCCGCAAAGATTCGGAACAGGCGCTGGCAATAACGACCGAATGGATGACAAGGGCGCACCAAACATGGGAAACGCGGCGGGCGGAAGGCTATGCGGGCAGTTTATTCAGCATTGTGCAGGGGAATTTTTTTCCTGATTTGCGTCAACGCAGCGCCGAGGCCTGTATTGCCGACGGCGCTCCGGGCATCGCCATAGGGGGGCTTTCCGTAGGTGAGCCGCCGGAAGTTTTTTCCGAAACTCTTGCCCTTACCGCCGCCCTGCTGCCCGATGAAAAACCCCGCTATGTTATGGGTATTGGAACGCCGGAATATATTCTTGAAGCCATAGAAAATGGCATTGATATGTTTGATTGCGTATTGCCCACCAGGGAGGGGAGAAACGGCAGGGTATATACCCGCAGCGGCCCCTTTGCCCTGAAAAAGAGCGAAAACAGCATGGATTTTATGCCGATAGATAAAGAGTGTGCCTGTAAAGTATGCCGTCAGTACACGAGGGCATACCTGCGCCACCTGTATAAAACCCGGGAGATACTGTGTTCCATGCTGGCAAGTTACCATAACCTGTTTTTCCTTAACCAGTTGGTACTGGATGCCCGCCGCGCCATTGAGGAGAACCGCTTTTCCGCGTTTAAGAAAAATTTTCTTGCCCATTATCAGGAAGGAACCGAATGAAAAAGATTTTTTTTGTAATGACATTGTTAATCGGCGCGGTGCTGTACGCACAGGATGAATCCGGCGCAGCGCAATCAAATAATTCCACTGAACAAGTGCGGTACAACACCGTTAAATACGGGACAGAAACGGAGATTGTAAACCTTATACAAACCCTTAAAACCGAAGGGGCGGACTACCTTGACCAGGAAATTACCGCTCTGGTGGAAAATACCCGCAACCAGAAGATACTTGCCGGGGCTTTTTCCTTTTTTGGCGAACGGGAGAAAAGCGGTCTTGAAGACCGGGCTATGCGCGCCATAGAGGAGCGGGGCGAGGAAAAAAATGAAACGGTTCTCGCGGCGATTGACTACCTCGGCAAGGTCAAAGCGGAAAAAGCAGCGCCGGTTTTGCGGAAATTAATTGAAAGCAGTGAAAAACGTTTTATAAATGCGGCCTTACGCTCGTTTGGCCGAATCAGCGGCGGCGGCCGTGCCGATGATGCCGCGGAATACCTTGTTGATTTTTATGAAAACAACAGTCCCGATGATGAAAACCGCCGCGAAATAATTACCGCGCTGGGCGCGGCTGGTTCCGCCGGCGCGGTGCAATTTCTCGCTGGCATTGCATCTAACAGTGAAGAGCGGGCTGGTCTGCGCACGGCCGCCCTTGAATCCATTGCCAAAATCGGCGCCGGCAGCGAAGTTGCCGATAAGGCTGGTCTTGACGCAATACTTGCCTGTGTTTCCGCTGGCGACCCCAATCTCCGTTCCGCCGCCGTTACCGCGCTGGGGCCTTTTTCCGGCCAGGCCGTTGATCAGGCGATACTCGACGCTTTTCGGGATTCCTATTACCGCACCCGCATTGCGGCGGCGCAGGCCAGCCGTCAGCGCAAACTTGCCGCAGCCGTCCCTTACCTTAAATTCCGCGCCGAGCGCGACGAGGTTCCCGCTGTCAAAGAAGATTCCATCCGCGCCCTCGGCGCGATAGCGGATAGCGAGTCGGTTAAAATACTGGAAGACCTTTTTATCGAACGTAAAAACAATGACCGTGTGCGGATTGTCGCCGGTGAAATGATCATGCAGCTTCAGCCGGAAAAGTTTCTTGACCGTTTTGTCATGGAACTGGATGAGGCAAAGCAAAAAAAACAAACCGCCCTGTATAACGGCCTGTTGAAGATAATCGGGGAAACAAAAAGCGCCAACATGGAAACCGTTACCCGCCGCCTGATGCAAAACAGCGGAGTTATAGAAAGATCTTACGCCCTGGACATGGCGGTCAACAATCGCTTGGCAGGTCTTGCCGATGAAATAAGGGCCATTACCACTGACAAAAACGAATCCCTTGCCGCCAAAGCCCGCAGAACCCTTGAAAAACTGGGGTTACCGTAAAAAAAACAACTATTCAATAGAGTTGTGTGCTATAATACCTTTTATATCAAAGTATAAGGAGAAAATTATTACAAACAGGCAATTCTGGCTGGCAATGACGCTGGTATTGGTGATAATGGCTACCGGGTGTGATGTAGAGGAGAGCGAAATAATTCCGGGAGCGAAAGGAAAGATAACCATCAGCGGTATTCCAGAAGAATATAATGGCATGTATATCTTTTCGGCTTGCAGTGCAGGTAATGCTGAGGTGTATGGCTTTACCGATATGCGCCGCCCGAATGAAAAAATTAAATTAGCGATAATATCCGACAGAGAAGCGAAAGTGCCTTTGTATAAAATAAATCGCAGGGCTTCATCATTTTCCGGCTACGTTAAAGCCTACGATGGAAATGATGATTTTGGAGATTTAACTATTTATATTATAGATAATACGAATAAGGGTGGGTTTTTTACATGGGAAGAAGTGAATGAAGCGCGAAAACAGTCCACCGACAGTATATCCATTATGTGGGGAGAATTCTCAAATGGGAATTTCACGGTAAACTGCGAAATAATTCCGGAAGCGAAAGGAAAGGTAACCATCATCAATATTCCGGAAGAATATAATGGCAGGTATATCTTTTCGGCTTGTTGGGTAAAAATTCCTCAAACTGGTTATGCTGAGGTGTATGGCTTTACCAATATGCGTCGTCTATCAGTTGAAAAGATTAAGTTTGCGATAATATCCGGCGGAAAAGCGGAAGTGCCTTTGTATAAAATAATTCGCTACAATTTACCATTTTTCATTCCCAGCGACATTGAAGCCTACGACGGAAATGATACTTTTACGGATTTAGATATTTATATTATAAATAATACGAATAAGGGTGGATTTTTTACATGGGAAGAAGTGGATGATGCGCTAGAACAGTCCACCGACAGTATATCCATTATGTCGGGAAAATTCTCAGATGGTAATCTCACGGTAGACTACTGGGCCGAGCGGCATGATTAACCTTATGCTGTCAAAACAGATAAAGGTACAACATTAATGCCGTCTTTGCGGCGGCAGGCGCGCCCATTTGCGGTAATTACTGTTAACGCTGCCGGAGCCCCGGCTTTTTCCTGATTTATTTTGGCGGCAAATTGCAATAAATTGGCGGCGGCTTCATCCTGGGCGCTGAACCCCATTTTAACTTCAAAAGCCGCCCAGGTATTATCGGGGTATTCAATAATGGCGTCAATTTCCATATTGCGGGAATCGCGGTAATGAAAGACTTTGCCGTCATTCACTTCCGCATAGATTCGCAGGTCTCTGATTACCAGTGATTCAAACAAAAATCCCAAATAGTTTAAATCCGCAAGTATCTTGTCAATGGAAAGGCCCAATGCCCCTATGGCAATGGACGGATCGACAAAATGACGTTTAGGCGCTTTACGCAGAGTATCAGATGACCGGATATGGGTAGTCCATGCGGGAAGCTGTTCCAGCGCCATAAGGCGTTCAAGCGCATCAAGGTACCCGGTTACCGTTTCATCGTCCATTTTGTTTCCCGAACCAGCGGTATCCTTTGCAAGGGATAGAACCGACGCTTCAGTGGCAATATTCCGCGCCAGCGACTGCAAAAGACGCAGAACTTTGTGAGGATCTCTTTTTTTATCGGCAACCCGGCTTATGTCTATTTCCGCAAGGAGCGTGATGTAATCCTGCATGAACCGCAGCGCTTTACGGCCTCCGACGCCCAGAAGGCTTGGCCAACCTCCCAGAGTAAGTTTTTCCGCCAATGTTTCAAGGCTGAAATCTGCCGTTTCAGAACGGGGAATACGGCCTTTTATCAAACCGGAAAGACTGACCTCTCCTGTTGACCAGCCCCGTTCATACAGCGACATGGGCCGCATTCTCATAATGGAAAAGCGCCCCGAGCCGGAGTGAAGTCGTGCCCGTTCTTCGGGGTTTGCCGAACCGGTAAGAATAAACTGCCCTTTCTTTTTCCGGTCATCTACCTGTCGCCGCACAAAATTCCATATTTGCGGATATTCCTGCCATTCATCAATAAGCCGGGGAACCGGCCCTTCCAGCACCAATTTTGGATCAAATTCCATAAGGACTCGTATTTCATCATCAACATCGAGCCGTGCGGTACTTTTGGCCGCCTGGATTGCGGTTTCTGTTTTTCCGCAGCCTTTGGCGCCCTGTATCAAAACCGCCCCGGCATCGCGAAGACGGTTTTGCAGGATTTTATCGGCAAAACGGTTACAATAAGCGCTCATGGTACTTATAAAAGTATAAAACACAACCGAAAAAATGTAAACATTTCAACCGAAAAAATATAAATCTATATATTGGCGGCCTTTATTGCCTCTACCGTATACAGGTTCTTTTCGCCGTCGCTGAGGAAATTAAAATGTTCCCCTACCGTTTTGCTCAACATTGCTTTTCCAAAGGGAGTTTGATAGGAAATAATGTTGTGTTCAGGCTCTGACTCCCAGGGGCCGAGTATGGTGTACTCTTCCTTCCTGTCCTTGCTTTCGTTGTGTAAAACAACAACGGTTCCAAAAGATACCCTGGAGGTATCAATAGTTGCCGGATCAAATATCTGGGAACGGTCTATATCTTCCTTGAGTCTTTCCGCCGCCGTATTGAGCAGAACCTGTTTTTCCTTTGCGGCGATATACTCTGCATTTTCCTTTAAGTCGCCATGCAGCCGGGCGGCTTCAATTTCCCGGGAATTGGCGGGAACCTCAACATCCATAATATGGGCAAGCTGTTTTTGCTTTTCATCAAATTTGATTCTGGTAACGGTAAGTCCCTGGGAAATCCGTTTTTCCACGCTTTCAGAAAACTTGAAGTCCGGGCGCCGGTCTTGTATCCTGCTTTTCAGGTTTATCTTGTCCTGCGGGTCAAGGTTCTTTACATCGTTGATAAAAGTATAAAGACGGGTAATGGTATCATCGTCGGCATTGTCAATGAATGATCCAAGAACGTCTTCCTTAAAGAGAATCGTGTATGCCTGTTTGTTAATCTTGCGGGCCTCGGTGGTTTCCCGCTGGTTTTCAATGTCCCGGTAAGTCAGATCAAGAATGTGGATCAGAACGATAAGCTGCCGCTCAAGGTTGATATTCGCCGCTTTGAACCAGTCGGCAGAAGTCGCGTTTTTAATCAGCCATACTACCGCTTCGCGCCGGTCTCTGAAGTGGTCAAAACAGTCAAGCGTCATGGCGGTGAGTTTTTCATGGTAACCTTCTTTTTCAAGCTGGTTAATAATTGCGGTGATCATGGTACGGGGGAACAACTCCACAAAAATGTCCGCCCAGCCGGGAATAAACATTTGGAGGTGATGAAGAAATTCTTCCTTGAACCGGTTATCCTTGAGATTTTGAAAGAGTCCGGGAATATCGCTTATCCCCCTGATGATGTCGGCAAAGTTGAGCGGGAGATTTGCCCCCAGATGGGGATATTTAACCGCCAGCTCCTTGATCAGGAGGTAAGCCGCTATTGACTGCTCGCCTGCCTGATTTGAAGTTTTCAGAAAAGAAGTGAGGTATGAAAACATTTCGGCAAAGTATTCAGAATCCAACTCTGCGTCTTTCTGGTTGACGAAACTGCGGATGGTGGCGGCGCGGCCAAAGAAATTCCGTTCGGCCTTGAATTCATTGTAGAGTTTTTCCGATACTTTTATCGGGTGTTCGCGGACGGTAAAGATGTCGATATTGTCGGGACTTACGCCAAAACCCGGATCAGACTTGAGAATATCCCTCGCTTTGGCATTCCACGAAGGCCATTCTTTTTCTGAAAGTACGCTGGGGCAAAGTTCGGCTTTTATCCGCTTGGTATCGCAGGAATTTCCAAAACTTTTTATGATTGTTCGCAGCGTCCAGGGGATGTCCCCCTTTACCTTTTCCAAAAGTTTTTCTTTTTTCCATGTGGCTTTCAGCGTCCATATATGATCTTTTGCCAGAGTTTGCAGCGCCCCCACCGCCATTTTAAGCGACATGGTGTGGCCGCTCTTTTTGGCAAAGTCAATTTTGATCTCGTCGCCTTGAATACCCGCTATTCTGCCCACTCCCCATGTGCGGTGAAATACAAAATTCCCCTTGTCAAAGGCAATGTGTTTTTCAAAATCGGTAATGGCCTCATGAACATTGCGGTAACTTTGGGAAAGGTTGGAAATGCGAATGTAGTCTTCAAGCTGGCTGTGGCTGGCATATTTCTTTTTATAACATTCAACAATTTCTTTGCGGGCGGGGTAATCTTTTTCATCGTACTGCAGAACAATTTTAAGAATGGTGATAGCCATATCAACATCCTGATCCTTGCAGAAACTGTATACGGCTTTCAGAAGATCAATCGCCCTTTCTTCGCTGATATTTTTTGCAACTTTTTTTTGCACATGAAGGAAAAAGTGAATGTCTTCAGGACAATAGAGAAGAAGTTTTTCCCAAATTTCCTTGACATTGGCAAAAAGCCCCTTGTTAATATAACGGTGCAGCGCCTTTTTGTAGTAATCAACCGCCGCCTCGTTATTGCCCTCTTTTTCATAATGTTCCGCAAGAGACTTGGCAATATCCGCTTCTTCGTAATCGACTTTTATCAGGCGTTCCCAGATGTCGTATATAACTGTTTCTTCGTTCTCGTTCTTGTAGCCGTCAATGAGGGTTCGCAGGGCAAATTTTGATTCACCGTAATCAAGAATACGCTCGCAGAGGTATTTTACGATGCCCCATTTATGGTTGTCGGCGAAAATTGTTACCAGATTGATCATTGCCGCATCGTCAATTATCTGGCGGGAAAGCGCTACCATGCCGGAAAGGTACAGGGCGATGATGCTGTTCTTGGAGTGGGAAAGATGCTCGTCGCAGTCTTTTTTCATCTCGTCAATTACCCGCAGGTCTTTGGCTTCCTTGAGCAGAGCGTCGAAATCCTTGAACTGGCTGGTCGAATAATTGCTCAGGGCGGCCCGTGTCCATTTTTCCTCATTAAGCATTTCCCGTATATTCTTGAGCAGGGTTAATGATTCTTCCGGTAATCCGCCCTCTGTCTGCACTGCTTCTGCCGTTTCTGTTTCTGCCATTTTTTTCTCCTCATAATTCCTTATCTGATATACCGTTCATAAATTTCCGGATCGGTAACTTTTATTTTCAACAAGACCTCTTCGATAAGTTCGGGGTCTTCCCGCTTGTTTTCATAATAATCTATCAGCCAAAAGTACCGGTTAATCAGCCGCGGTTTGAGCAGGGCGCTTTGCTTCGGATTGCCCCGGCACTCGGTTTCCAGGGTAAAAATCGACTGCTTGAGCCTGCCGAATTCAATGGGTTTTAGCTCCCGCTTGACCGAAAATACCCCCCATAATCTGCCGTATACCGGTATCCATTCGCGCAATTCTTCTTCCCGGTAGTTTTTCTCCTGGGCCAGCCTGTCTCGCAGCCGGATTACCATCTCCGATTCCATCGCCCGTAAATCAATCTTTTCGGGGTTCAGAAAAAACGCTTCGCGGAACAGGGCCTTTGCCGTACTGGCCTCGCCCAGCAGGGCGTTTACATCCGCCAATTCGGCCAGGGTCTCACCGTCCTCACGTTTGAAACGCACCGCCTGTTCAAGGTATTTCAGCGCCTCATCGTAATTGCCTACGCCTTTGTAACAGCGCCCCACCAACAGCAACAAACCGGGGTCGTGCTGGTTTACCCCATCTCCCAGCAGGTCTTGAAAACAACTGAGGGCGCTGGAAAACACATAACGCCGCACTGCATACTGACACAAATCATAGTTATCCGCAACAATGTCCAGAAAACTGTAGTACTGTTTAAGCTGGGAAAGGATAAAGCCGCCCTTTTCATAAGGGTTCTTTATCTCATTAACCCGCGCAGTATGTTCAAGCCACCAGTTAACCGACTTCAGGGCGTGTTTGATTTCTTTATTGTCAGAGTCAATCTGCAATGCTTTATCAAGCAATGCCGCCGCGCCCTCGGCGTCTGAGGCTTTCAGTTTGTTATAGGCTTTCTGAATAAGCCCCTCTACCGGCTGTTCCGCGTTCATCATACTTTAGAATATACCCCTATATTATACCATTTATTGACGGTTTGACAATACCGCCTTTCAGGGCTATGCTGATGGATAGAGATTAATATGGGAAAAACTATAGTTGCGCCGTCGATTCTTGCAGCGGATTTTGCCAATCTGGGCGAAGCGGTTGCTCAAATTGAGGCTTCGGGGGCGGATTGGGTTCATCTGGACGTAATGGACGGGCAATTTGTGCCGACTCTGACCTTCGGCTTCAAATTGGTGGAAGACCTTAGACGGCGCAGTTCCGCCTTTTTTGACGTCCATTTGATGGCTCGTTCGCCTGATTCACTCGTTGCCGCCTTTGCGGCAGCGGGCGCGGATTCCATTACCTTCCACCTTGAGGCGGCAGTCCATTCCCACCGGCTTCTTGGTGATATTCGGGGCATGGGCAAAAAAGCGGGTATCAGCATTGTCCCCTCCACTCCTGCCGCCATGCTCAGCGAATTACTGCCGTGCGTGGATTTGATACAGGTAATGACGGTAGACCCCGGCTTTAGCGGGCAGGAGTTTTTACCCGAATGTCTGGAGAAGGTTCACTTTCTGGCGGCTGAACGGCAGAAGCGTGGCCTTAACTTCCTGCTTTCCGTTGACGGCGGCATACGCGCCAATAACGCCGCCGCCGCTGTCGCCGCCGGAACAGACATACTGGTAACCGGTTCGGCATTTTTCAACACCCCCGACAAAGCGGCTTTTGTGCAGCAAATGCGGAATTTGTCTTGAAAGGCGTCCGTGAGGCATATGCCATATTAACTTAATAATTTTTACCACGGAGTACCACGGCACCATGCGTTTACCCTACGGCACCACCGCCGTTTGCGTCTCGCTCCACGGGCCGCGAATACCGCGCTCATTTTGCCAGCACAGGGCAATGTAAACGGTTTTGCCGCGGTCGGCTTCATCAAACTCGATGATGTGCGGAGTGCGGCTCGCCATAGTGTGTTCGGCAAGATCGGTGGGGCGTTCGGGCGGGGCGTCCAGCGTGTCCCAGACCAGCACCGCGCCGTCGTAACCGGCGGGCTTCGCGCGGTGGTCAGTTCCCTTCACCCAAAAATTAACAACAATCTCGCGGATACCGCGCAGACTTAAATCAAACTCGACAAGCTCATTCACCACCGTATGTTCGGTTCTGACGCGGTCGGGCGGACGCAGCCCCAGGCGCACGTAGTCGGGGTCTTCCATAGGAGGGCTGAAAAACTTGCGGCTGTGCAGAAAGCGCATGCGGCGCACCAGAGCGGCAAAGGTCTCGCGCGCCCGCGCCACGTCCACCGCGCTGCCCGACACCAGCCGGTTCAGCGCTTCCTGCGCGGTGTCGGCAAGCTCCTTCAACTCGGTGATTTCGGCGGAAGTGACCGTCCACGCCCCCTTGTGGTTGGGCAGCTCGGTCACCCATTTATTCGCCATAGCCAACTGTTCTTCGCGCCTTTTCGGCAGCCAATCGTGACTCATCGTTTCCTCCTTTTAGTTGGCGGCCAGGGCAAATGCCCCATGCGCCATGTTCTTTGACCCATGCGCCATGTTCTCTGACCCATGCGCCATGTTCTCTGACCCGTGCGCCATGTTCTCTGACCCGTGCGCCATGTTCCCTGACCCATGCGCCATGTTCTCTGACCCGTGCGCCATGTTCTCTGACCTATGCGCCATGAACCCCCCAAAATGGTGACTGACACCGTTAAGAAGGTGACTGTCACCAGGCGTGTACAACTCATTTACTTACCGTCTTGCTAAGATTCAAAGTCACAGAAGGAATAGCTTGAGGGGATAAAGGGATTCCAGTAGCATTTTGTAATTGCCCAAACCAATTGAATGCCACCTCTACTTTAATAATCTGATTGCCTACTGTATTGCCATTTGCCGTGAAAGTCTGTGTAAAAGTGTATATACCATCGGGATACCCGTCTTCGCTTATTTTTGCAACAAACCCGGTACCGCTATCATAAGTTTTGGATACTCCTGTACCTGTTACTGTTACGGTATACGTAATATCAGAAGCATTAAAATGTTCTCCCCAACCGCCGTCAGGTGTGTATGTAGGTGCAAAATTTATACTAGTGGCAACACTAAACGCCGGAAAACTTACGGTCACATCCTTCGTCACCGTCACCTTAGTTGGCCCGGACGGCGAATCAGATCCCGCGCACCCGCTTAATATAGCCAGCGGCAAAAACGCTATGATGAGAATATTCTTAAATATCTGGATGACCTGGAGTGATTTAGCGACTACATCTGGGGGGGGGGGGGGGGAAAAAATGCGGGCTGCGGTGTGCTGTTTAAGCGCCGGTGCGGGTTACTGGTCATGGCGGGTCTCCTTGTGCGTCCGGCGTCTCAAACTTGATTGGCCGGAAGTTTTTGGCGGTATCCTATAAGAAAGAATTCCTTATGGATAACCTTGTATGCCCTTGCGGGCGCGCCCAACGGGCGGGTGTTCTTCGAACAGATGTCCAACGGACTATGGGGTTATTGTAGCACTTTTGGGTGGGGGGTGTCAAGTCCCAAAATAGCGCCTTTTTCTCCTTTTTTGGGGGGAGGAAAATACTCAACACAAGCGTTGAGATTAGGCGTTTGCTTATGCAGCAGTGCTTTCGTTGTATTTTTCCCAACGTTTTTCACGCCATATACCTATACAAGCCAAAACAATGAGAGGAACAGAACAAATTGCCATAAATACCACTAACCACATAATTACCCCCTGTTCTTTTTTCTTGAAGTCAATACCAAGCCAGCGACCGCAAATATCAGAAAAACAATACAGCCTGCCGCTATTAAAATGTTCTGTGGCAATTCGCCTTTTAATATGCCGCCCAAAATGAAACTGGCAAACGTCAATTTTGCCATATCCAGCAATAACTTGCCAAGATTATCTCTCAATTCCGGGTTTGGCTGTATTGTTTTTTTCTCCATGCCTTTATTGTATCATTATTAAACAGGGTGCGCAAGCTAACGCAAGGGAAAAGCGAGAAAAATGTCTACAGGGTGAGAGAGGGGCTTGGGGAAAGTGGGAGAAAGAATTTTTTGACCTTGACATTTCAGGTTTAAGGGATAATACTAAAAGTAGCCGCCCAAGGTCGTTTCGGACGTAAGCTCAAGGGGACTGGAGACAGTCAGCACGAGGCACTTGGGACGCGCATTTTCCAAAATGTTCGTACTTCCATTTTGTATTCCCCTCGTTCAACGGCTGCCAGATAAACTAATCCCCCGCAGTTTTTTTGAAAGAGCAGTTTTTTAAATCCCATTTTGTCAGTTAAATCATGTTCTACTTTGTCGAATTCATTTAATACAAGAGGGAGTAGCGCAAAATCATCAGGAGTTATATCTATCTGACCTTTTGCCGCTTCATTACTTCCATGTTTTTTCTTAATATGCCGTATGTCGCTGTCCGTAAGGAATACGGTTTGAATATCTTTGTCCAACAATTTTTTTAATTCGTCATATAGTCTGCCTTTAACTACCATTTCAATTTTTACCGGCGAAGAACTGCCATTCCAGACGCTTGCCGCCGCTCCGGCAAAAGCATCGGCTTCAGGATAATTTTTTACAAGATTTTTTTCTCTATCGGTCATTTTGTATTCTCTATGCCGCAGGCGTTAGTTAATCGCATTGTTTGTAATTTACCGCAAATTTCTGTATATTACAAAACACCTGCCTTAAGCAACTCCTGTTCAGTTATAAATTTCGGTTTTAACAGCACAAGCAGCACCGGAAGAACAGTAATGCTTACGAGCGCGCTTGAGAACATTGTAATGGCGATTAACAATCCCAAATCCACAAGCATGTTAAACCGCGAAAATAACAGCACTGCGAAACCGGCTCCTACGGAAACAGCGTTAATAATAATCGCCTTACCGCTTGAGTTAAAGGTACGCCATAAAAAACCGCTGTCTGACATTCCTGCTGATTTCCTGTATTCGCGCTTAAACGCTTCAAGATAATGAATGGCGTAATCAATTCCAATCCCCACTGATACGCTCGCCACCATTGACGTGCCCAGGTTAAGTTTGATACCGGCGAATCCCATTACAGCGAAATTAATCAAAACTGAAACAGAAAGAGGCGCAATGCCGATAAGGCCGGCTGTCAGCGATTTGTTTGAAACGGCAACAATAATAAATACGCAGATAATCGAAATTAGCACCGAAATTAGCTGGGATTGCACGATTAGGCGGTTCAATGAATCTTCCACAAGCGTAGCGCCGCCTACAGTTACTTTTACATCAGGCGGAGTATGTATTTTTAGATAACGGTTTATCGCGGCAATTATTCCATTTGAGTCTTCCATGCCAAGCGTTTTAAGCTGTATAGTTGATTTTATAGCCGTTGGCTGCAATGGATCATTTGCGTAACCGGATATTGAACCTGAAAGAAGGACAAGGTAATTCGATACCAGCCTTTGAAGTTCCTCATCGCTGTCTTTGCCGTAACGGGCGGGATCGGCGGGTATTTCATAATACGCCGCGCCGTCATAATTTACCCTGCGTTTTAATTCACGAACAAGCTCATTCGCGCTCATGTCGCGGGACGCGGAAGACGCCATATCAAGGATTTCAAAAAACTCCTGTTGGGTAAAAACTTTTTCTTCAATTATTGGCGCTGTAGTATCCGTAATTTCCCCATAATCGTCATCATCCCAGAAATCACCAAAACCGAAATCGCCAAACGCTGATGAATTATCTTCTGTTCTTTCCAGTCCGGCAGGATCCGAACCGGCGTTCAAGACCTGGTTGATTCTTTTTACCATGTCGGTAAAACCCATAATCTTGCCTACATTCGGGATTTTCTGGAGATAAGCGCCAAGCCCGTCAAGAGCCGCGAGCGTATCGGGGCGCAAAATAATTTCATCGCTGCCGGCCTGCATAACTACGCTCACAATTTTTGAGCCGCCGAAATTTTCGCGGATAAAACGGTCGGATTTGGCAAGTCCGGTTTCAGGCTTAAAATACTCGATCATGGCGTTGTCCGCGTTAATTTTTGTAAGACCGTACACGGAAATAATAAGGAAACATGAAGCAATAAAAATGACTGTCTTTTTTTTACCGGAAACAATGACCAGATTATCCGCAAGGAAATTATCCATGCGGCCCTCTGTTTTATTCCGGTTCGCAATTGATTTTGGGCCGCGTATTATAAGCAGGGCGGGTATCAGCGTAACAGCGGTAATGAAAGACGCAATGACGCCTAACGCGGAAAAAGCGCCGAATTCCTTTATCGGCAGTACGGAGGAAAAACAAAGCGAGAAAAACGAAACAAACGTAGTCAGCGCCGCAAGGAACACAGGCTTAATAATTTTGCGTAACACGCTCATAACAAGCGTAAAATGCTCTTCACGGTTTAATTCGCCCTTTCCCCGTTCGCCAAGGTAATGGGTTACAACATGAATACCGTAAGCGCTTCCCACAGCGACCAGTATAACAGGCAGCACAGTGCTTATAACGGAAAGTTTTACGCCGAAAAGCGGCATTGACCCTACAGACCAGATAACGGCGATAAGCACCGTTAACAAGGGAAGAACAACAGGCGTAAATGACCGGAACGAAAAAAATAAAACTGTCAGGACAACGATCACTACAAGCGGAACCAGAAGGCGTAAATCGGCGTTTACTTCCTCGTTTATGGAAGCGGAAATAACAGGCATTCCGGTAACATACACTGTGGAAACATCATCAAACATTTCATGCGCCATGTCCCTGATAACAAGAAAA
>JAITCL010000144.1 GCA_031283105.1 Treponema sp. | reverse complement strand
TCCGGCATTGACGTAATTCCAAGCGCCGGTTGGAGCGATGAGCGCAGTTACAGTTTTTGCTTTGAAGGACTGCCAAAAGGCGGCACTATTGCAATAAGTACCAATGGATGTATTTCGAGTAAAATAAGCATTTATTATTTTATCAAAGGATTTAACAAAATGCTGGAAGTCTTAAAGCCGACAACAATTCTTAATTATGGCAGACCGATAAAGCAAGCATTCGACGGCTGTAAAACCCGCATTATTCAATTTGACAGTTACAGTCAAATACTAAAAGGGAGGTTAGGATAATGGGAGAAGAAAGAATGACTGACGAAGAAATGAAAGCGCACGAAAAATACATGGAGACATTTTATATTCCTCTTGAAATACCTTTAGGGTTTGCGTTAAAAGCAGTACCGAGACACCCAAAAACAGGCTGCCAAAAATGTTATTACGCAAAAAAGGGAACTGGCGATTGCCCGGATGAATTTTTACCTTGCAAGCCGCATGAGCGTAAAGATGGGCAAAATGTAATGTTTCAGTTAGTGAGGCTTGCTGATGGTTAAAAAATGGGCTGGCTTAACTGAAAAAAGATGGCGCAAACATATTGAATGGTATTTAACAGACCATAAACTTACAAATGGCAGCAGGTGGGAATGGTGTTACAGGAACAGGCGGCTTTTACAATTATCCGGCGAATGGGAAACATTCCCAAAGGATTTGAAATGGAAATTGCAGGTGTGGGCGCATTTATATGAAAAAACATATCCTGCACAAGAAAAGGAAGTGAATATGGCGATTGCTGTTTTGGAAAAGCAAAAAGGTGACATTGACGAACAGATAATGCAAATGCAGAGAACAATTCTTAATTACGGCGGGTTAGGATAATGGGCGGTCGGGGCGCAATGATGAAGCCTCTTAGTGAGAGGATACAGGAGTATAAGGCTATTGGGTATATTGCCGGAGTCAAGGTGCTGGAACGGTTAAAACTGGGACGAAAAAATATAGAACAAAATTTGCCCTATATGTCAAACACGCCGGGTACAAGTTATTTACTTTTAACCAAAAGTGGAGACGCAATAAAAAAGTTTAGAGAATATGGGGATAACAGGAAGCCATCTTTAGATATAGACTTTGACCATGATCACGGCTATGGAAAACCACATATACATTATTGGAAAGACGGTGAAAGAATTAAAGAAGGGCGTAAATTAGTGGCGAAAGAAAGAAAAAAGTATGCTAAAATACTAAAAGCGGCAGGATATTAATATGCTGGAGGGTAATAAATGAGAGATTTTCCCATGTTTGAGAGCATAGAAGAGGTTCGTATGATATTTACTAACTTTGGCGGTAATTCCGTAGAGTTAGCTTATAACGGCAAAGAGTATTTTATTTCAAATGAAACAGTTGGCTGTGAATTTTCGATTGCCTTAAACCATCAAAATAAGGATCCGATTCCTTATAATTCTTTGGATGAATTATTGGACAACTACAAAGAAGACGGCAAACCCTTACGGGAATTCATACTGGAAATGGAAATAGAATCTATTCACGGAATAGGGCTAGAGGACATACTGGAAATGGAGAGGGAAAAAAGTATGCTAAAATATTAAAAGAGGCAGGGGTAAAAATTTAATTTTGGAGGTCAGTATGGGATAGGTGTCAATCATAACATGGGTCGCCGCAGGGGTGATGCGCCAAGTCCATATAAAAAAATTAAATGTGATTCAATTTAATTATAAACCCATAAAAACGGCTTAAAACAGGCTTCAAACATGAAAAAGGTAATGATACGGCAAACGGGAAAAGGGTGGCCCTACGGGCTTCCCAGAGGGCTTGCAGGGCATTTTAGACGACAACGCTCCGCTTGCCTTTCCCGGAAATTGATGTATAATCGAATCATAACCAAATGGTTATTAAATAGTTATTATGCCGCATTCTCAAACGCCGGAACGGGGAAGCCCCGCCTGCCCAGTCGGCAGGAATTGGCAAATGAAATTCACCAAAACCCTTTACAACTGGAAACAATTTTTAAAAAGGAAAAAAAATTGCAGGACATGAGGAAAAACAAACGGCTTGACGTGTTTAACGCGGGTATAGTTACAGGCGCAAAATTTTCCCGCGTATACGAATTCCCGGCAGTAAAGAAAACTGATTACAAGCCGTCTAAAGCGATACCCTTTAACGCGGCAAAAAGAAGCGAGAAATATGACCGTTGGCTGCATTTTTACCTATACGATTATTTCTTTGAAAGCCTGTGGGATATGCCGGAAAGGTATTTGCCGCTGTTCAAAAGGTTTCGGGGCGCAATCACGCCCGATTTCAGCCTGTACCGGAATATGCCGCTGGCCATGCAGGTATGGAACACGTACCGGAACCGAGCAATCGGGTACTGGCTGCAAAAAAACGGCATTCCCATAGTTACCAACGTGCGATGGGGGGATGAGCGTACCTATGATTTCGCGTTTGAAGGCTTGGCAAAAGGCGGCACTTATGCCGTATGCACAAACGGCTGTGTTCAAAGCAAAACGGACCGCCATTACTTCGTAAAAGGGCTGGAAAAGATGGTTGAAGCTTTACAGCCGGATGCCATAGTCAATTATCCGTATTACTCAAAGGGCATATTTGAAAAGTACGAAAAACAGGGCATAGAAATAATAACCCTGGAGCACTGGTCAAAAGCCCTAAAGGAGTGATATAACTATGGGAGGGGGCACGCTGCATGGCGCTTTTGAAGGCACTCAGGGCAGCCGTTCCGGCGCGGCTATACAGAAGGGCTTGCAGGACAAGCATATTGAAGGCACGAGAAATTACAAGCAGGAAATCAAAAAAGGAGGGCATCCAGGCGTTTTAACGGGAGATGCCGAAACATTGCTCAGGGATGGAGCGGGTAAGGGGCATAAAGAAGGCAAAAACAAGGAGACGGTAGACTATGGCAAGGTTATTGGGAAGTTTTACGATACGAAAACAGAGAAATACTATGAGACCACAAGGGCGACTATACACTACGACTCAAAAAACAGGGCGCATATCGTTCCCGCAAGACCAATTGAAATGTTGCGTAAACAGAAGGAAAAAAGATGACTAAACAAGAATACATGGAATATCTGTATATTTTCGATGATTATTTTTATAAAGACCCGCTTATTATTACATGGGCCAACGGCCTGAAAATCAAATGCAATTCGTGCCACGGCGTGGCCGAAAGCGACACGGAACCGGGCGATGAGGACTACATCGGCGAATATTACACGACAGTCAGGGATGTCGAGGTGCTCCACGAAGGCTCCGACGATTCGGTTAAAATATACAACTATGGCGAAGACAACAGCATAGAAATATGCCTGCTCAACATAGCTGACAAAATCGAACTGGAAGACGGGACGCTTCTGTGGGAAAGAAAACCCGAATAGGTAACGGCAATGAAACTGGCGATTATCGGAAGCAGGAATATAAATAATATAAATCTCGATAATTACATCAAAGAAAAGCCGGATTTAGTGATTAGCGGCGGGGCAAAGGGCATTGATACAACCGCGTGGGCCTGGGCGGTAGACAACCACATAGATATTACCGTAATACGCCCGGAATATAATAAATACGGCAGGGGTGCGCCGCTTAAAAGAAACGAGGTTATTGTTCAACAATCCGACAAAGTACTGGCTTTTTGGGACGGTAAAAGCCACGGCACAAAATATGTGATTGATTACGCGAATAAAATCGGGAAGGAAATTGAAGTAATAAACCTTGAAGGGGAAAACAGTGAAACTGGGGATTTTTGGGAGCAGGACAATCAGTGATAACCGAGTAAAAATGGAGATTGCGGAATACCTGCGGCAGAATAAGCATTATGATACTATCGTAACAACGCAAGAGCCCAAAGGGGTGTGCCAATTAGCCCAAATCTTCGCTAAAGAAAACTCAATGATACTTGAATTGCATTTTTTGAATATAAAGAAATATGCAAAAGGGGCGTTTGAACACAGAAGCGATAATGTGATAAAAAGCTCCGATTTTTTACTGCTTATACATGACGGGGAAAGCAAAGGCACGCAAAACGAACTGGAAAGAGTTAAAAAATTCAAAAAACCGTATAAATATGTAATGCTGGATAAAACCGATGAATTACAAAACACCGAAAAATCAGACATATTAAACAAAGAGAAAAAGATTGATTCGGATGATATTATAGGACTGGATGACGATTTGGATTTAATGGATTTCAATTTCAAATAAAACCCAGCTAAGACCGCGCCCCCACTGTCTCCGCTTGCCTTTCTGCGGAATGGGTGTATAATCTGAATCATAACCGTGAATCGGTTATTGATCGGTTATTATGGCTCGAAAAGACATATACAAAGACGGGGCAAAGACCCAATTCTCACCGACAAACCAGCCTGAGAATTCAGGCAGGCGGCCTTCCGTGCTCGCAAAGTACATTAGGGAAAACCGGGTATCATTGGACGACATTAGGGCGTTGATTTCCAGTATGCTGGCCTATGATGTGGAAGAAATACAGTCGGTACTGAAAGATAAAAAAGGCAAGCCGCCCGCAACGATAATACTCATACTCAGGTCAATAATTGCGGATATGAAAAAAGGGGAAATTTCCAATTTTGAAAAACTTCTGGACAGGGCATACGGCAAGCCTGAAAAAACAATCAACCACGAGATCGGCGCGATTGATCCAAAAACCCTGTTAATGCTGAACGCGGCCTTTGTAGAAACGCCAACACCAAAACCGAAAGCAAAACCGAATGAACAAAAACCAAGAGCCAGATGAAAAAATAGTCTATAGCTGGTTGTGCGCCATTAAGCGCACCCCACACCTTCTGGGGCGCGTTATTGGGTATGACAAGCTGCTCCCCCTCCACAGCGAGTGGATAAAAGAATGCTGGGATACCAAAGGCTCCCACGGCCTTATGGCGTTCCGGGGCAGTTTCAAAACTTCTTCGGTGGTTGTTACCGGCATTATCCGTTACCTGCTGTTTTTCCCGTCAACGAGAATTATTATCGTGCGAAAAACCCATGAGGAAGCCTGTATGGTAGTGCGGGCGGTGTCGAAGGCTTTTGACAGGCCGGAATTGCAATCGCTGTTCACTTTCGCGCACGGCATTGCCCCGTGCAAGATACGGGACACCAGCGAACGGCTGTTATTCAATTTCAAGCAGACCGCCGCCATTGAACCGTCCGTTATGGCCAAGGGCATCGATCAGGCCATCACCGGCGCCCATGCGGACGTGATAATCGCCGATGACATTATCGGACTTCAGGACAAGATCAGCCGGGCGGAACGGGAGAAAGTAAAGGAAAGCATAAGGGAACTTGCGGGGAACATTGTCGATCCGGGGGCGCTGACTATCTGGTTGGGAACCAAATGGGCGGCGGGCGACGGCTGGGACGTTATCGAAACGTTTACCAAAGTCAGCAAATACCCCGAATCAAAATACAATACGTTCATCCCAAAAGAGGAGATTGAGGAGAAGCGCAAACGGCTGTCCCCTTTCCTGTTTGCGATAAACTACGAGCTTGAACTGATAGCGGATGAAGGGCTGCTGTTCCATGACCCGAAATACGGCCCCTTTGACAAGGAGGCGTGGCGCACCGGCAGGGTTGTCGCCCACATTGACGCGGCTTATGGCGGGGGCGACACCTGCGCCCTTACTATCATGCCTGAAGGTCATGCCATCGGCTGGGTTTTTGCAGGTAACGTTCGGGACTGGTACGATTTTATCGTGCGGAAATATCAAGAATATCACTGCTCGGAAATTATCATGGAAAGCAATGCTGATAAAGGATTTCTGGCAAAAGACCTGCAAGCCCAGGGGTTGCGATGCCGTACCTACGCCGAACACATGAACAAGCAAATAAAAATTTCCACTTACCTATATCAGTCATGGCATGATATACTATGGGACGAGCAAACAGACCCGGAATATATGAACCAGATATTGGACTGGAAACCTGACGCTAGGGGCTATGATGACGCGCCGGACTCTGCGGCTTCGCTACTTCGGGAGGTGTTTGGCAAGAGTACCGTGCTTGACAATGAGTTCCGCGAGCAGATGGCGGCGCGGCGCAGGAGAGATGATTAGGCGGGAATATAGCCGGTAGAATTCCATACGGCGGTTTATGTGCCGGTTCAGGGAAGAACCATTTTAGGGAGGGGTTATGAGCGAGAGCGTATTACAGGGCGGCCATTTTCAGAAATTGATCGGCCCGCTGGGGTTCTGGAAAAAGGGCGGTGAAACGCAGCGGGACTTAGGGCGGCGGGAACGCGCCAGCCGACCGCAGAGCGTGGATATGTCAGGCGGGTATCCGGCAAACACCGACCTGCTGTACGGCCTGTTCTACGGCACGGTTGCGGAGTTGCAATTCGCATCCCCGATGGCGTACACCCCGATAAGCGTACCGACCAACTTAATCGGCATACCCACGCCGAAAGCTCCTGACAAGAAAACCCAGGACGCGGTAAAAAGCATACTGGACGTTCAATGTGACGAATGCCCGATTATCGTGCAGACGTACCTCCTCATCGGCACGTCATGGCGCTGGTGCAGGTACAGCCAGAAGCTGGGGCGCGTTATCTGGGAAGCAATACCAGATCAAAACGTAACTGACATTGAAATTGACCTTGACACCAACGAGATCAACGTGGTGTGGGATCATGTCATGTTCAAATATGTTGACGGTTACAATCAGGTCAAATACGCCGAGCGCAAGCGGCGCATAGGTAGGGATTATATCCAGATATGGTGGACCAATACCGAGAACAAACAAGAATTGAAAAACGTCAAGATGAACAATCCATTCGGCTTTATTCCCATTCCCTTCGGGCATGAGTGCAAAGAGAACGAGTGGCGGGGGCATTCGATTTTCGGGCGCAATCTTCGCCTGTTCAAATCAACCCACGACATACAGCGAAGCCGGGACGAGATACTGGCAAAATTTAAGCCGAAACTGGTACAGCACACCGCTACCCCCGCGGATTGGCTCAAGAATAACGGCTATGAGAAACTGGACTATGTAGACCCCTATGAGGATGATTTTTACATCAACACTGGGGATCAGGAAAAAACAGAATTCCTGTATTTGGCGGCGGACGCGACCCGGCAGCACACCGAAGCGATTAACGCCAACAACAAACTGATCGTTATCGGCTCCGGCGTTCCCGAACTGTTCTGGCCGGGGCTGGCGACCGGCAACCATGCCAGTACCGACACCCAGAAAGACCTCGGAATCGCCTATATCCACGGACTGCGGCGAGAACTGAACCGGGCCTTTACCCAGTTGTTTAACCAGTCATTGACCATCAAGGGCTTTATGGAGCAGACCAGCTACGGCGAAGTACGGAATGACTGGGATCAATTTGAGATGGTGAGCAAGGAAGTCCAAGCGAAGATTTTCCAGATGTTTACCCAGGGGCTTGGTTCGATTATCCAGTCCGCCTCTATGGGATATGACGATATTAAATACTTCATTGACAAGTTTTACCCGGATATGCCTGAACGCACCCGGAACAAAATCAAAGACGGGATGTACGAGATGCTGACGGATCACACTTTGCACCTCAAGGGCGACATGTATGACGCCAGGGATGAAACGGCGGCAGATGAGCCGGACGCTGACGGTGAACCTGACATCGGCGGACAGACTGACGATTCAACGGAAGGAGACGGTGACGATCTGGACGGTGACGCTCAAGACATGGAAGGGGCAAAGAAAAAAACACGTGACCAAAGCCGAGCATAAAAAAGCCTATATCGCCGCACGAAGAGAGACCGCCCGGCAAGTGATCGCCGGGAAGCGGAAAATCAGGCAGGAGTACGTTCATATCATTGCCAAGATCGCCGCAGTTGTCAGGGCGAACCGTTTCAAGCCGTTTCTTGAAGAACAGATACGCGCCGCCTTTCCCCGCAAGGAACTGTATAACTGGCTGATGACGCTGATACTGAACGGACGTGCTAATACCGCCCGTCTGGTTGCTGACATTGAAAAGCGGTACATTTTTGAGACGCTGGACAAAGTACCGGGACACGGCATGAGCAAAGACAAAATAGCCGCCATGTTTGAGGCGAAAATAGCGCGGACAAAAATCGCCAACAGTAAGCCGTTTCTTGACGTGGTGAAAAACGTTAAGGAGAAAAAGTATGTTGGGACCGGCTTTACATACCGACCGGAAGGGAAGTGGAAAGACACTCGCATTGACTACACCTTCCGGCAGTCATTTTCCCTGAGCAAGTCCGTGTGGGATACGGTCAACTATACCGAGGACAAGATTTTAGACGTGGTGTGGGGCGGCGTATCGCAGGGGAGGGATGTCAGAACCGTTGCCGCCGATCTCATGGCGTATATACATGAAGGCCCGCAGGTTCTCCCCGGCAGATGGGGCAAGCTGGAACCGGGGACGCGGGAATACGCCAGGCGGTTGGGCAAGATGGGCGTTGACTACCGCGCCATGCGGCTTTTCCGCTCGGAGAAGTACCGGCATTTGCAAGAAGCCGCCGTGGAGGATGGTGAGAGCAACCCCGGCTGTACCGGAGAATACGACTGGATACTCATGCCGGGTCGGGGAACGTGGAACTGCGACTGCCCTGATATAGCCGCCGCGGGGCCGTACAAGGCGGATACTATCCCGCCTTACCGCCATAGTAATTGCGACTGCATGATAGAACCGCGCATGAAAGACCATGACGAGTTCGTGCGGCAGTTGCGGGACTACGTGCAAGGCGAGGACACGCCGGGGGCGAGGGAGATTGACGAGTGGGCGCTGGGGAATGGGCTGGGGGAGGAGTCGCAGTTTGCAAAACCTCCTAGCGGTGAATATCAAGATTTTGAACAGCGGTTTGGGAAAGAATTTACGCAGTTTTATGAAAAGTCAATGAATTACATTGACAGTAATAGCCCGATACCTGATAACGTAAAAAAGGAATTGGATGATTATTTAAGAAAATACGACAAGACGGCAGACAGCTTTATAAAAGAGGTGAACGATTTTATCAAAACCGGCGAGGTAGTCAGGCATGATCCGTTGGATAGATTCCTTGAAAATATTGATGATTTTGAAAAAGACCCCCGGATAAAAACACAGTTTGAGACGGAAACTTCAGAGGGGTATTTAGGTGAAAATCTTAGAAATTTCTGGGAACGCAGGCTTATCGGGGAAGCGTCTACTTACGGCGAAAAACCAGGCATATCCGATATGACAAACTACGGCATTGAAAATGTTTACCGTCCCGTATATACGGAAGTTACACAGCATCATCCGTTGGAAGGAAATGCGAATAGTTATGGCCAAGGCAAGGGCGAAGACGGATTTGCATGGGTATTTACCGACCAGGCAAGAAAACGCGCTTCTTATACGCTGGGCAATTCTTCTATACTAGGAATGGGCAGTTTTAAGAATGACGCTGCTTCGATTTTTTCAAAGCCGGGGTTTGATATTGGAAATAACTTATATAACTTTCTTATGGCGCAAGAAAATACCAACAGCTATGTCGAGGCTCAAGTCTGGGGCGGCATAGATTTAAGAAAGGGCGATGTAAAAGCCGTCGTTATTAAGGATTCCGTATTTGCCGAAAAGGAAAACGACACGGCGTTTCAGCGGTTCATTCAGGTTATAAAAAACAATAATATACCCGTGATAAAGGGCAGCGAATGGGGAAAAAAAGCCAACGCAAAAGCCATTGATATAGCTTCTATGGTGGTATATAATGACAAACAGAAGGTGGGAAAAATGCGGTTGCTGGCGAAATGCGGTGAAAATAATCTCATATATGATGCTGGCGATAGCTGGTATCACTTTTGTGATAGAGAACACTACATACTCAAAACTGAACAACCACAATATCCAAATGCTGCCTGCATTAAATGGGGATTTGAACCTGTCGATGTGGACTATCTGAACGCCCTGATTAAAGGCGGATTAGAAGGTGTTGAGGAATATTTGAAAACCCATCCCTGACACGCCATTGCGGTTCATAACTGCTTTTGCCTTGTAGAGCCGCACATGAAAGACAATGACGAGTTTATCCAGCAGTTGCGGGACTACGTGCAAGGCGAGGACACGCCGGGAGCGCATGAGATTGAGGAGTGGGCGCTGGGGAATGGGCTGGGGGGGGATAAACAACAAGATGATTTTATTTCTGTGGCAATGCCCGGTTTCCCTAATAATAAAACTCCAGCAATAAAAATTGACAGGAAAAATGTTGATTATTCAGGGTTCTCATACAAAGAAGCTGTACATAAAGAAGCGGAATGGATTATTAGAGAAGGAACGGGAAAAGAACGTGAAATAGCAACGCTTCTTTCACATGATGGCAATACGGTTCTTGGATCATGGGAAGGGGGAACAAGCAGAACTAATATACCGCCGAAAGATTTTTTTAATGCTATAAAAGGTGCAGATGATGGAAGTGTTGATATTATGCACTGTCATTTGAAAGGCGCACTTCCAGCAGACGTAGACATGGTTACTATGTGTGATAATAAAGCGATAGATAAAATGACTATTATATTTCCGAATAAAGAAGTATGGGCTTTATCGGTTGGTGGAGGGAAGCGACCTCCAAAAAACGATATACAAATGCAATGGTCTGGAGCATATAGAAGATTAGAAAATGAAAAAAAAGCAGAGTTAAATGTTAATGAATTGACTGATGAACAAAAAATAGGTATAGTGAAAAGTGTATTTGATATTATGCTGGACAGTTTTCATTGGAAATGGGAGAAAGTATGAACCAAGAAGAATTTATTATAGAAGCGAAAAAACAAGGCATCAGAGATGAAAATATATCTTCAGCAATAAGGGCGTATACTGAACTGAAAAAACATTTCCCAGACTATGATTATTATGAGATATTAAAAACAGCAATACAAACACAGAAAAAAATAGATGATAATCCAGAAGGTTTTATATCGGTGGATTAGATAAAAAGGTATACCAATGAGAGTAGAACAGATAGGCAACGCCACGCTGTATCTGGGCGACTGCATGGACTTGATGAGCGGTTACAATATGAAGGTATATATTAAGTGTAAGGGAGATAGAATAAATGGGTAGAGATATTCTGTTAAAACAGAAAAGAGAACATGACGAGGCCATGAAAGAAGCGGCGCAAAATCACAAAGACCCGCCCGATATAGAATACACGCTTGAACGTGAATCCAATTTGCCTGCCGGATGCGTGAAATATATGCCTAAAGACGACACCCTTTCAATTCATACCGATGGGAAACTCGCAATTTTAAAGGGCGATATATTAAAATCGCTCAGGGATATATTGAATAAAATCCTTGATGATTAAAAGCAGGAACGGTTTAATCAAATTGGAGGTGGTATGAGCGGAGATAAAACAGGATTTGGATATCAAAGGACGTTTAATACATTTTCAGGAAGGGACCAATGAGCATTACCGATAAGCGCAAACAGGCCGCCGCATACAGGGAAGCGGCCAGAATAGTTGAGACGCAAAAACCGGAAAAGGAACAGTTTGACATTGTTTGTAAAAACGGGACAGGAGGGAAAATTATTTACTTACCTGTTGAAGACATGGTTGAAATGTATATTTCCGGCGGACGCCATATCGGTTCCGGTTACAAATTCAGCGTGGAAGATTTAGAGCCGCTTTATGAGGCTTTGAAAAAAATGTTTGAAAAAACAGAATAGCGGAGGCAACCGATGACCAAGCGAGGCAATCAACTCAATATGCAGCATGAGCATATACAGGCTCTGCGGGAGTTGGAAGAAAAACGCCCAAAGGGAGAAGAATACACAATCTTTGCGGAGAACGGTTCCCAGGGCGGCAGGATGGCCTATAACCCGATAGATGACACGCTCACCATTGAGGCAGGCACGGCAAGTACCAAAATTGAAGGACAATACCTCAATTCAATTTACAAGGCCCTGGGGGATTTACTTTCAGAGATGGAGGCAACCGATGACCATGAGGGATAAAGACCTACAGGCTCAAAAAGAATATGAGCAGACTCTAAAAGACGTAGAAGGGAAAAAGCCGGAAGGACGCTGGTTTAAGATTCTTGCATCGGATGGTTCGCAAAACGGAAGGATAACTTTTTCTCCTGATAATGATTTGTTGACCATTGAGATAGGCGGTTCCAATTTTCAAATTGACGGCAAGTACCTCAATTCAATTAAC